>NZ_JARYTG010000004.1:296118-451972 GCF_029911945.1 Winogradskyella sp. SYSU M77433 | reverse complement strand
TCGGGATCTGGTTGGGACGGTACCTTTAATGGGAACCTAATGCCGAGTAGCGATTATTGGTTCACCGTGGAATATGTTGAACCAACAACAAACGAACCTAAAGAATTTAAAGCCCATTTTACTTTAAAGAGATAGAGGTAAGAGTATATGCAAAAAAAGCCAGAGTTTTAACTCTGGCTTTTTTATTTATAATGTCCCGTCCTAAAATAAGTTGACTTATTATGAGAGATAAAGCGTAATCAAGGGCTAAACTTATACAAAGTGATTACAACTTAGGTTTTGAACAAGCTGTTGTATTCCAAGTTGAAAAAGACGAACAGAACCTATAAACAAGTTCATCAAGTAATCTATAGAAGCTTATAACAGTAAAAGACCAAAGACCGCATTTGAGCCTTAATGTGAAAACACCTAGTTTGTATATACAATAAAAAAACCTGTGAAACTAGCTTCACAGGTTTTTTTCTATTTTATTAAAAATTGTCAACCTATTTTAGTACTACTCAATAATATTTTTTTAGATATTAAAAGCGAATGTTAAAATGAAATCATTAAACTTTGAAGCTATTTCAGCAGAGTCTGTTAAGCCAACAGTATACAACTGATAGTTAATATCTCTTTGAGAATGACTAAAGGCTAAGTCTAAATTAAAATTACCAAAACTATAACCAAGGCCTAAAGAATACCTATCAAGGTCTCCATAAAATGAATCATCCTTGTAAGGACTTTCTTCAAAACGGTATCCACCTCTAAAACTTAAAGCTTTATAGCGGTATTCACCACCTAATCCGTATGAAATAGAAGAACCTAAAGTATTATTGATTTGATAATTTAAATCTGAAAAATAAAGATCAGAGCTAGGTTTAAATTTTGTATTACTATAATCTTTCAGTGAGTAATCAAAGCTTAATAGACCTTGTTTCCCAAAAACATAAGCTATACTCCCAGTGAGTTTTCCAGGTGTTTTTAGTTTGTATTCCTCATACACATTAATAACATTAGGATTAACAATTTGGGTCATATTTGTACCTCCTTCAATTCTAGTTGTAGCTAGATATTGAGATGTCTCATCCGAAATTCTGTACCAAGTAGGTGAGTTGTATGATATACCAAGTCTTAATTCGTCTGTAAGTTTAGCTATACTTCCAAGTTGAAAAGAAAAACCACTACCTGTTGTAAGTAAATTATTTTCAAAATTTACATTAGTAACAGTAGAGTTAACATTAGAGTTTGACTCCGTGAAATAAGTGCTACGTTCATAATTTATGAAATGAGAATTTAAATTTAATCCAAAGAAAACCTTGTCACCATAACTTGTAGCAAAGTTAAATGCTAATTTACCATTGTAACCTCTAGAGGCATAAGCGTAACTTTGATTAAAATTATTGCCATTGAGGTCAATACTTGAGGAATATGCAGTGTTTTCATCTATATCTTCAGCAGGATTTAGAATGTAGCCTTCGTAACCTAAAAAAGCTTGTTGATTACCATATCCGTAAAAAGCTCCAATTTCATTATAAGCCTCAGATATTGTTTCTCCTGGAAAAGCAGATATTTCATCCAAACGAAGTCCTTGTACATAATCCATAAAATAATTCCCGATAGTGTTTCCTGGGTTTACTCCACTAGCAAACCACTCATCATCAAAGTCAGATGTAGTATCATATGCAACTCCTAAAGTGAATTTTTTCCAAGGTGAATTTATGTCAGTATTGTTAAATACAAATGTAGCACCAAGCTGATTTAAATCTATATTGGTATCTGAGGTAGAATTTGTCCCTCCAAAATAATAGGTATCATTATTGGCATTAAACACACCTAATGATAACGAGGCATGACTATTGTTAAAAATAGCAGAGCCAGCAGGATTGATATTAACGGCAGACATATCACCACCTAGAGCGCCAAAGGCACCTCCCATAGCTTTAAATCTTGCTGTACCTTGAATTTCATCATTTGAATATCTAACAGCATCAGTAATGTCTTGTGCTAAAATTAAGGATGTGCTTAGCAACCCTACGCAGAGCATAAGTGATTTTTTCATAAGTAATTTTTTTAATGTGAAAATTAATTTTTATCCTCTTCCACCCCTTCTGCTACCGCCAGAAGAGCCTCCTCTTGATGATGACCCAGAAGATCTAGAACCGCCTGAAGATCTTACACTGCCTGAAGACCTTGATGAACTTCTTGAAGAAGAAGATCTTACAGAGCCTGAAGATCTAGTACTACCTCCAGATCTCATAGTTGATGATCTAGAAGATCTGCTTGTTGCTGGTCTTGTAATCCTACTCGATCTTGACGTGGAAGAAGAACTTCTTCTCATAGTAGAAGAACTAGATCTTAAACTTCTTGAATTTGAACTTCTAGATAGTCTTGATGAATTTGATAATCTACGAGTAGAATAATCTCTTCTAGATACAGCAGCATTGCTTCTTGTGCTTCTGCTCAAGTTATTGTTGTAAAGTAGTGAGCCTCTTCTTCCTGTACTGTAAGCATATCTATTATAACCTCTGTAATAAGGATTGTTCCAGCCGTAATTGTAAAAGCCACCATAATAGCCCCAATTATTCCAACCATAGCCGTAATAACCTCCATATAACCAAGGGTCATTCCATCCCCAACCATAATTCCAACGCCAGTTATTCCATCCCCAAGGTCTTCCCCAACCCCAAGCATAACTACCGTTCCATAACCAAGGATCATTCCAGCCGTACCATCCGCCATACCAGCCATTGTCAATATAATTGATGGTCACTGAACTATTGTTTTGTCCCCATCCTCCATAAGCAACTCTCTGTTGCGTACTATCTTGTTCAGTGTAGTTACCTTCATAGCCATCAATGTCAGTGAAAATTTCACCATCTTGATTTATAGCGTCAATCTCGGCAGAGTTTTCGGCAAAATAATTTTTATAATAATTAGAATCATTAGTGGAAGTCGTGGCTACTGGTTCTTCTACTTCAGTGTTGTAATTGTATTCTTCACTAGAGTATATACCATCATTGTCGTACCCTGCATATTGAAAGGAACCACATGAAGTTAACACAGCCGTTAGACCAAGTGCAACAAAAAATGGCAATTTTTGATTTAAAAAAGTATTAAATTGCATATCTCATTTATTTTATTGTTGAACATTACAAAAATAGTTAGTTTTGCTGAACTATTTTTTTATTTAACATAAGCACAACATCTGTGCCAAAACACGGTAAATGAGTAAAAATCTTACAAGTAGAGCAGAAGATTATTCCAAATGGTATAATGAATTGGTTGTAAAGGCCGATTTAGCTGAAAATTCGGCTGTTAGAGGATGTATGGTTATTAAACCTTATGGCTATGCTATTTGGGAGAAAATGCAGGCTGAATTAGACCGAATGTTTAAAGAAACAGGTCATCAAAATGCCTATTTTCCATTATTTGTACCAAAAAGTCTTTTTGAAGCTGAAGAAAAGAACGCTGAAGGTTTTGCTAAAGAATGTGCTGTTGTGACACATTACAGGTTACAAAACGATCCTGATAATGAAGGTAAGTTAAGGGTAGATCCAGAGGCTAAACTCGAAGAAGAATTAGTTGTAAGACCAACAAGTGAAGCTATAATTTGGAATACCTATAAAGGTTGGATTCAAAGTTATAGAGACTTACCTATATTAATAAATCAGTGGGCTAATGTTGTTAGATGGGAAATGCGTACGCGTTTATTTTTAAGAACAGCAGAGTTTTTATGGCAAGAAGGACATACTGCTCATGCAACAGAATCTGAAGCGCTACAAGAAGCAGAACAAATGAATAATGTTTACGCGGATTTTGCAGAGAACTTTATGGCAATTCCTGTGATTAAAGGAGTGAAAACAGAAAGCGAACGTTTTGCTGGTGCCGTAGAAACTTACTGTATAGAAGCGCTTATGCAAGATGGAAAAGCTTTACAGGCTGGTACATCACACTTTTTAGGTCAGAATTTTGCTAAAGCGTTTGATGTTAAGTTTACTAATAACGAAGGCAAGTTAGATTATGTTTGGGCAACTTCTTGGGGTGTTTCAACACGATTAATGGGAGCTTTAATCATGACACATAGTGATGATAAAGGTTTAGTACTACCACCAAATCTAGCTCCATTTCAAGTGGTTATTGTTCCTATATATAAGAATGACGAACAATTTGATTTAATTTCAGAAAAAGCAAATTCAATAATAAACGAATTGAAAGCTCTAAACATCAGTTGTAAGTTTGATAATAGAACAACACATAGACCAGGAGCTAAGTTTGCTCAGCATGAATTACAAGGTGTGCCTCTAAGGATTGCTATTGGACCTAAAGATTTAGAAAATGAAACTGTAGAATTAGCAAGACGAGATACACTTACAAAATCTATAGTTGAAATTTCAAATCTTTCAGAGACCATAAAGGATCTTTTATCTCAAATTCAAGATGAATTATTTAATAAAGCTCTAGATTTTAGAAATACACATATTACTGAAGTAGATAGTTTTGAAGATTTCAAGACCGTATTAGAAACTAAGACAGGTTTTATTTCTGCTCATTGGGATGGTACTGCAGAGACGGAACAAAAGATAAAAGAGCTTACTAAAGCAACCATACGTTGTATACCAATGGACAGCAAAATAGAGGAAGGTAACTGTGTTTATAGTGGTAAACCATCTACTAAACGAGTGCTCTTTGCAAAGGCGTATTAAAATTTTTTAAAAAAAAATTAATTTGTTGTTGCAACATTTAAAAATAGTTGTATTTTTGCATCCGCAATGGAAACGTTGTAGGTTCATTTAAATAAATAAGTAACCAAATGGCCCGTTCGTCTATCGGCTAGGACGCCAGGTTTTCATCCTGGTAAGAGGGGTTCGATTCCCCTACGGGCTACAATTTTTAATAAGAAAGAATAAAAATGGCAAATCATAAGTCAGCTTTAAAAAGAATTAGAAGTAACGATAAAAAGCGTGTGTTAAACAGATACCAACACAAGACTACTCGTAACGCTATAAAAAAATTACGTGAGATTACTGATGCTAAAGAAGCTCAGAAAATGTTGCCTTCAGTTATCAGTATGGTTGATAAGTTAGCTAAGAAGAATATTATTCATTCTAACAAAGCAGGTAACTTAAAGTCTCAGTTAACTAAACATGTAGCTGCTTTATAATAGCAATTCTTACTAAGATATTTAGAAAGTCTTTCCTTTTTGGAAAGACTTTTTTTGTTAAGCTATTTTGCTCTTTTAAAAAGCAATATCAATAATAGAAATAAGACTATTCCTGTTATCCAATATACACTATAAGATTTTGTATTAATTTCAATTGGAAATGTATTTCCAATTAAAACTAATCCAGCCCAATACTGATGAGATATTGCTTAAGGGGTGAAAAAAATTAAAGCATTAATTCTAGTATTTAGGCGAGGCGTTTAAGATACAGTTGACCACTATAGTCTAGCATATATAATAGAATACCTAGAAAAATTACTTAATCTGCGTAGTATATACTAATAAAGTAAAACTAAAACAATTTCTAAGTTTCTCAGAATTTAAGTTCAACTGAAAAAATGATTATTTAATCTATTAATGTGTTTTTTTTGAGTTTTTGACTCTAAAATATTTTAATTTTGATATTACGTATTTTTGACGTTAAAGCCCTAAATATTAGAGTGTAGGAAATAGAATTAAAGATGTTTTTGTTAAGTTTTAAAGACAATAATATTTTTAAAATGGTTTCTTTGTGTTCTGGACTTCTTTTTATTTGAATCAAAGGGTTTTGTCGATTTTAGTTAGGTTAAGTAAAAGAAATTAATCTGTTTAAGCATTATTTAATAACATCAAAAGCTATAAAGTGATTTTTGAAAACCCCTTTTTATCACAAAGTTTCAAATCAATTTGGTTAAAGCATTTTAACAGTAATAATGATTCAATTAAGTCTTTTGATTGTATATCTAATGTCGAGTTTCTAAAACATAATAACTGGCCTATTCATGTAAATGTTGGTGAAACGCTTACTAAGGGTATGGACTATGCATTAGCTTTAAATAACAAGTCTTGTCTCAATGGTGAAACTTTATTGATATATGACGTACCAACATATTTTAATGTTAATAGTTCAAATTTAGGTCCTAATATAGGATTGCTAAAATCTAAACAATATCCAGGTTTTTTAATTGAAACAGGAAATTATAGTAGTCTCGATGACTATATGCAACATAATTTTAGTAAAAGTAGTAGGAATAAAAACAGAAAATATAAAAGACGTTTAGAAACTGCTTTTAACATAAAATACAAAATGTGGTGTGGTGAAATCACTAAGTCAGAACATGATTCAATCTTCAAACATTTTAAAAGGCTTTTAATTAAACGTTTTGACGATAAACAAATAACAAATGATGTTCTAGGCTCAGAAAAATGGGCTTTTTATCATGATGTATCATATTCATTGATTTTAGAGAAAAAAGCATCACTTTTCGTTATTTATGATAACGACCAACCAATAGGTGTTACGCTTTGCTTTTTTTCTGAAGATATTTTATTTGATGCTGTTACGGTTTTTGATATAGACTACTTTAAGTTTCACCTAGGAGCAGTTACTATTATGAAATTAATAGAATGGTGTATAGATAATGGTATAAAAACTTTTGATTTTTCAAAAGGTTATTACGAATACAAAACAAGATGGTGTACAAAAACCTATGATTTTGAATACCATATTTTTTATGACACTTCTTCTTTAAAATCTAAATTTATAGCAAAGTGGGTTAAACATTTTTATGATGTTAAGCAAAAGCTAAGAGACAAAAAACTCAATGACCGACTACACAAAGTTACATACAGAATAAAGCATAAAGAACAAAAGGAGGAAAGTGAGAAAGCTAAGTATAGTTTTATTGATTGTGAAGATGTAAAAGCGTTAGGTAAATTTATAGCTATTGATTATGAGAAAAGTGAAAATCAAGCTCTAAGATTAATGCTTTTTGAGTATTTGTATTTGTATGAAGAAAATTATAATGACCTCAAGATCTTTAAATATCAAGATCAAAATAAAAAGTACTTAATTACAGGAAGTAAAACATCTGTGATAGCGTCAATAAACGACTAATTAAATTTTTTAAAAAGTGTTATTTAATTCCCTTCAGTTTTTAATATTCCTTCCTATAGTCTACATGCTATATTGGTTTGTATTTAAGAAGAATCTTAAGTTTCAAAACTTGTTAGTGATAGTGGCAAGCTATGTGTTTTATGGTTGGTGGGACTGGCGTTTTTTGTTTCTTATAGCATTTAGTACTTTTTTAGATTTTTATGTAGGACAAAAAATATATAAATATCTTAATGACAAAAAGAAAGCTAAATATTGGTTATGGTTAAGTGTTGCCTGCAATGTAGGTTTACTAGGTTTTTTTAAATATTATAACTTTTTTGTAGATTCATTTATAGATATGTTTAGTGCTTTTGGTTATGAGATAAAGAGTACTTGGACATTACGAATAATACTTCCAGTAGGTATTTCTTTTTATACGTTTCAGACCATGTCTTATTCGTTTGATATTTATTATAAAAAATTAAAGCCTACCGACAACTTTATATCTTTTGCAGCCTTTGTAGCTTTCTTTCCTCAATTGGTTGCAGGTCCTATAGAGCGAGCTTCTAATTTATTAAATCAAATTAATAATAAGCGTGTATTTAAGTATGAACAAGCAGTTTCTGGTTTAAAGCTTATTTTGTGGGGTTTTTTCAAAAAGCTAGTAATTGCAGATTCTCTAGCACCAATTGTTGATGATATTTTTGCTAATTATTCCAACTATCCTGCTTCAACATTAATTTTAGGTGTGTGTTTGTTTAGCTTTCAAGTTTATGGAGATTTTAGTGGTTATACAGATATTGCTATAGGTACAGCGAAGCTATTTGGGATAGAGTTAATGTCTAACTTTAAATTTCCAAACTTTTCTAGAAATATTGCAGAATATTGGCAACGATGGCACATATCGTTATCCACTTGGTTTAGGCACTATCTCTACATTCCCATGGGAGGTTCTAGAGTGAGTAAGCTAAAATCTGTTCGAAATATAGTAGTAATATTTCTCGTTAGTGGTCTATGGCATGGAGCTAATTGGACGTTTGTCATTTGGGGAGCTATTCACGCTTTATTATATATACCTGTTTTTTTAATGGGAAGAAATAGACTCTATGCAGATAATGTTATTGCACAAAATACTTGGCTACCCAATCCTAAAGAAATTATACAGGTTATTATAACATTTCTATTGGTAACCTTTTCTAGAATATTTTTTAGATCACCATCCATAAGTGATGCGTTTGATTACATTAATCAGATAATTAATAATTTTACTTATGAAAGCTATGTGCATCCTATGGGTTATAGAATGTTAGATTTCTATATTCTGATAGCAATGTTTACAGTTTACGAGTATCTCATTAGAAAAGATGAACGTAATCCTTTCAAGTTTAAGTATCCATTGGTAAGATTGCTTATTTACGCATTAGTAATTTTAAGTATGCTCTTGTTTTATGATGATGGAGTTAATAGATCATTCATTTATTTTCAATTTTAAATCGGATGAAAAAGTTTATAATAAAATCAGGAATTTATATTGTACTAATACTTCTAATTATAGAGATAATAGTACGAGTGTTTCATTTGTATACTGAAGATCCACCTCGTTTTATCGATGAGTATGGAGTAGAAAAACGTGTTCCTGGTAATACAGGCTATACCGTTTTTGGAAATAGAAACCAAAGTTATTCAAGGTTTAGTATCAATGAATCTGGCTTTAACTCTCACCGAGAATTTAATCCAACTAATGACAAATGTGAAATAGCTATAATAGGAGATTCTTTTATTGAAGGTTTTCATCAAGATTTTGATGATTCTACAGGTAAAAAACTTGAAGATAAATTAGGTAATTGTGAAGTCTATGAGTATGGTTACTCAGGTTATGATTTAGCAAATCAGATGCACTTGATACATGCTTATAAAGAGCAATTTGATTTAATTGATGAAGTGGTCATCTATCTTAACTATGATAGTGATTTGGATAGAGGCGTTTATGAACCAAATTATGATAGAATTAAAATGTTGAAATCCACTCCTTTTAAAATAAGGGATAACATTAAGATTTTAGCTTATGGTTCTAAAATAGGAATTTTGGAACCTCTAAAGCGTTTAGTTAGTGGTAAAGCTTTTGAAGAACCAGAAAATGGTTACCAGACTAATGAAATAGAGACTACGGATGATGAAAAAGAAAAAGCTTTAGATCTTCAAAAATTATCTAATTTTAAAAGCCTAGTTAAGCTTTATGGATTTAATAAGTCTAAAACATCGTTTTTGTTAGATTCTAGAAAAACCAGTAAACGGTTTTTAGAGTATTGCAGAAACAATGGTATCAATTATATTGATTTTGCAGATAATTTCAAAAAATCAAAAAAGGCTACAACTTTGATATATGATTGGCATTGGAATAATCACGGCAGAGATATTATAGCATCTACAATTGCGGACTACATGAAAGCTAAAAAGGAAAAGGTTTCAAAATGAAGACAAAAACTATAAATTTTGTTACTCAGCTTTTTGCTAAAAGAGATATTCCATATATCTATTCTAATATTTACAACAAAGTAAGTGGTGAATATATCTATGAAAATAATATTGAAATTGAACCACTTGAAGATGTATTTATTGTAGAAGATTTACCTCATTATCTGAAGATAGAGGAGGTTGAAAAACCTAAAAATTTTCATTCATATAAATTTAAACAATATCCTGGGTTTAGAATTGATTTCAAAGATGTAAAGAGTTTGTCAGGTTATTTAAGTGAGCGTTTTGGCAAATCCAGTAGATATAAATTACGAAGAGAACAACGTAAGTTAGAGCATTGTTTTGACATAAGTTATAAAATGTATTATGGTGAAATGCCGAAGGATGAATATGACTTTGTTTTTGATGAATTCTATAAATTACTTGAAGTAAGGTCAATAGAAAAAGGTATTACAGGCAATGCAAACCTTAAATATAAGGATGATTATTATAAGTGTGTTCATGACATGATTCTTAATAAGGATGCTTCCTTTTTTGTGATTTATAATGGTAAAAATCCAATAGATATTTGCCTTAATTTTCATGTGAAAAACACTATTTTTCAGTATATCAGAACTTATGATATTGCCTATTCTAAGTTCAATACAGGTTATACAGATTTAATGAAGCAAATCGAATGGTGTATTGCCAACAATGTAGATAGTATTAGTTTTTCCAAAGGGCCTTACTA
The DNA here is from genome assembly GCF_029911945.1 of Winogradskyella sp. SYSU M77433. Lineage (NCBI taxonomy): Bacteria > Pseudomonadati > Bacteroidota > Flavobacteriia > Flavobacteriales > Flavobacteriaceae > Winogradskyella > Winogradskyella sp. SYSU M77433. Next base: position 441,709 of record NZ_JARYTG010000004.1, on the reverse strand, counting down.
TTGGAAACAGCGATGGTGTAATACTGTTTATGATTATGACTATGAAGTGTTTTACAATACAAAATCTTTCAAGGCTATATTTTGCGCTACAAAGTTTAAGTTGATAAAAAATCTTAAGCAAATTACTCGTGAGTTAGGTGTTATTGAAAAATATCATGCTTGGAAAGAAGAAAAACGAAAAGCAAGCTTACCAGAACCAACTTATAAAACAGAAATTTTAGAGTCTCAAGAACTTGATTTTTCAACAATAGAACTTATAGATTTCACAAAAGAAGAGTTTAGTGATTTAAGAAGGCTCACCTATGAGTTTTTGTATGCTTCAGATGAAAAAGAAAAGGATATCAAAGTATATAAAGACAAAGTAAATAAGGACACTTTTTTTGTTTTAGGAAGTAGTAACCAAGCAAAGATTACTTTATAAATTATTGCACTACCTTTGTAAATAAATTTAAACTAAATGCACAAAGCAGGTTTTGTAAATATTATAGGTAATCCTAATGTTGGTAAATCTACCTTGATGAATGCCTTTATAGGTGAAAAACTATCAATCATCACTTCAAAAGCACAAACTACAAGGCATAGGATTTTAGGTATTGTTAATGGAGATGATTTTCAGGTTATTTTAAGTGATACACCAGGAATAATAAAACCAGCTTATGAATTGCAAGAATCCATGATGGATTTTGTAAAGTCTGCTTTTGAAGATGCAGATGTACTAATTTATATGGTAGAAATTGGTGAAAAAGAACTAAAAGACGAAGCCTTTTTTAAGAAAATAACCAATTCTAAAATTCCAGTTCTTTTACTATTAAATAAGATAGATAATTCTAATCAAGAGCAATTAGAAGAACAAGCAGAATTATGGCAACAAAAAGTACCTAATGCTGAGTTTTATCCTATTTCTGCATTAAATGGCTTTAATGTTCAAAATGTGTTTGATAGAATTATAGAGCTTTTACCAGAGTCACCACCGTTTTATCCTAAAGATCAACTCACTGATAAACCTGAACGTTTTTTTGTTAATGAAGCCATCAGAGAAAAAATTCTAATGCATTATAAGAAAGAAATTCCCTATGCTGTAGAAGTAGATACGGAAGAGTTTTTTGAAGAAGAGAATATCATTAGAATGCGTTCAGTAATTATGGTCGAAAGAGATACTCAAAAAGGTATTATTATAGGTCACAAAGGTTCTGCATTAAAACGAGTAGGAGTAGAAGCTCGTAAAGACTTAGAGAAATTCTTTGGGAAACAAGTACATTTAGAGCTTTACGTAAAAGTGAATAAAAATTGGAGAAGTAACCAAAACCAACTGAAGCGTTTTGGCTATAATCAACGATAGGCTCTAAGCGTTTCTTTCATAAAACCATGTAATTCGTACATTTCTGGCTTTCCTTTAGATCGTCCGATTCTTCCGGCAAAATAAAGCACAAACCAAAAGGCTACCATTAGTAGCATTAAAAAAAGCTGAATGGCAAAACTTTCTTTAAGTGAAATGTTAGTATATAGCCATATTCCGAATGCTATAAAAAGTCCGGCAACAACAAAATGTAAAAACATAAACATAGTCCACACTGTCGGGTTAGGTCCAAAAAGCCCATGAACCGTTGAGGAGTGTTCGCCGTTTTCATTAATTTCTAAATGTAGTTGAGGCGACCAAAAATGCTGCTTGTGTTTTGGAAATTTTAGAAATACATGGTCGTCAACACGAGTAACAATGAATTCAGTTTGATTGTTTTTCTCAACTTCAAAACCAGCTAGGAGTTGTTCGTTAGGAGCATTGACTTCAAACTTAAAACGCGGTCTTAAAACTACTTCATTAGATAAAGCCATAGTGTAGCATGTTAGAAGTTTTTATTTTAAGATAAGAAACTCACAACGTCTGTTTATAGAGAATTCAATCTCAGTACAGTTATCACCACAAGGTACAAGTGGTTGGCTTTCACCATAACCTTTAGAGGTTAGTCGAGCTCTATTAATACCATTTTCTACAAGATACTCTAAAGTTGCTCTAGCTCTCTTTTCAGATAAGTCCATGTTGAACTCATATCCTGCTCTAGAATCAGTATGGGCACCAAGTTGAATTTCCATACGTGGGTATTTTTTCAACAAAGCAACAAGTACATCTAGTGTTTTGGCAGCTTGTGGTTTTATATCCCATTTAGCAAAATCGAAATATATATTTTCAAGTTGAATGAAGGTATTTCCTTTGTCATCATCCGTGACAATTTCTTCTGCATCTTTATAAGATTCAATTTCAAGCTCTATATTAAACTCTATATTACCACTGTCGTTAGTATTGAAAAATTGAATTTCAGGAATATATTTAGGTTGAAAGCCTTCAATAGAATAACTTCTGTTAGGTCTTGTTTCTAGCTTGTATTTAGCATCGTCTCCAACGACCATTTCAGCAACCACATTGCCATCTTCATCAAATAGTGTCACTGTAGTATTTGGTAGTAAGTTGCCGGTAACTTTGTCTGTTACAAGACCCTCAATATAATATGTTCTATTTGTTGGTATGCGGTTAAAAGAGTAGATGTTGTCATTACCATCTCTATTAGAGGACATAAATCCTTTGTTTATGGAGTCTGTAACAACAAAAGCAAAATCGTCATACGAGCTATTAATGGTTTCACCTAAATTGAGTGCATCTAAAAATTCACCGTCTTTTTTTGAACTAGCATATAAGTCTAAACCTCCAAAACCAAACCTCCCATTTGAAGCAAAATATAGTGTACTGTCTTTAACTATAAAAGGAAATTGTTCTCTACGGTCAGTATTAACAGACGCTCCAAGATTAACAGGCTCTCCAAAAGAACCGTCTTCGGTAATATCTACATAGTATATATCAAACGAACCAATAGAACTAGGCATATCACTAGAAAAGTAAAGTTTACTCTCGTCACTGTTTAATGCTGGATGCATGGTGGAGTAAAATTCACTGGCAAAAGATACTGGTTTTGCCTCAGCCCATTCATTGTTGATTAATTCTGATTTGAATATGCTTACTACAGCTACTTTATTAGAATCAATTTCTACACGTTTATCTAGATTTCTAGAGAAGTAAACCGTTTTACCATCCTTGGTGAAAACCGCATTACTTTCGTGCTGTTTTTTTGTGTTTATTGATGATGGTAAGGCTTTAATACTATCGAGTTTGGTTGAATCTTTTTCAGAGAATTGAGATTCGTAAATATCTAGATATGGCTTTTTATTCCATTTGTAATCTGGGTTATCCGCATTGTGTGTAGACGCAAAAATAATTTTATCACCATATATGGTTGCACCAAAATTAGAACCACTTATATCGCTGGTGATATTGTAAAGTTGGTAGTCAAAAGGAACAACCTTTCTTAATTTTTCTAATTGTGCTTTAGTATCCAATGAATCTTTTAAATACTTTGTAGAGATTTCATCTGCTAGGTCATACTTTTTTGTACCTCTTAAAACATCAAAGAATTTAAAATAGAATGTTTTTGAAATTTTTTTATCAAGACTGTAGTCATTGTAGACTTTTTGATAGGCTTTGTAAGCTTTATCAAATTGAGAGTTGTAATAATAACAATCTCCTAATTTTTCATAAACTTCGGCTGATTTTGGGAGTTGTGAGTAAATTTCAGCAGCCTTAACATAAGCTCTATTATTATATAGATTGTCTGCTTTACGGAGTGATTGGGAGAAGCTAAAAAAACCGCTTGCTAAAACTATTAATAAGATATGTAGTCTAAAATTTCTCATATAATTTTACTAGAAAAATCTTGGGGATTTATCATATCCTTTTCCTAATCTATTGATGTTAAATAGTAACATTATTTCGTGTGAACCATTATTGAATCTTCCTAAATTAGAAATAGTATGATCATATGCATAACCAATTTTAATTGAAGGAGAAACTGTAAGATTCACTAGCCCACTGAAAGAATCGGTAAAACGATAAGCGGCACCAAATTCAACTTTATTTTTTATAAGAACATTTGTTGTTAAATCGAAAGATATGGGAGCTCCACTAACTTGCTTAGCCATAAAGGCAGGTTTTAGTTTATAATTTTCACCCAAATTAAAAACATAGCCACCTGTAAAAAAGAGATGGATTTTTTCAGCACCTTGAGTAACGACTCCGCTATTCTGATCCATATGCTTAGACTCTAATAAATTTGGAGCTGAAAAACCCACATAGTAGTTGTCTGTAAAATAAAATAAACCGGCACCTACATTAGGAAACGTTCTGCTGATATTTTCTGCAAACGCAGGATCAAATGAAGGGTCTGAATATACAAAACCATCAAAATTTGTATTAAAGAAAGTTGCGCCAGCTTTAATTCCAAACGAAAGTTTTGAAGTTTCACTTACAGGTAATACATAGGCAATGTCAACAAAAGCATTTGTTTGTTTTACCACACCATCACCAACTTCATCATGAATTATGGATATACCACCTTCTAAGCGGTCGGTAATAGTTGAGTGTGCAAATAAGCTTGCTGTATTTGGTCCTCCTACAGCACCAACCCATTGAGAACGGTAGAGGAGTCCCAAATTAATATTATCTTCATCATCAATAGCGTATGCAGGATTTATGACACTCATATTATACATATATTGTGTATAATGTGGGTCTTGCTGAGCATAGGAAATTGTTCCTATTGCTAGAAGTAATCCAAAAACATAGTATTTCGCTACTCTTTTAATCATTTAAATTTGTGTCATTATCTATTAAGATAAACTCTTCCTTGTACAGCTTCCTTTTCACCATCATTAAATTCTAAAATATAAAAATAAACTCCTGCAGGTAATGGTTTGCTGTTATTTTTTGAGGTTCCGTCCCATTTAGGTGTATTTATATTGCCTTCATAAATTAAATTACCATATCTATTAAAAATGGTCAGTTTAAAGTTAGGGTAAAGATCCTCTATGTATAAGATGTCAAACACATCATTAACATTGTCATTATTAGGCGAAAAACCATCAGGAATAAGTAGGTCTCCAATACAAGAAATCAAACTCACAGTAACCGCTAATCTTGTTTGGCTTTCACAACCTTCAATTGTTAGTATAGACGCATAATATGTTTCACCATCAACTAACAATGTTGAAGAGTCATAAATGTTTCCATTTACAGGTGCATTATACCATACTATAATTTCATCATCTATAATATTAGTAGATAAGTTTGCTATAGTAGGATTTTCATCTAGACAAAATTCATATCCTCCACTTATGATTTGAGGTGTTGGTGGATCAATAATTAGAAATTTAAGACTTTCTATATTCTGAGTGTCTGCGCTACAATTTTGCCCAGCAATGAACAATTGAAGTATCGCAAGATCATTAGGACCTGCATTAGGTATTAAATTTGAAGGGACAATAAATGAACCTTCTCCATTTGTAATAGTTATGGTTACCGAGTTTATAGCTGAGTTACTATCTGTGATTTCATAAACTATAGTATAATCTCCATCAGCTAATTGGGTAGCTCCAACAATATTAACTTCTAGAGATTCACCTAAACAGATTCTATCCAGTGAACTCATCCTAAGTCCTGAAGCGTCTGGTATATCATTAATGTTTACTGTTACCGTAGCACTTGCTGTTAAATTACATTGAGAAGATGTTACATTATACGTATAATTACCAGGTGTATCAATGGTAGGATCGAAAACACCTGTGCCACTTGCTAGAGCAGGAGACCAAGTTCCTCCAGTTTCGGCCAAAGGACCTAAGCTATCAAATAAATCAACAGGATTTGTGTCATCTATACATATATCAACAATGGCATCTACACCAGCATTTGGAGCAGGTAATACCGTTACGGCTATTTGTGCTGAAGCAGGAGGGCAGGTTGAGCTTGGATTAAAAACTGTATAAGTATAAACACCTGAAGTATCAAGACTAGGATCAAAAATACCTGTACCACTTGTAAGGGTTGGTGACCAAGTGCCTCCTGTTTGTGGTGTGCCACCTAAACTGTTAAATAAATCTACAGGCATGTCGTTGCTACATAATTCTAAAGTACTGTTATTACCAGCATCATTAGGATCAGAAAATCCAACAGTAACAGTTGCAGAACTGTCTCCACAAGATGAAGTTACAGTATACGTATAAATGCCAGCTAAATCTATTGTAGGATCAAAAACTCCCGTACCACTCGCCAAAGTAGGTGACCATGTACCTCCTGTGTGAGGCGTTCCTAAAAGTATGTCAAATAAGTCTATGGTAGAAACATCTCCTGTACAGAAAAATATAGCACTATCATTACCTGCATCAGCTGTTTGCCCAATAGTAACTGTTACGGTTGCAGAATCATCAGGACAAAGCGATGATGAACCACTAGAAACTGTGTAAGTATAAGTTCCAGCAGTATCTATAGAAGGGTCAAAAATACCTGTGCCACTACTCAAAGTTGGCGACCAAGTTCCTCCAACTTGTGGTGTGCCTCCAAGAACGGTGAATAAATCTACAGAAGTATCATCTTCACATAAGTTTATAGAAGCATCATCTCCAGCATCATTCAAATTAGAAAGCGAAACAGTTACCGTAGCTGAGCTAGTACCACAACTATTGCTTACAGCATAAGTGTATGTACCTTCAGGATCAGTATTTGGATCGAAAACACCAGTACCACTTGCTAAAGCAGGTGACCAAGTTCCTCCAGATTGAGGTGAGCCAGTTAAACTATTAAATAAGTCAACGGTGTTTGTAGCGTTACATAAGTTGAGTGTAGCATCGCCTCCTGCATCAGGTAAAGATATAATGTTTACAGTTACAGTAGCAGAATCATCTGGACATAATGAAGTGCTGCTTGAAATGGTATAAGTATATGTACCTGCAGTATCAAGGTTTGGGTCAAAAACTCCAGTTCCACTAGCTAAAGCGGGAGACCAGGTTCCTCCGACTTGAGGTGTTCCTCCTAAACTATCGAATAAGTTTACAGGTAAATCATTAGCACATAATTCAACAGTACCATTCTCACCAGCATCATTTACGTTTGTATTAGACACTGTTACACTTGCTGAACTTGATCCACAAGAATTTGTAACTGTGTAGGTATATATTCCTTCTGAATCATTATTAGGATCAAAAACTCCTGTTCCGCTAATTAAAGCTGGTGACCAAGTACCATCAGTTTCAGGAGTTCCTGTGAGACTATTAAAAAGATCTACCGGATCTGTAGCTCCACAAAGGTTCAGTGTTCCGTCACCTCCTGCATTAGGCTCAGTTAAGATAGTTACAGTTATAGTTGCTGAATCATCAGGACAAAGCGTTGCAATATTTGATACTGTATAGGTGTAAACACCATCACTATCTATACTAGGATCAAAAAGGCCTGTGCCACTGTTTAGCGTCGGCGACCAAGAACCACCAACCTGAGGAGTACCTCCTAAAACGCTAAATAGGTCTATTGTAGGATCATTTTCGCAAATATCTAATGTTGCATTTTCACCTGCATCATTTTCATCAGTTAAAGAAACCGTAACATTTGCCGAACTTGTACCACAAGAATTGGTGACTGTATAAGTATAGATGCCTTCAGGATCAACATTAGGATCAAAAATACCAGTTCCACTTGCTAATACAGGAGACCAAGTTCCTCCAGAATCAGGAGTGCCAGCTAAGCTATTGAATAAATCTACAATATTAGAGCTGTTACAAAGATTTAAAGTACCATCATTTCCGGCATTTGGTTCTAATAATACAGAAACAATCACTGTTGCAGAATCATCAGGACAAAGAGAAGCACTATTAGAAACTGTGTAAGTGTATGTACCAGCACTATCTATACTAGGATCAAAAATTCCAGTTCCACTAGCTAAAGCTGGAGACCAAGTTCCTTCAGTATCAGGAGTATCGTTCAAGCTGTTAAATAAATCTATTGGAGGATCGTTTTCACATAGTTCGGCTACTCCATTACTTCCTGCATTATTAGCATCATTTACAGTTACTGTAACTGAGGCAGAAACATCACCGCATACAGCAGAGGTTAAGGTGTAGGTATAAGTACCTTCTGGATCAATATTAGGATCAAAAACACCAGTTCCACTTGCTAGAGCAGGAGACCATGTTCCGCCTACATCAGGCGTACCACCAAGGTTGTTGAATAAGTCTATTGTATTATCAAGGCTACACAAATTCACGGTGCTATTATTTCCAGCATTTGGAGGAGTTTCAATTGTGACGATAACAATTGCAGAATCATCATCACAGGTTCCACCAGGTGAAGTTGTGTATGTGTAAGTTCCAGCAGAATCAACATTAGGATTAAAAACACCAGTTCCACTTGTTAGAGCAGGCGACCAAGTTCCTCCAGAGTCAGGAGTACCACCAAGACTATTGAATAAATCTACAGGCGCATCTGTTGTACATAAAGTTATAGCTCCATTTTCACCAGCCTCCATAAAAGGTGTTACGTTTATGGTAACTGTTGCTGTTGCATCAGGACAAGGTGAAGTTCCTGTGATGGTATAAGTGTAAACACCATCAGGATCGATATTAGGATCAAAAATACCAGTTCCACTTGCTAGAGCAGGCGACCAAGTTCCGCCAGAGTCTGGAGTGCCACCAAGACTATTGAACAAATCTACAAGACCATTATCATCACAGATGTTCAATGTACCATCTAGACCAGCATTTGGTTCTTGAATAATTAAAACTTCAACTGTTGATGAAGCATCAGGACAAGGACTTGTTCCAGCTATTGAATAGGTGTAAATTCCAGGAGAATCAATTGTTGGATCAAAAACACCAGTTCCACTTGCTAATGCAGGCGACCAAGTTCCACCTGTATCTGGTGCCCCTCCTAAAGAAGAAAACAAATCGACAGAAGAATTGTCATTGCTACACAATTCTAAGATGTTATCAATACCAGTATCAGGTAAATTATTTACTGTAACTGTAACTGTTGCTGATGAATCTGGACAAGAACCACTTCCTGTAAAAGAATAGGTGTAAGTTCCAGCTGAGTCAACTAGTGGGTCAAAAATTCCTGTGCCACTTGCTAAAGTAGGAGACCAAGTTCCGCCAATATCAGGTGTGCCGTTGAGACTGTTAAATAAGTCAATTGTTCCATCGCTGTCACAGATTATGATACTTCCATCTTCACCTGCATCATTAAAAGGAGTTACTGTAACATTTACTGTAGCTGTAGCATCTGTACATGGTGGAGTAGCGCTTACAGTGTATGTGTATAATCCAGGCGCGTCAACACTAGGATCAAAAATACCAGTTCCACTTGCTAGAGCAGGAGACCAAGTTCCACCTACTTCAGGGTTACCACCTAAATTTTCAAATAAATCAATTGAGGTATCAGTACTACACAATTCTACAGAACTGTCAGTTCCAGCGGTAGGTTGTTCGTAAGTAGTTATGGTAATTGTTGAAGATTCGTTAGGACAAGTATTATTAGATAATACGGTATATGTATAAACTCCATCTGGATCTACGTTGGGATCAAAAACACCAGTTCCACTTGCAAGGGCAGGAGACCAAGTTCCGCCAGAATCAGGTGAACCACCAAGTAAAGTGAATAAATCTACAGGAGTGTTAGTGTCAGCATCGCATAAGTCTAGTATCCCGTCAATTCCAGGATCTGGTCCAGTTTCTAAAAGTACTAAAACTCCTAATCTACCGATACTTTCACAAGGAGGATCTAAAGTAGTGGCGTAATAAGTCTGGCCATTTACTAAAGGAGTAGTAGTTGGTAACGGTAAAGCAGAAAACAGTGAAATATACCAATTGTTAGTTCCGCTAGCGACTAAGTCTCCAACGGTTGGTATATTGCCTGAAGATGAACAGAAATATTGAATAGGGTCACCAGTTGGTATAGGTGTAAAACCTACGTTTACTAAAACCGTAAGTCTAGATGTTCTACAACCAGTATCAGGATTTAGTTGATCTGCATAATATAAAGTATTGTCAGTAAGTACAGTTGTGTCTGGTAGAGGTAATCCGCCAGAAGGAGTTAAGTACCATTGTACATCATTACCTACAGCAACTAAGTCGGCAACAGTTGCTAAAGTCGGATCGTCAAGACATACTCCTTGGAAGTTTTGCCCTGTTGGAGGACCATATATAACTACATCAACCCGTTGTCTAGCACCACAACTACCAGTGTTATCATCGGCATAATAATCTTCACCACTAACTAAGCTTTGAGAGTTTAATAAAGGAGTTGTAGATGTTGCAGTCTCGTACCAAACAATCCCACCACCATTATCAATAGCTTCTAAGTCTCCAACCAAAATAGATTCTACATCACAGAATGATTGCAAACTATTAACCACTGTTGGGCATTGTGCCGTTGAGGTTGATAGTCCGTAGGTTAGATATAAGGTTAGTATAAATACTAGCTTAAAATAACTTTTAAAACTTTGCGGTTTGGCTTTCATTAAAAATTTAAAATCAAATACTTTCTCTTGAAATCGATGCCATGGATTAAGAACAGCAAGTTCAATGTTATTCTATCTTGCTAAAAGCTTGATTAGAGGGCAAACAAATATATACATTTAGCGTTTACATAGCAAAATATTTATTGTTCTGTTTTGTAAGGTTTTTCTCTTGAACTTTTACTTGTCTTTTTCAAGTTCAATCATACCATTATTAGAGTCGTATTGCATTAAAAATAGACTGCTGTTAGAGTATAAGGTGTCACTAGTTTTCTTGTAGTCAAATTTCACATGTGAATGCTCTGATTTGATCTCGTTTATTGTGTTTTCGAAATCTTGATTCTGAGAAAGTCTGAGTAGAACATCTAAGGTAATATTGTAACCTAAAATAGCGTATCTAGAAGGTTTAATCTCGAAAAGGACTTCATATTTAGTTTCAAAGTCAGACGTTAATTTTGTGTTTTTTTGATCTATTGCTGTAGGAAAAACTAGTTTTAAAACTCTATATCTCATGTCAGAAACTTCGTTTTCTTCAGGAATTAAAGAAGAGTCTATAAGGGCAAGTTGGATGTTGTACTCTGATAGTTTGCTCATTAAAGAAGTTGTAGAGTTTAAGAATAGAATGGTTTTTTTACTATCTAGAATTACAAAGTTCAATTTATTCTTGTCTAGCGCTTCTTGTAAATCTTGCTCTTTGAAAAAGCCAGCATTATCTACTTTTAGAAATTTTGCTTCTGGAATTTTATTTAATATCAGTGTTTTATTTGTAGGTTCATCTAATTCGCTAACCACTATAACATTCGCATTTTTATTAGCAATGTAGTTTAGTGTTTCTGTTTTTTGAAAATTCTCTGAAGGTATGGATTTATATATCTTATTGTCGGTAGATGGAAGGTTAGATTCAATATCAATTATAGCTATACTTTCATTTGAAGTAATTTTAGGGAGCGTGGCTCCTTGTTTTAAAAAAGGAACGAGTAATGCGTTTTTTGGATATGAGCTTTCAATTTCAAGTTGAGAATTTATATTACTTTCTTTTATTACCGTAATATCAAAATTTATGCTAAGTGACAATGCGGAATCAATTGCTATTTGAGCACCTTGGAAAAAATCTAAATATTTATAGTTATCAGCATTTTTATTGAGCATTTTTTCTCTAAGCTCAGGAGAACTTAATTCTTTGCCAGAAAATGGAGTGTAAAAATATAATCCGCTTGTGCCTGAAGTATCTAAATTGGTATAAAGCGCTTCATTTCTTTTTTTAAGCTCAGTTTCAGTAGTTGTGTTTGTCTCTGTCTCTGTGTCAGTATTATTGTCTGTCGTTTCAACAATTTCAGGATTGCTATCTACGGTTTCTTCAGTTGGGTTTATTGGCATTTTTATAATGTCTCCAGCAATAACTCCATCTAATAATTTAGGATTTAGCTCTGTGAATTCCTCAATAGACATTCCAGCTTTTTTAGATAGACCATAAAGCGTTTCCTGTGGTTCTATAACATAATTTTTATAGGCTTTAGTTTCGGTTGTAGAGGTGGTGTCTGTTTCTGTTACTGTCTCTTCAACTGGAGTTGTTTCTTCATTTTCTATAGGTGTAGTTTCTTCAAGAGTATTGTTTTCCTCTGCAACCTCTACCTCCTGTTCCTCTTCCTGTTCTGTGTCAACCGTAACTAAAGAATCATCAGACTTACTAATATCTAAGACATGACCAGCCATTAACATTTTTACAATGTGTGGGTTTTTTTCTTCTAGCTCAGCTATGCTCATATTAAAGCGTTTAGCTAATGAGAACTTAGTATCTCCTCGCTTTACAAGATATTCTCCTTCTGGAGTTGCTATCTCATTTTTATCAGGAATTCTTAAAATTTGACCTATTTGTAAATATTCAGACAAGTTATCTGCATTAGCATTAATTAACTGATCTAAACTCACTCCATACCTTTTGGAAATTCCCCAAAGCGTTTCGCCTTTAATCACCAAATGTTCACCTTCATTAACCGTTTGCTTAACTTGAAGTGTTTTGTCAATATTAATAATGTGTCCGGCTTGAAGCATGCTAATGATGTGAGGATTTTGCTGTTCGAGCTGCGCAATGCTTACACCAAATCTTCTAGATAAACCAGATTTTGTTTCGCCTCGCTTTACTTTATAATTCTGAATTTTGGTGTCAGTTATAACTGCTGAAGAAGATGAAGAAGTGTTGGAATTGCTCGAATTAGGAACACGTAAAGTGCTTCCGGCATAAATGACATCTTCGGATCCAGGATTTAATTCAAATATGGCTTCCATGGTAACACCATATTTCTTGGAGATAGAATAAACACTTTCTCCTTTTTCAATGGGATGCTCAATAACATTATCTTGAGCAGTTATAAGATTTGAGCTTAAAATTAATAATATAATAAGCGTAAAAAAATTCCCCATTCTTTTTTGTTTATAGCTCCTGATATCAGTTTTTTTAATTTCAATTATATGTACTAACAATGCAACCAAACAAGAGGAGGGGCAACATTCTTGTGGAAGCATAATTAGGGAATAAGTGTTGCAAAGTCAGTGACTTTTTACAAGGAATAAAATTACTAAAAATATGGTGTAAGGTGTTATAATCTTTAGTTATTATCAACAGGATATTAACAATTTGTTTTTGGTGTAATTTCAAAAAAATAAGGGGAAAGTTTCTAAAAACGAATTATGAATAAAGCTAGATAAGGTCAATGTACTATCTTTGTAGCCTTAAATTATCAGAATGAGTAATATAGTCGCTATTGTAGGACGTCCTAATGTTGGAAAATCTACTTTTTTTAATCGTTTAATAAAACGACGTGAGGCCATTGTAGATGCGGTAAGTGGTGTTACTAGAGATCGTCATTACGGCAAAACAGATTGGAATGGAAAAGAGTTTTCATTAATAGATACTGGTGGATATGTTATAGGGAGTGATGACGTTTTTGAAGCTGAAATAGATAAGCAAGTAGAGTTGGCAATTCATGAGGCAGATGCTATAATTTTTATGGTAGATGTAGAATCTGGTATTACGGGAATGGATGAAGATGTAGCTAATTTACTGCGTAAGGTAGAAAAGCCTGTTTTTTTAGTGGTAAATAAAGTTGATAATAATAAAAGAGCTGAAGATGCCGTAGAATTCTATGCACTTGGTTTAGGTGAATATTTTACTATAGCAAGTATTAATGGTAGTGGTACAGGTGATTTATTAGATGCTGTTGTTGAAGCTTTGCCAGAAAAAGAAGAGGTTGCTGAAGAAGATTTACCACGTTTTGCTGTAGTAGGAAGACCTAATGCAGGTAAGTCGTCGTTTATAAACGCTTTAATAGGTGAAGATCGTTACATCGTAACCGATATAGCGGGTACAACAAGAGATTCAATAGATACAAAATATAATCGTTTTGGCTTTGAATTTAATTTAGTTGATACGGCTGGAATCCGAAGAAAATCTAAAGTTAAAGAAGATTTAGAGTTTTACTCTGTGATGCGAAGTGTAAGAGCTATTGAGCATTGTGATGTGTGTTTACTTGTGCTAGATGCTACACGAGGCTTTGATGGTCAGGTTCAAAATATATTTTGGTTAGCAGAGCGTAATAGAAAAGGTATTGTAATACTTGTAAACAAGTGGGATTTGGTTGATAAGGATACCAATACTACAAAGAATTTTGAAAAGCATATCAGAGAACAAACAGCACCTTTTAAAGATGTTCCTATTATTTTCATTTCTGTTTTAAATAAACAAAGAATTTATAAGGCTATTGAAACAGCTGTTGAGGTTTATCAAAATCGTTCAAAACGAATTAAAACAAGTGTGTTAAACGAGACTCTATTACCAATAATAGAAAATCAACCACCACCAGCATACAAAGGGAAGTATGTAAAGATAAAGTACATAATGCAATTGCCTACGCCACAACCTCAATTTGCTTTTTTCTGTAATTTACCTCAGTATATCAAGGATCCTTACAAGCGCTTTTTAGAAAACCAACTTAGGGAGCATTTCGACTTCAATGGAGTACCTGTAAGTGTGTACATGCGTAAAAAGTAGTATATTTAAAACTTGCTATGAAAATATTGAAGAGCACTTTTTTAGTATTCGCTTTCCTGCTGAGTTTTTGCGATCTTTTTTCACAAGATTCACCACCAGAAATACAGGTTGATGGAAATCAAATATATTGTCCAGGTATTCAAGTACCTATAGTTACATCGGTTTCAATTTCTGATCCAGATCCAACGGATACAACTTTAGATGAAATATTTATTCAAATATCTGAAGGGTACGCTTCAGGACAAGATCTTCTTTCTTTAACAGGAAGTAATCCAAATGTGTCATCAACTTGGAACGTTTCTGCAGGACTACTCACATTAATTGGTCCTGCAACTTTTGCTGAATTTGAAGCTGCTATTGAAAATGTAGTATTTGAAACTACTGATACAGATTATGCTCAAGACCGACAGTTTTCAATTAATCTAGGTAATGCAAATTATCTTCCAAGTACAGGACATTATTATTTTTATGTAGCAGATGTAGGTATTACATGGACCGAAGCTAGAGATGCTGCGGCAGCCCAAGACTATTTTGGTTTACAAGGTTATTTGGCTACGATTACAACAGAAGAAGAATCCCAATTAGCAGGAGAACAAACTTCTGGTACGGGATGGATTGGTGCTAGTGATGCAGAAACAGAAGGAACTTGGAAATGGGTAACTGGCCCAGAAGCCGGAACTACATTTTGGCAAGGCACTTCAACAGGAGCTCCTGTAGATGGTGAATATTCTTCTTGGAATACAGGTGAGCCTAATAATGCAGGAGATGAGGATTATGCTCATATTACAGCACCAAATGTGGGAATTTTAGGTTCTTGGAATGATTTGGCTGTAACTGGAGATCTTAATCCTAGTAGTGATTACCACCCTCAAGGTTATATTGTTGAGTTTGGTGGTCTGCCTAATGAACCAGTTATAAATCTTTCAGCATACAGTACAATGGTGATGCCTAGGATATCTTCTCAAGAAATTACTGCTTGTGGTTCTGTAGAAGAGACATTGGTAGTAAGTTCTTCAACTGGTGATGCGCAATGGTTTGAAACGTCAACTTCAATAGATGTTATTAATACAGGATTGACTTACGATGTTACTTTAACAGAAACAACAACATTTTGGGTTTTGCCTGTAGTACCAGGTTGTGCAAATAACTCAACTAGATATCCAATTATGGTTACTGTTAATCCATTACCAGAAGTTTCTAACATTACTATAAATCAATGCGAAGATGAAGTGATGGATGGTATTTCATTCTTTAATCTTAATGAATATAATGATGTTATTGTTTCAGGTAGTTTAAACAATATTGTTGTTGACTATTTTAAAGATGAAGAAATGTTTATACCAATTGATGATGAAAATTATGTTAATGAGAATAATTATCAAACAATATATGCTTTAGTAACCAACACTGAAACTAATTGTTCTGCTACAGCAGAAGTAACTTTAGTCGTTAATACAAACTCTGGAAATAGTGTTAACTTATCTTTTTGTGATAGTTTAGAAGAGACAGGAATCATAAATTTTGATTTGTCTTCTGTAGATGAGCAAATTTTAGAAAATGAAACTGGTGGCATAGAAGTTCTGGGGTATTATGAAACTTATAATCAAGCATTGCTTCAGCAAAATCCCTTAGGAAGTACTTACACAAATACAACACCTTATCATCAAACTATATTTGCAAGATTAGAACAGGATGGTAGTTGCTATAGTATTTTAGAAGTCAATCTAACTGTTGAGGAATTGCCAAGTCTTATGGACGATGAAACAGTTTACTATTGTACTAATACTTTTCCAGAAACTATTTCACTTTACGGAGGTATTGTAGATGATGTACCAAACAATTTCTATTATGAATGGTCAACGGGAGAAACAACTATTAACATAGAAGTTAATGAGCCGGGAACGTATTCTGTAGTGGTAACAAAACCTTTTGGCTGCTCTAATGAAAGAACTATTACCGTTTTGCCTTCTAGTACAGCTACATTTGAAATGATAGAGGTTACTGATATTTCGGAAAATAATACTATTACTGTATTGGTATCTGGCGAAGGTGATTATACCTATAGTTTAGATGACGAATTTGGTGTTTATCAAACATCAAACGTTTTTGAAAATGTAAATTCTGGTATACATACTGTATTTGTAAAAGATATTAAAAGTGATTGCGGCATAGTCTCAGAATTGGTTTCCGTTTTGGGTTTTCCAAAATTCTTTACACCTAATGGTGATGATGAAAATGACACTTGGGAAATTTCAGGATTTTCTGCTGAGTTTCCAGTAACTGCTTCTGTCCAGATATTTGATCGTTATGGAACATTGCTCACTGTGCTCAATGGAAATAACACAGCTTGGGATGGATATTTTAATGGAGAATTAATGCCTTCATCTGATTATTGGTTTATAGCCAAATTGCTAGATGGGAGGACTTTTAAGGGGCACTTTTCTCTAAAAAGATAAAGTTTTATAATTCTTTTAAGAAATTTCATACGATTTCTTAGTTAATTGCGTTAATCAATTAACTATCAATCTAATCATCAATCAATCTTCATGAAAAAACTCTTATCAGTTTTTGCACTATTATTTGCTTTACATTCATTTTCACAGGAAAAAACATTCAAAATTACAGGAACACTTATCGCTGAAGATTCAAACCAACCTATAGAATCTGCAACAGTTTATTTAGAACGTGTTAAAGATAGTAGTGTTATATCGTATTCGATTTCAGATAAATACGGAAAATTTGAATTAGAATCTTCAACTTACGATCAAAGTCTCAATTTCTACGTGTCTTATGTAGGCTATAAAACTTATTTCAAAAAAATAAATATTGACAAGGAGAACATTCAGCTCAATACTATTTCAATGCAATTAGATAGTCAACTCGATGAAGTTGTTATCAGATCTACTGCACCAATTACCATAAAAAAGGATACCTTAGAGTTTAATGTAAAATCTTTCAAAACAAAGAAAGATGCTAATGTTGAGGATTTACTCAAACAATTGCCAGGAGTAGAAGTAGATCCAGAAGGAAATATCACCGTAAATGGTAAGCCTGTAAATCAAATTTTGGTAAACGGAAAGCCATTTTTTGGAGATGATCCAACGATTACTACTAAAAATTTAACCAAGGATATTATTGAGAAAATTCAGGTGGTTGATACCAAGACTAAATCTGAAGCTTTTTCAGGTGAAGCAGGAGATCAAGAAAATAAAACCATCAACCTTACTATTAAAGAAGAAAATAACAAGGGAATTTTTGGTCGTGTTTCTGCAGGTGCTGGTACCGATGATCGGTATGAATATGCTGGAATGATTAACTTTTTTGATAATGATAGGCGTATTAGTGCTCTTGCAGGTGGTAACAATATAAATTCACCAGGTTTTAGTTTTGGTGAGATTTCTAAAATGTTCGGAAACATTAATAGTGTTAGATTTGAAAGTAACGGTTCTTTTACATTCAACGGTCGTTCTTTTGGTGGTGGTCAAGGTATAACGACTTCAAGAAGTAATGGTTTAAATTATGCTGATGTTATTGGTGAAACTGTAGATATTTCGGCTGATTATTTTAATTCTTCTAGTAATTCTGAAAATGAAACTTCAACACAGCGAGAAACTATATTATCTGATTCAAGATATTTTACCAATTCTAATTCTAGATCAGATAGTGATACAGATAGTCATTCTGCTAATTTAGAGTTTGAAATAGAAACCGATTCTACATTCCAATTAAATATAGAACCGTCTTTTAGTTATTCTAAATCAAGGACATTGTATAGTAGTTTTGACGAAACTTTTGACGAGGATCGTGAGCTTACTAACCAATCAAATGTAAACTCTAACGTAGAGAGTTTTGCAAGACAATTTTCTACAGATATATCTGCAACAAAGCGTTTTGGGAATAAAGGTGGGTTTATAAGAGCAGAATTTGAAACCAGCATTAATAAAAGAGAAAGTGATGATTTTTTAAACTCTATTGCTGAAATATTTGGAACCGAAGCTGAAACTATTGTCAGAGATCAGTTTACCGATGGTGAAAATGATAGTTATGGAGTTTCTGCTGAATTCACTTATAGATTGCCAATTATAGCCAAGAAATTTTTCTTGAATTTTGAGTACGAATTTTCAAGAGATAAAGATAAAAACAGGCAAAGTACGTTTGATTTTAATGATACTACACAAGACTTTACGGATTTCAATACGGAATTAAGTACAGATTTTGAATATACCGATTCTAGAAGTATTCCAACTTTTGGACTAACTTATAGAGGTGAAAAGTTTTTCACAAGGTTCAATTTAGGTTATAACATAAGAACTTTGGAGAATCAAGATTTACTCCGACCTCAATTTAACGTCGAACGAGATTTTAAAAATTTAGAACTGAACTATAGAGCTAACTACAGGTTTAGTCCTAAGTCATCAATCTATGGTAGCTACAGATTAGGTAATAATCCACCTGCATTAAGACAATTACAGGCTTTTACAGATGTGTCTAATCCATTGAGTATCGTCATTGGTAATCCTAATTTGGCACCATCTAATCGACATAGTTTTTATGCTGGTTATAACGGGTTTGATTGGCAAAAGCGTACAGGTTTTTATGGTAATATCAATGCAAGCTTTACTAACAATCAAGTGGTTTCAAGGACTGTTGTAGATCCAGAAACTTTAGTTAGAACTACTACTTACGAAAATGTAGACGGCAATTACAATTATGGAGTTTCGGGAACCTATAATAAAGATGTGAAATTAGACACTTTAAGAACTTTAAAGTTTAATATTAGAGCACGATACAATTACTCAAAAAACATTAATTATAATAATGATGTACAATATGCCAGTGAAGTTGGAACTTTTTCTCCAAGATTTGGGGTAGATTTTTTATGGGATAAGGTTATGGAGTTAAGACCATATTATGAACTAAATCTCTCAAACAACGCATATGATATTGAAGCTTTTGATGATCGTAATTTTACCAGTCATAATGCTGGTTTGAGAACAGCTACTTTTTTACCTGAAAAGTTTGAGTGGAGAAATGATATTGCCTTCAACTACAACCCGAATGTAGCGGATGGATTTCAGAAAAGTGCTTGGTTTTGGAACTCTACACTGTCTTATAGCTTCTTAAAAGACAAAGCGCTTATAACTTTAAAAGCTTATGATTTACTAAATCAGAATACTAACGCCAGACGTGTAGCAACTCAAGATTATATTCAAGATAGCCAAAGTACAGTGCTTAGACAGTATTTTATGTTGGGCTTTAGTTATAAGTTCAATAGCCTAGGTTCTAAAGGCAAGACAGGTGATGATGATTTTTTCTTTATTGATTAATCCCAAAGAATGGAAATTGAATCGATAGCTCTAGATACTCCTTTGTAATACTTTTTTTGAACAAAATTTGGAATCATGATACTATCAATTATTACCTTGCATTCATAATCAGAAATAGTTTTTTCTGTACCTAAGCCTGTTGAAATAGCTACTTGTCTATCAAATTTTGATATTGTAATCAATAATCCGTTGTCTTTTTCTTTTTTGCCTATTCCCCAATTCTTAGCAACATTAGTTCCAAAGAATTTGATATCCATATTTTTTGGAATTGAATCTACTGTTAAAATAGCAATTTCATTAGTTGTTTCTTTCTCATAAGTTATGATTTTTTGAATGAGAGAATCACTTTCTAAAGGTGAAAATAAATTTGAAGAGTCGAATACAACAGCCTCATTATAGTTTTTAGGAATATAGTCTGATGTATTTTTAGATTTTTTTGTTTCATATTTACATCCAGTCAGTAAAGCAATCGTAAATAGAATTGAAAAGTATATACGAATATTCATAATTAATTTATAAGCTTTTTCTAAATAGAGTAAAGTAGTAGTAATTTTTTAAATATTACCAACCACCAGAGGCGCCTCCACCACCGAAACTTCCTCCGCCGAAGCCGCCACCAAAGCCACCTCCTCCAAAGCTTCCACCTCCAGAACTTCCTCCCCAGCCACCAAAGCCACCAGAAGATGAGCCTCTAGAATAACTTCCGCGTCCCATGTTGCTAAGTATAATGGCTTCAAGAAGGCTTCTGCTGTCATCTGAACGATTTCCACCATTACCACCTTTTCCACCACCTCGTTTTTTGGTAAGTGCGATTATAAATATGATAAAAAAGAATAAGAGTACTATAACAACACCAACAGGGAAACCATTTGAGGAACCACCTTGTCTGGTACCTTGATATTCGCCTTGCATAACTTCAAATATGGCATCGGTTGCTCTGTTCAGTCCGCCGTAATAATCGTTACGTTTAAAATATGGGATAATATCATTATTAATGATGCGCTTGCTCATAGCATCAGTAAGCAAATGCTCAACACCTTTACCAGTGTTGATTCCTATTTTACGATCGTCTCTAGCTAATAAAATAAAAATGCCATTGTCTTTATCTGCTTGTCCAATTCCCCATGCTTCGGCCCATTGCGCGCCTAAATAATTGATGTATTCTCCTTTGGTAGAACTTATGGTTGCAATTACAATTTGTGTTGAGGTTGTATCAGAGTAACGAATTAACTTTTGTTCAAGATTATTTTTTTGAGTTGGTGTTAGCAATCCTATTTCATCATAAACACTAGTTTGCTCTTTTGGTACAGGAGGAATGTTATACTGAGCAAACCCAACCAAGGAACATAAAAGACAAACGGCTATTATAGATTTAAATAAAATGTATTTTAAATACTTCATTAGCCTTTTGAAATTGTATTGTCTAACTCGTTAGTGTCATTATGATGCCAAGGGAAATGCGTAGAAAGCACACGCCCTGCTTCAGTAATACCATCTACTAAGCCTTGTTTGAATTTACCTAATTTGAATTGAGAAGCAATTTTATCTCGTGTAGAATTCCAGAACTCAGAGCCAACAATGTTGTTAATGCCTTCATCACCAAAAATCACAAAGGCTTTGTCATCAACAGCGACGTAGATCAGTACACCATTACGTTCTTTGGTGTTATCCATTTTTAATAAATGAAACACATCTAACGTGCGTTCGTATACATCTTTATCGGTTGTTCTTTCGATATGCACACGAATTTCACCCGAAGTTTTATTTTCAGCAATTCTTATAGCTTCTACGATTTCCTCTTCTTCTTTTTTAGTGAGAAAATCTTCAATATTAGACATGGTGAGTTTTTTTAAAAATCGAAATTTACGTCTGGAACTTTTTCACTACCTGGATCGGCTTTATAACGTGGCATTTTTTCAAAACCAAACCAGCCAGCAAGTATCTTTCCAGGGAATTTGGTGATATAGATATCGTATTTATTTACAGTATTATTATATTTTTCACGTGCAATATTTATACGGTTTTCAGTACCTTCTTGTTGTGCTTGGAATTCTCTAAATTGATCTGAAGCTTTTAAGTTTGGGTAGCGCTCAAAGGAAGCAATTAATCTACTGAATGAACCACTTAATTGGCTTTGAGCTTGTTGGAATTTTTCTAAATTTTCAGGAGTTAAATCATCTGCGTTAATGTTGATTGAGGTTGCTTTTGATCGGGCTTCTATTACTTCATTCAATGTTTTTCTTTCAAAATCAGCAGCGCCTTGGACAGTTTTAATTACTGTACTATACAGATCACTTCTTCTTTGATATGCACTTTCAACATTAGACCATTCTGTTTTAGCATTAGCTTCAAGTTCAACAGCTGTGTTGTTAAAACCTACAGCCCATCTATATATTCCAAAAACAATTACTACAATTACAATTAAAGGAATTAACCATTTTTTCATGATGATAAGTTTTTTAAAGTTGAGTTTTTATTTTGATAAGTTGTGCTTTTATATCTTCCAGTTTTTCGATGATATCATATTTTTCTAAGGCTTGTTTACGCTCTTCTTTAAGATGTGTCTTTGCACCTTCCAATGTAAAGCCTCTTTCTTTTACAAGATGGTAAATAAATTTTAGATTTTTGATATCTTCAGGGGTGAATTTTCGATTGCCTTTAGCATTTTTTTTAGGCTTAAGGACATCAAATTCTTTCTCCCAAAAGCGTATTAAGGAAGCATTTACCTTAAAAGCTTTGGCAACTTCACCAATTCCGTAGTAGCGTTTTTCTGGTAAATCTATATGCATCTTAATCTAGAGATTGGTTTTCTAAAGAAGCTTTTTTCAACAGTTCATCATACTCTTCAGCAGATAGGTTGCCGTAGTAGAAGTTTATTGGGTTGATACGATCACCATCTTTGAACACTTCATAATGAAGATGAGGTGCTTCCGATCGTCCTGTACTTCCAACAAAACCTATTAAATCGCCTCGTTTTACACGTTGATTAACTCTTACATTATATTTATACAAGTGTGCATAAAGCGAAACATATCCGTAACCATGATCAATTCTAATGTGATTACCGTAACCTGTAGAACCATTGTCTGCACGTTTTACAACGCCATCACCAGAAGCATAAATAGGAGTACCACGTGGCGCGGTAAAATCCATACCATAATGAAATTTTCTAACTTTAGTAAATGGGTCTGTTCTATAACCATAACCCGATGCCATACGAGTTAAATCTTCATTGCTTACCGGTTGAATTGCTGGTATTGCAGCTAAGAATTTTTCTTTGTCTTCGGCAAGTTTTGCAATTTCATCCAAAGACTTGGATTGTACTACAATTGCTTTTTCTAAAATATCTAAGCGTTTATTGCTTTCGGCTATGAGTTGCGAGTTGTCAAAGCCTTCAAATTTTTTATAACGATTGATACCACCAAAGCCAGCACGACGTTGTTCGTCTGGAATTGGATTGGCTTCAAAATAAAGTCTGTAAATAGCATTGTCGCGTTCTTCAACATTTTCCAAAGCAGCAATGGCATCATCCATGCGTTTGTTCAATAATTCATATTGAATCTGCATGTTTTGAAGTTCTCTGGTAAGCTGACGCTCTTTTGGCGATTCAACATACTGTCCAGCAATAAAAACAAGTAGAAAGGCAAAAAGTGCAGTAGCCGTTAAAAAAGCAGCTACATATTTAAAAGTTGTAGATTTCTTACGCTTTATCTTACGGTACGAAAGCGTTTCGGAATCATAATAATATTTTACCTTAGCCATGTATTAATTTATACTATTTTTGCAGCTAATAAGCCTTTTGCGAGAGCAATTTTTTATTAGTGTAACGTCCAAAGATAAAAAATTGTTTTGCATTTGCAGTAATTAAATAAAAACAAGCTATAATTTCAATATATGAAGTCTCAGGAAATTCGTTCTAAGTTTCTAAATTTCTTTAAGGAAAAGCAACATCTTATTGTGCCTTCAGCACCAATGGTAGTGAAAAATGATCCTACCCTAATGTTTGTAAATTCTGGTATGGCACCTTTTAAGGAATACTTTTTGGGTAATGCCGAACCAAAGAAAAATAGAATAGCGGATTCTCAAAAATGTTTAAGAGTTTCGGGTAAGCATAACGATTTAGAAGAAGTGGGATATGACACTTATCATCACACACTTTTTGAAATGCTAGGAAACTGGAGTTTTGGCGATTACTTTAAAAAAGAAGCTATTGCTTGGGCTTGGGAATTGTTAACCGAAGTCTACGGAATTGATAAAGATATTCTGTATGTTACAGTTTTTGAAGGTAGTGATGAAGATAAACTAGATATGGATACTGAAGCTTACGATATCTGGAAACAGTATATCTCAGAAGACCGTATCTTAAAAGGAAATAAAAAGGATAATTTCTGGGAAATGGGAGACCAAGGACCATGTGGGCCTTGTAGTGAAATACATGTTGATATTCGTTCTGCTGAAGAAAAAGCTAAGGTAGATGGTAAAACACTTGTAAATATGGATCATCCGCAAGTGGTAGAAATCTGGAACTTAGTATTCATGCAATACAATCGTAAGGCAGACAAATCCTTAGAAATTTTACCAAATAAACATATTGATACAGGTATGGGCTTTGAGCGTCTTTGTATGGTGTTACAAGGAGTTCAGTCTAACTATGATACTGATGTTTTTACACCAATAATCAGAGAAATTGAAACCATAAGTGATAAAGATTATGGTAAAGACGAAAAAGTAGATGTTGCTATTAGAGTTATTGCGGATCACGTTAGAGCCGTAGCGTTTTCTATTGCAGATGGTCAGTTGCCAAGCAATACAGGTGCTGGTTATGTTATTAGAAGAATTTTGCGTAGAGCTATCCGTTATGGCTTTACATTTTTAGATAAAAAAGAACCTTTTATTTACAGGTTAGTTGACATTTTGAGTAAGAAAATGGGAGAAGCCTTCCCAGAAATGAAAGCTCAAAAACAGCTTATAGAAAATGTGATAAAAGAAGAAGAAGCGTCATTCTTAAGAACTTTAGAACAAGGCTTAGTACTTCTAAATCGTATTGTAGAAGAAACCAAAGGTGATACCGTTTCAGGTGAAAAGGCTTTTGAATTGTACGACACTTATGGTTTTCCAATAGATTTAACGGCTTTAATTCTTTCTGAAAATAAGATGAAGCTCGATGAAGAAGGCTTTAAAACTCATCTTGAAAAGCAAAAAGACCGTTCGCGCAAGGCAAGTGAAATGTCTACGGATGATTGGACGATTTTAGTCGATGATGCTGAACAGGAATTTATAGGTTATGATGCATTAGAAGCTAATGTAAAAATTACAAGATACAGAAAAGTAACCTCTAAGAAAGATGGTGAAATGTATCAGTTGGTTTTTAATTTAACTCCGTTTTATGCTGAAGGTGGAGGACAAGTAGGTGATAAGGGTTATTTGCAAGATAGTCATGGTGACACGGTTTACATCATAGATACTAAGAAGGAAAACAATGTTATTATTCACTTTGCAAAAAATTTACCTGAAGATTTAACGGCTACCTTCAAAGCTGTGGTAGATGCTAAGCAACGTTACAGAACCGAATGTAATCACACGGCAACGCACTTATTACATCAGGCGCTTCGTGAGGTTTTAGGAACTCATGTAGAGCAAAAAGGCTCTGCAGTGCATTCAAAATATTTACGTTTCGATTTTTCGCATTTTTCAAAATTAACAGTTGAAGAATTACGCGATGTTGAGAATTTTGTTAATGCACGTATTGATGGGAAATTACCATTAGAAGAAAAACGAAATGTGCCAAAAGATGTGGCTATAGCAGATGGTGCTATGTCTCTATTTGGTGAAAAATATGGAGATACCGTTCGTACTATTCGTTTCGGGCAATCTATAGAACTTTGTGGTGGGACACACGTGAAGAATACTGGAGATATTTGGCACTTCAAAATTGTATCAGAAGGTGCTGTTGCTGCTGGTATTCGTCGTATTGAAGCCATAACCAATGATGCGGTGAAGGACTTTTATTTTGAAAACAATAGAGCTTATTTTGAAATGAAAGACTTGCTTAACAATACCCAAGAGCCAGTTAAAGCATTGCAAAACCTTCAAGAAGAAAATGCCGATTTAAAGAAACAAATTGAGCAATTACTTAAGGACAAGGCTAAGAACATCAAAGGCGAGCTTAAGAATGAAATCACTGAAGTTAATGGCGTGCAGTTTTTAACTAAAAAGTTGGATTTGGATGCAGGAGGAATTAAAGATGTGTGTTTTGAATTAGGTAGTCAGTTTGATAATTTATTCTTGCTTTTTGGAGCTGAAAATAATGGTAAAGCTATTCTGTCTT
This sequence comes from Winogradskyella sp. SYSU M77433, assembly GCF_029911945.1. Classification (NCBI taxonomy): domain Bacteria; kingdom Pseudomonadati; phylum Bacteroidota; class Flavobacteriia; order Flavobacteriales; family Flavobacteriaceae; genus Winogradskyella; species Winogradskyella sp. SYSU M77433. The sequence continues at coordinate 415,630 of NZ_JARYTG010000004.1, read as the reverse complement.
GTTACATTTCAAAAGAATTAGTGGACACTAAAGGATTGAATGCAGGGCAAATTGTTAGAGAACTAGGAAAATACATCCAAGGCGGTGGAGGTGGTCAGCCATTCTTTGCAACAGCTGGAGGTAAAAATCCTGATGGGATTGATGAGGCTTTGGTTAAGGTAAGATCGTTTTTAGACTAAAATCTAACTATTATATTATTCATTATAAATAATATATATTAGCGCATTCAAATCTCAAAAACAATTTCATGAAAAAAATTAGCTACTTATTTTTTATTACAACCTCAATTTTCTTGTCATCTTGTAGTAGTGATGATTCCTCAGAAAACAATAACCAACCAAGTGAAAATCTTCTTCTAAGCCAATTAATCGTAAGCTATGAAGATGGTACAAGTTATATTACAAATTTTTCTTACGAAGGTGACAGATTAGTGGGAGCTTCAGACAATGATGGATATGAAGAAGTTTACACCTACACAAATAATTTATTGAGTCGTATAGATGAATATCAAGATGGAACTTTAGAAAGGTATGGTGAATTTGAATATGATTCACAAAATAGACTAATTGAGGAAACTTATAGTTTTGAAAATACAATTATTCAATCTAATAACTACTCTTACGATGAGCAAGGAGTAATTACAATGACTGATGATTGGGGTGAATATGATTATGTCCTAAATGATGATGGAGATATAATAGAGGAAATAGATGTAAATGGTAACCAGGATTATACCTATACTTATGACAATCATTTTAATCCATTCATTAATTTACATCAAAGAGAAACTCTAAATTTAATATCTGGAGGTTTTAGTATGACCATGCATAATGTTACTTCCTCTACAAATACTAGTGGAGCAAGTGTTACAGATGATTTTACTACAACTTATACTTATAATTCACAAGGGTTTCCTGTTTCAGCAACATCAATTTATGAGCCAGGAACTGTAAATGAAGAAACAGAAACGCTTCAATTTATTTATAACTAATAGAAAATAGAAATATTAAAAATCCTTAAGTTTATCCTTAAGGATTTTTTTGTTAAATGAAACTTCAAACTAACATACCACTACAACCACAACAGCATAATCAAATAGATTATAACGCTAAAGTGATGCTTTTAGGGTCTTGTTTTTCAGAGAATATTGGTGGCAAGTTTGACTATTTTAAGTTTCAATCCAATGTAAATCCCTTTGGTGTTTTATTTCATACTGTAGCAATTGAAAATCTAGTAGCTCGCAGTATCAATGAAGATTTTTATTCCGAAGAAGAGTTAATTTACAATAATGAAGTTTACAGTTGTTTTGATGCGCATTCAAAATTAAATTCTTCTACACAAAAAGATGTATTGAGGACTTTAAACGATAGTATTAAATCGACACATCAACAACTAAAAGACGCTACTCATATTATTGTTACCTTGGGTACAGCTTGGGTGTATAGGTATATAGCTTCAGACAAAATTGTGGCTAATTGTCATAAAGTGCCACAAAAGCAATTTCTAAAAGAACTATTGCCAATTGATGATATTTTAGCTTCAATAGAAAATACTATTGCATTAATTAGGAGTGTTAATCCTAAAGCAAATTTCATTTTTACAGTATCACCAGTACGACACTTAAAGGATGGCTTTGTTGAAAACACGCAGAGTAAATCGCATTTGCTTTCGGCAATACATCAAGTTGTTGATCCAAGACACCAACAATATTACTTTCCGTCTTATGAGATTATGATGGATGAGCTTCGTGATTACAGATTTTACAATTCTGACATGATTCATCCGAGCGATTTGGCTGTAGATTACATTTGGGAAAAGTTTAAAACAGTTTGGTTATCTGAAGATGCGCAACAAGTACTAGACAATGTCAAACAGATACAGTCTGGTTTAGCTCACAAGCCTTTTAACCCAGATTCAGAAGCGCATCAAAAGTTCCAAATGAAATTAAATGAGCGTATAGAAGTTCTTCAGACTGAATATCCTCATATGAACTTTAATAAATAAACTCTATTTACCTAATAGGTTTCTTTAGTTGTTCTTTTACTCTATCAAAAGACTTTTTGCTAGAGCGTTCCCATCTATGAATGTTATATTTTCTAGGAGCTTTATTTTTTTGAGACTCTTCTTTGTCTCTTATATTTTTTAACCAACTGAAGCGTTTTCGGGTGATAGAAATAACAAGTTCATTATTTGGTGAAATTCTTTCTAAAGCATTTAGAGCAGCAATGGAAACGTTGTGAATATTGTCATCAATAGCATTCAATAGCACAGGAACAGAAGAAGAGTTGCCAACAATTTCTAGGCCTTGAGCAGCAAGTTGACGTGTTTTATAATTCCCATATTTCAAACAATATTCTAACTTCAAAATATCTGAGTTTTTTACCCAGAACCTTATGGCTTTTTCAGAAGGTTCTGTAAGCTTCAGTTTGAAAAACAAGTATGAAATATTGTAAAACATTTTGATTACTAGGCTTATAATATCAGTATGAAAAATCGATATTTTGTTACAATCGGTCTTTTTCTAGATTTTGTTTTTAGGGCTTATACGCAATTCATCGTATAGTATTTTATAGAAATAATACTTTTATTTGTGTATGCTAAAAAGTGTATTTTATCCTAATAAAACAAATTCATTTGCATGGGTAAATGTATTGTTTCTCATCTTTCTGGTGACAATTGGAAAGGTTGAGGCTTATGCTGTACTTTTCGGTTATTTTTTAGAGAGTATAATTATTGGATTATTCAATGTGGTTAAGATGTACCTGTCTTACAAGCATAATGACAAAAAAGTTTCAATTCTATTTTCAATTCCTTTTTTTATTGTGCACTATGGTGGGTTTATAGCCATTCAATCTATTTTCTTGTTTGGGATTGTTTCCATAGCTGGTGATGTGTCTTTTAAAGAACCTTTTAACGTTTTAGCAAATTTTCAGAAAGTTTTAGAAATAGAAGGTGTGCCAATAGTTTTAGCGTTATTAGTGGGTACGCAGTTAATGAAATTTATATTTGATTTTCTTGTTCCTAAGAAATACAACCAATTCAAGGTGAACGAAATCATGTTTAAACCTTATTTCAGAATTTTTATTCAACAATTTACAGTGATTTTAGGATCGTTTTTTATGGTGTTTTCTAATGGTTCTATCGTTGCTGCTGTTTTACTGATTATCTTTCGATTTATTGTGGATTTTATCTTTATAGCTATTAAAGAAGATAGCGAGATTCTTGAAAGAATCGTAGATAAACTGCACGATGGTAAAACCAGTAAATCTGAAATAAGAAAGCAATTACTTCTCTTTACAGAATAGTTAATTCTGTTTATTGTATTCGTTTTTAATCATCTAAAAATCAAAATATACGTAATTCATCGTATGGTTTGGCTTTTGCTTATTGTTGAGATTTGTCTCATTAATAATCATAAAAATTTCAACAATGAAAAAATTAAACCAAATCTTGTTACTTATCATGACAGTTTCAGCAGTAACATTTACATCATGTTCTAGTAGTGACGATGGTGGTGGAGGTGGAAATGCTCCTTCGGGAACTTTAGTTGCAAAAGTTGATGGCACAAATTACGAATCTTGGGAGATATCATCTTCTGCTACAGTTGCCAACAATGGACAAAACTTAATAATTATTGCTTCTAATAGTGATGGAAATGCATTTTCATTCACAATTTTCGGTTATGAGGGAGTTGGTACTTACGATTTTGATGGCTCTTCAATCAATAATTTCAATACAGGTTCTTATTCAGAAACTGCTGTTGATTTAAACAATCCTCAAAACTCAACTACTGAAATGTGGCAAGCACCTTATGATAATTCTATGGTAGGTTCTTTAAGTGTTTCTGAAGAAACAGACGATAAGTTAATCGGAACTTTTGAGTTTACGGGTAAGAATCTTAATGGTGATCAATCTGTAAAGACCATTACTGAAGGTTCTTTCAATTTGAATAAACAAGTACAATAGAAAATTTGTATCATGAAAAAGCTATTAATTCAAATCAATAAAACAATGATGTTAGTACTCGTAATGGGTACTACATTGTTGTATGGACAAAAGGCAGAATCGCCAGATCAAAGCTATGATTTGGGTGCTAAAATAAATGAAATGACATTAACGGTTGGTGGTGTTTTAGTGGTTGCTACTAATGATGGCTTGGCAGGTATAAAGCCAGATCAAAGTCAACCTGTTTTTACCTTTAATAACTTCGGGAAGTTAAAACCTGAAGAGACCGATTTCATTCCAGGATCACCTTACATTGTGGTGTCTCAAGGAGCAGGTTCAAAATTTGCTGGTATAGCCAAAACCAAGCGTGCCGTTATAGATTATATGCAAGGAAAGGTAATATTTAATTCTGATGACGATAGTTGGAATCAGATTTACACTTGCGATGTGGTATTACCACAAAATAAACTTATAGTAAGTGGTATTCAAAAAGTAGGGAGTAAAGCAGAAAAAAGCACACCTAAAGTTGCGGTCTATGATCTAAACACATCAAAACTAGATTATAGTTTCTTTTTAGATACACCAGGACGAGTAGGAGTAGCAAAAGATTTTAGTGTAACAGGAACACCATTATTATTAAAAGATTTTTTAATAATACCAACAGCTCAAGGCTTGATTGCAAAATCGCATTCTGGTGAAGAGCTTTGGAAAAATAAAATTAAAAATGTGAGCTGGTTGGTTGCAGATAAAACAGAAAAGGAAATTTATGGTTTTGAAACTACAACTAACGGAAAGAACACACGTATCCATAAAATAGGAACAAGCGGACAAGAGCTTTGGGAAGATGATAGAAAAGTAAAAGGTATTGTTTCTAAATTCGAAATTCTGCCTCAAGGTTTGGCAGTTGTAAGTAATGTAACTGGTGGTGATGGTGCGTTTGCTGCAAAATCAGAATCTAAAATTACGATGTTTAGTGCTGCTACAGGTGAAGACTTTTGGGAAAAAGCACCAAAAACAAAAGGTTATGTACAGCATTTTTATATCATGGAAGATGGTATTTTGTTCGGAATCTATTCTGGTGGCATTAATAAGATTTCATTTGAAGGTGAAACACTATTCAAAAACCCATTAAAAACTGGTGAAAACATTATGATGATGGCACATACACCTCAAGGGTTAATCTATATTACAGGCGAAGATGCTAACATTGTTAACTTAGAAACAAGTGACCAAGTTTGGGATAAACCTTTAAAATATAAAAACATATCTTCAGTAGTATCAACTTTCGATAGTGATAATAACCGTTATTTAATTGCGGCTGGTGATGAATTGTTTGCTATAGATGCTAATTCAGGTGATGTTTCAGAGTTGGCAAAAATTAAGTTTGAAGAAAAGGAATATCCAAACTCAATTGAGATGAGAAATGATAACATATTCCTAAGTTCTTCTCAAAACTTAATGTCTTTAAGCGGTAATGGAGATGAAAATTTTCACGGTTATTACAAGTCACCAGGAAAAAGTGCTTTTATGAAAGTTGTAGGTGGTGCTGTAGCAGCAGCTTCTCTTGTAGCAACGGCTTCAACGGCTTACACTGCAGGAATGAACAATAATGGTATAAGTACCAACAATCTTAGAAATTATAATGATTATGGAAAGGAAGCAAAACGTGCTTCAGATATGTTTGCTTCAATAGCTGGCGCCTCTTTCGATATGATGTCTCAACGTTTTAAAGCTTCCTCAGCAACTGAAAATTCTCAGTTTATTTTAACAAAACTAGATAGTGGAGTTGGTCTTGTTAAGGTCAATAAAGATTCTGGTGAAGTAGAAAAAGAAATTGTGCTTAAAGACAAAAAACCAGAATATGAAGTAGACGAGTTTGGTGGTTATTTGTATTACAAAGCAGGTGATAACAAAGTTTATATGTACAATTTAAAAAATTAAACTTATTGATTAATTTTATAGAGATTAAGTGTAATCGTTGATTACGCTTAATCTTTTAAAATCGGCGCTTAATCGATAAAAATGTAACCAATTCTCAAATAGTTATATATTAGTTATGCTATTAATCAATTTTTGTAAGAAAGCATCAGGTAAATTTTCTGTTATAAACAGTAAGTTGTATCTGATGCTTTTTTTCTTCACCAACACGTTGCGATTTTCAATACTTACTTTAGTTTTTCTTTTTATGGGAATGGAGTTTGCCGCAGCTCAAGATGTAAAATCTCTTTTGCAGGAGCTTGAAAATCTCCAAAATGATTCACTTATAAGATTAAAGGCCCAAGAGATCTTGGAAAAACAGGATCTGAATGGTAATGAAAACATCATTGGCAAAGCCTATTATTATTTAGCAAGCTCTTTTGATGAAAAAAATAATTACAAGGCTATTGAATTCTATAAAAAAGCTAATGAGTTACTTGAAAATGATAGTGTTCTTGAAGACAGCTTCTTTAGACAATCTAGAATCCATACGATATTTTCCGAGTTTCCAGAAGCAATGAAAATGGCATTAAAATCATTGGAGTACAACAAGCTAAACAATAACTTGTCTAAGGTGCAGCGAGACATGTCTTATATTGGCTATATCAACGACCGAATGTATGAATTTAAGGCTTCTATTGATTGGAACAGAAAATCATTGGTCATTGCAAAACAACTTAAGGATACCATGGCAATGGCATATTGTTTTGGTAGAATTGGAATTGCTTATGACGAGTTGGCCGAAAAAGATGACTTTAACCCAAAACTTTTTGACAGTGCTTTATACTATAATAATAAGGCTGCAAAGTATGCGGAGTTGACAGGCAATTTGGGTTATGCCAGAACCACATATTCCAATATAGGGAATAGTTTTAGTAAGTTAAAAAACTATAAAAAAGCAGAAGAGTATACGCTTAAATCACTTGCCATACCTGGTTTTGAAGAATCAAAAGGTGTGACTTTAGTCAATCTTGGAAAGATTTATTTAGAGACTGGCAGATATAATGAAGCGAAAAAAATATTGGATAGTGCAATGCAGAATACCGTAAAGTACGGTACAAGAAAATATCAGCTTGAAGCTTTTTATCGATTGCACGAACTTGATGTTAAAAAAAATGATTACAAAAATGCTCTAAAGAATTATATAGACTATAAATCCATTGAAGATTCCTTGCTCAATGAAACCAAGACCAAACAGATTGTTGAAGCACAAGAACAATACAAGACAGCAGAAAAAGAACGTGAAATTTTAATGCAAAGGACCACTTTGGCAGAGCAAGATTTAATCATACAAGAACGGAATTATCAAATTTTTGGTTTAATTGCTTTAGCTGTTATAATGTCTGTAATAGGTTATCTTATTTATAAACAACAGCAGTTAAAGAACAATCAATTAAAGAAAGAAAGTGAATTAAAGGATGCACTTTTGAAAATTGAAACTCAGAATAAGCTTCAAGAACAACGCTTAAGAATTTCAAGAGATTTACATGATAATATTGGTGCACAACTCACCTTTATAATTTCGTCTATAGATAATTTAAAATATGCCTTTGAGATTAATGACCATAAGTTAAAACATAAGCTTAATACCATTAGCGACTTTACATCTAGTACTATTTATGAGCTTAGAGATACTATTTGGGCGATGAATAAAAACAAAATTACTTTTGAGGATTTACAAACCAGAATTTCAAATTATATAGATAAAGCGCACCTGTCTGATGCGCAAGTAAAGTTTGAATTTAATGTTGAAAGTAATGTTGATACTTCAGAGAAATTTTCTTCTGTTGAAGGCATGAATATTCTAAGAATTATCCAAGAAGCTATTCACAATAGTTTAAAATATGCTAATGCAAAAAGAATCAACGTTGATGTGTCTAAAAAGAATTCAAATGTAGAATTTCAAATTTCTGATGATGGAGCAGGCTTTGATTTAGAAAAAGTAAAACGTGGTAACGGTCTCAATAACATGGAAAAAAGAGCTATGGAGATCAATGGAAGTCTTGACATAAAATCAGGACAAGGAAAAGGAACAACAATAATACTTAGCGTTTAGTATTAACCACAAAAAAACTAAAATGAAAATAAGAATAGCCATAGTAGATGACAATACTTTTTTAATAAAAGCTGTAGAGGAAAAACTCTCCTTTTTTGATGACTTAGAGGTGAAGTTCTCGTCAATGAATGGGGTAAATTTACTACAGGATTTAGAAGAGAATAGTAATGTAGATCTTATATTGATGGATATTGAAATGCCTGTAATGAATGGCATAGAAGCTACTGAAAAAGTTAAGCAAAATTATCCGCATATTAAAATAATAATGCTTACTGTTTTTGATAATGATGAGAATATCTTTAACGCTATAAAAGCTGGTGCTGACGGCTATTTGTTAAAGGAGATTAATGCTGGTGACTTGCATTCTGGCATTTTGGAAACTTTAAATGGTGGTGCAGCAATGAATCCATCCATAGCGTTAAAAACCTTGAAGTTACTTAGAAACCCTTTTGTGATAGAAGATAAAGAAGAACAAGAAAACATTAAGCTTACCGAGCGCGAAGTTGACGTTTTAGAGCAACTTAGTAAAGGATTAAGTTATAATGCAATTGCTGAAAATCTTATTTTGTCCTCAGGTACTATTAGAAAGCATATAGAAAATATATACAGAAAATTACAAGTACATAACAAACTTGAGGCCGTTCAAAAAGCTAGGCGAAATAAAATTATTTAAGAAAAATAAATAATTGTTGTCATCCTGAACTAGTTTCAGGATTTCATAACATTATTAGCTTGAAATTTTAAGGGTGTACTCTTACACTATCAGGTACCAAAACTGTATAATCGCCATGGTTTCTAATGACATCACGTACAATAGAAGATGAAATAAAAGATGTTTTAGAAGCGGTTAATAAGAAGACGGTTTCAATTTTAGACAGTTTTCTGTTAGTATGAGCAATAGCTTTTTCAAATTCGAAGTCAGCAGGATTTCTCAAGCCTCTAAGGATAAATTCAGCATTAACCTCTTTACAAAAATCTATGGTTAAACCTTCATAGGTTACAACTTTTACTTTTGGCTCATCTTTAAAAGCTTCTTCAATAAAATGTTTGCGCTCTTCAAGAGAGAACATATATTTTTTTTCCGAGTTAATACCAATGGCAACAATAACTTCGTCAAAAAGTTTAATACCTCTCGTTATAATATCGTAATGTCCATTGGTAATCGGATCAAAAGATCCTGGGAAAAGAGCTCTTCTCATTTTGTAAACTTTATCTTTTCAAAGATAATTATTATTTCTTCAACGCTTCTTCAATAGCATTTGTAAACAAGTCTTTTAAGCTAATTCCTGCTTTTTCGGCTTGTTGCGGTAAAATGCTTTCTTTGGTCAGACCTGGTACAGTATTTACTTCAAGAAGATGCGGTTCATCATTTTTAAAAATAAATTCACTTCTAGAAAAACCGGTCATACCCAAAACCTCATATATCTTTTTGGCTACTGTTTCGACTTTAGTTTTATAATCATCAGATATTCTCGCTGGAGTAATTTCTTGAGATTTACCTTCGTATTTCGCTTGGTAATCAAAGAAATCATTTTCCGAAACTATTTCAGTAATTGGTAAAACAGTGGTTTCACCTTTATAAGATATTACACCAACAGAAACTTCTGTACCATCTAAAAATTGTTCAATAATAATTTCGTTGTCTTCCTTAAATGAGGTTTCAATAGCGGTCTTTAAATCTTCCTTTTTATACACTTTTGAAATACCAAAACTACTACCAGCTTTATTCGCTTTTACAAAACAAGGCAGACCAACTTTTTTAACGATTGCATCTTCGTTAATAGTATCTCCAAGGTTTACATAATAACTCTCTGCAGTTTTAATACCGAAAGGTTTTAAGGTCGCTAGCAAGTCTCGTTTGTTAAACGTTAATGCAGCCTGATACATGCTACAGCTAGTCTGAGGAATATTCAAAAGTTTAAAATAGGCTTGCATAAATCCATCTTCACCTGGTGATCCGTGAATCGCATTAAACACACAATCAAACGTGATTTTTTTAGAACCTACAGTTATAGAAAAATCATTTTTGTCAACAGGAAATTCTTCATTATCTTCATTGACATACACCCATTTGTCTTTAAAGATATGGATAGCGTATGGAGTATATTTTGTACGGTCTAACGTTTCAAAAACAACGGAGCCACTTTTAAGCGAAATCTTATATTCGCTAGAGTAACCTCCCATAATTATAGCAATAGCCTTTGTCATTCTATTTAATTAAAGTTGTAATGTAAAAGTATTCTTTTTTTGAAAAACTTAATCTATAATTTGATACGTATATTAGTTTTATGACGTTGTTAAAGCATCATAATATTTTATTAGTTTTGTCTTTTTACATTCACACCTATGAGTTTTGTTAAGTTTCTTACCAGTAAAGTCTTTTTTAAACAATTAGCTTTAGCTATTGTCGCCCTTGTTGTTCTATGTTTTTTCGCATTAAAGTGGTTAAATATTACAACAAATCATGGCGAGTTTGTAACCGTACCAGACTTAAAAGGTAAATCTTTGGAAACTGTTGAAATAGAATTGAATGATAATGACCTAACATGGAAATTACAGGATTCTGCCAACTACAATCCAGATTATCCCAAATATTCAGTAATAGAACAAAATCCAGTTGCGGGTTCTCAAGTCAAAGAGAATAGAAAAATATATTTGATTTTAAATCCTTCTGGTTACAGAAAGGTTGAAGTGCCAGATGTTTTAAAACGAACATTAAGACAAGCAAAACCGCAGTTAGAAGCTTTAGGTTTTAAAGTGGGCAATTCAACTTATGTAGATTACATCGGAAAAGATGTTGTCTTAGGATTAAAATTTGAAGGCGAAACTTTAAAGCCAGGAACTAAATTGCCTTTAACTTCAGAAATAGATTTGGTTTTAGGTAATGGTAATCGCGAATAATTATGGCTGATATTATTGAAAATTCTGACGATGAGTTAGATGATGAACTTTATGAGCATTATGCTTTTAAAGTAGAGAATGGGCAAAAGCCTCTCAGAATAGATAAATATTTAATGAATTTTGTTGAAAATGCAACACGAAACAAAATTCAACAGGCTGCAAAAGACGGTTCTATTTTCGTTAATGGTACTCCTGTAAAATCGAATTATAAGGTAAAACCACATGATCAAATTACGGTAAAGTTTGAACATCCACCTCATGAACATTTATTGGTTGCCGAGAACATTCCAATTGATATTGTTTACGAAGATGATGATTTACTTGTGGTAAATAAACCAGCAGGTATGGTGGTGCATCCTGGTCATGGTAACTATTCAGGGACTTTAATCAATGGATTAATTTATCATTTTGAAAACTTACCGAATAACTCGAGTAATCGTCCAGGCTTGGTACATCGTATTGATAAAGATACTAGCGGACTTTTGGTGGTAGCAAAAACCGAGCAAGCTATGGCACACCTGTCTAATCAATTTGCCGAAAAAACCAGTGAACGCGAATATGTCGCCATAGTTTGGGGAAATATAGAAGAGGAAGAAGGAACAGTTGAAGGTAATATTGGTCGTCATCCTAAAAATAGATTACAAAACACCGTTTTTGAAGGTGATGAGGCTTACAAAGGAAAAACTGCATTAACCCATTATAAAGTTTTAGAACGATTGGGTTATGTAACTTTAGTGAGTTGTAAGCTCGAAACAGGACGTACACACCAAATCCGTGTGCACATGAAGCATATTGGTCACACGCTTTTTAATGATGAACGTTATGGTGGCGAAAAAATCTTGAAAGGCACAACTTTTACCAAGTACAAACAATTTGTAGAAAATGCATTTAAGGTGTTGCCACGCCAAGCACTTCACGCTAAAACTTTAGGCTTTGAGCACCCAACAACAGGTAAGTGGTTAAGTTTTTCAACCGAAATTCCAGAAGATATGCAACAATGTATAGAAAAGTGGAGAGGCTACGCTAAGCATCAAGAGCTATAATAAGTCGATTTCTGTATTATTAAACTGTCACGCTGAGCCTGTCGAAGTGTTCTTTCAATAGCTTTAATTAGGAGATAGCAATTACTTATAACACTATCAAAATAAGTTTTTAGTTCCATTTTCAACTCTCTTTTTAAGGTTGTACTTTTGAATATCAAATTAAATGGGCTTTTATGAAACTTGTATTATCACCAGCAAAATCTTTAGATTACGACAGTAAATTACCAACAACTAAAACGACCGAAAGTTGTTTTTTAGCAGAAGCAGAACGCTTAAATAAATTACTGAAAAAGAAATCAGCAAAGAGTCTGTCTAAGCTAATGCACATTTCTGATAATTTAGGACAGCTGAATTACGACCGTAATCAAGAATGGGAGTTACCATTTACTAAAGATAACGCCAGACAAGCTATTTATGCATTTAATGGTGATGTTTATAGAGGGCTTGATGCCTATACTATTGATACCAAGAAATTGGATGAAGTTCAAGATACGGTTCGTATAATTTCTGGTCTTTATGGAATTCTAAAACCGTTGGATTTAATTCAACCTTACCGATTAGAAATGGGAACCAAAATGCCAGTTGGTAAGAATAAAAACCTTTACGAATTCTGGCAAAAGAAAATCACCAAGGCGCTTAACGACGAAATGACAGATGACGAACTGTTTTTAAATTTGGCTAGTAACGAGTATTCTAAAGCTATTGATAAAAAGGCTTTAAAAGTGCCAGTTGTTGATGTTAACTTTAGAGAGTTTAAAGATGGTAAGTATAAAACCATAGCGATTTTTGCAAAATTAGCTAGAGGTTTAATGACAAGGTACATTATCGACACCGATGCTAAAACGCTAGACGATATCAAAGGTTTTAATTATGAAAACTATGGTTTTAGCGAAGAATTGTCATCTGAAAAAGAGTTGGTTTTTACAAGATAGTTTCTATCTTTAAAAGCCTAAAAGTCATTTATGCTTTATTACCTTACTGTTGCTTTACAAGCTTTTTGTATCTATCATGTTTACAAAAATCACAAACCTTATTATTGGTACTTTGTTATTTTCTTTATTCCTGGTTTAGGGTCTTTAATCTACATCTTAACTCAGGTTTTTAGTAAGAGCGATGCGGATAAAATCCAAGAAGATATTACAACTATTATCAATCCAACTAAGAAGATCAAAGACCTAGAAAATAAAATAGAGTTTTCAGATACTTACACTAATAGAATTGATCTTGCTGCTGCTTATGCTAAAAGTGGGAATTTCTTAAAAGCCATTGAAAATTATAATAAAACTCTAGAGGATAAGGTGCAAGACGATTTTTATGCAAGGCAACAATTAGTATTATGCTATTATGAAATCCAAGACTACAATAATGTAATAGCACAAGCAGAAATTATAAAGCACAAATCTGAATTCAAAGGTTCAAAACAACAATTTTGCTATGGATTAGCACTAAAAGAAATAGGTAGAGTTGAAGAAGCTGAAGTTGAATTAAAAGCAATAAATAAGCCTTATTCAAACTATGAAGAACGATTAGAGTTGGCAAAATTCTATATTGAAAATAATAAATCTGAAGCCGGTAAATCATTGTTGGAAGAAATATCTAATGAAGCCCAATACATGACTAAACCTAACAGAAGACTTTACAGAAGTGCTATTGCTGAGGTTGAACGTATTTTGAAGTCTCTGTAATGTTTGTTCACAAACATCCATATCCACCATTTATAAAAGATAATACCGAAAAACTAATTGTTGGCACTTTACCACCTCCAAGATTTTCTACAGGTGAATTATTAGAGCAAGATGTTGATTTTTGCTATGGTAGTTATTACAATTCATTGTGGCTATTTATAGATAAGATCCATAATCTCAATTTTAGGTACGATAACTCTGAAGAAGCCATAGCGCAGCGAAAGCAGTTTCTGATTAAAAACAAAATAGGAGTTTGCGATATTGTAGCCTCATGCGAGCGCGAAAAAATTGATGCTTCAGATCTTGGAATGAGTAATGTGAAATTGAGAGACATTGTTGGTTATTTGAAACAATACTCAAATATTAAAACCATTTTATTTACAGGTGGAAATAGCAAAAATGGACCAGAATATTTCTTTCGAAAACATCTTAAAGATTACAATCTTAAATTGGAATTGGTAACTAACGAAGTGCCGAGAATTCATAAATTTACTCTAAGTCATCCTGAACCCGTTTCAAGATTTCATAAAGAGAATGAAAGAACTATAAAAACCGTCTCTCTAACTTCAGCTTCTGGAGCTGCGAACATATCCATTAGTAGATTGCCACTTTATAGACAACTAAAAACGAAAAATCCAGAGTTTAATACCTTTGATTTTAGGGTGATGCAGTATTCTGAGTTTTTTTAAGTAGCCATAAAATAATCCCCTTGCCTAAGCAAGAGGATTTTCTATCAAATCAATCAATCAATCAATCAATTTTTGCCACAATTATGCTGTGGTCTTTCTTTTTTGTGATTTTCGACAAAAGCTTTGTACTCGTCTATAGTTACAGTTCCGTTACCATTTTTATCCATTTCTGAAAAACGATCTTCAATACGTTTTTGCTTCATTAACTCTTTTCTGGCAATAAACTCTTCTAAGGATAATGAACCATTAGAATTTGTGTCTAATTCTTTAAAGTGTTCGCCAATTGTTTCTTCTTTAACCTCCTTTCGTTGACGCTGATCTTTAAATTCTTCCAATGATAATGCTCCATCATCATTAGTGTCTAGTTTTTTAAATAATTCTTCAGAGCTAGGTCTCTGTTTACGTTTTCTTTCCTGAGCATCTACAAAGGATACAGCACAAATAGCAATAACCAATACGCTTAATTTTAATGTTTTTGAAATCATAATTTATGTGTTTTAATTAATGAACACCTCTATGACTTCATAGTTTGAAAAGCGTTTAATTAGAATGTCTATTTTGTGATATTTTTAACGAAGTTGCCTTAAACCTTCATAAACAATAATACTCACAGCATTAGCAAGATTAAGACTTCTAATATTCTTACTATACATTGGTATTTTGAAAAGGTCTTCTTTTCGTTCTTCAATTAGAGGTTTTGGCAGACCTACAGATTCTTTACCAAAAACAAGAAACATATCATCCGTAAACTGTATATCCCAATGCGATTTAGTACCATTACTGCTTAAAAAAGCCATTTTTTTATCTGCATTTTTAGTAAAGAATTCCTCTTTGTTTTCGTAATAAATGACTTCAAGATGTTGCCAATAATCAAGTCCAGCACGTTTTAGGCGTTTGTCATCAATTTCAAAACCAAAAGGTTTAACCAAGTGTAATCGAGAGCCTGTAGCCAAAGCTAATCGACCAATATTACCTGTGTTATTCGGTATCTCAGGTTCTATAAGAACAATGTTTAAAGGCATACTTTTTAATTTGATTCTTTCTTAGCAGGAATAAGTTTTAAGATTATTAGTCGAACTAATAATAAAAATGGAAATCCATGTAAAAGTACATCAAAGTAATCCATTGGAGACATGCCAACAGCACCTCCTGCAAGCCATCTTACTTTTCCAACAATATGTGGTTCGGGAAAAAATGGTGCTAAACCAAGCGTTAAACATAGTAGAATAACAAGTTTCCAGTCGTTTATTAATTTTTTCATATTAAAAAAGCCTGTTCAAATATATGAACAGGCTTTCTTATTTTGTTGTTTAATACTTATTTTTTCTTTTGTTGATCCTTAATGGTATTTTCATCAATGTCAAACTCATTTGTAGACTGATTCACATTACCAGTAGGATTTGTTGGATTACTTTGTTTTTTAGTTGGTTTAAACTTTCTCTTATCTGCTATAATGCCCATAATTCATTTGTTTTTGTGTTCTATTTAATATAAGGAATTAAGGGGTTTTAATGTCTCAAAAGTATCTTAAAATCTAAGTTTTAATTGTTAAAAACTATTAATTCTTAAAAAGTATTGGGTTAACAAAGTTGTTCAATTCGTTTATCCCGTTTTCAGAAATATATTTAATAAAAGCACTACCAATAATAGCTCCTTTCGTATGAGTTGAAACTTGGGTAAATGTGTCGTTGTTTGAAATACCAAACCCAACAATTTGAGGATTGTTTAAATTCATTTTAGAAATACGTTCAAAATAAGTAGTCTGTGCTTCTCCGAAGCCAGATTGTGTACCAGTTGTACTCGCAGAACTTACCATATAAATAAATCCGTTTGAAATAGAATCGATATATCTAATACGTTCTTCTGAAGTTTGAGGCGTGATTAAAAACACGTTGATAAGTCCATATTTTTCAAAGATAGCTTTGTATTCCTCGTCATAAACATCAGCAGGTAAATCAGGAAGAATTAATCCATCGATACCGATCTCTTGGCATTTTTCACAAAAGGGCTCAACACCATATTGCAACACAGGATTAAAATAACCCATGATAATTAATGGAATTGAAACTGACTTTCGAATATCTTTAAGCTGTTCGAATAGTTTTTCTGTGGTCATACCATTTTTTAGTGCAGTTGTTGAACTGGCTTGAATGGTTGGTCCATCAGCAAGTGGATCGCTAAACGGTAGACCGATTTCTATCATGTCCACACCACTTTGTTCTAAATTCTGAATAATAGAAACCGTGTCATCTATATTTGGGTAGCCTGCTGTAAAGTATATGGACAATAGCTTTTTATCTTCGTTTAGTTTTTGGTTTATTCTGTTCATAATTTTATAGAAATGAGATATGAGAATATAGATATTAGACATTTATTTAAAGTCTTATGTTTCTTTTCTCGCATCTAGCGTCTTTTAAAGCTTGAAATAATCAATATAATTCTGTAAATCCTTATCACCACGACCAGATAAGCTGATAACAACAATATCATCTGGTTGAAATGTTTTATGTTTAAAAACAGCCAAAGCATGAGAACTTTCTATTGCAGGAATAATACCTTCCAATTTGGTTAATTCTAATCCGGCTTGCATAGCTTCATCATCTGTTGCAGAGTAAAATTCACCACGACCAGATTTGTATAAATGCGAATGTAATGGACCAACACCAGGATAATCTAAACCTGCAGAAATAGAGTAGGGTTCTGTAATTTGGCCATCATCAGTTTGCATTAACAAGGTTTTGCAACCATGAATAATACCTTCTTTACCTAATGCAGATGTTGCTGCACTTTCACCAGAATGGATGCCTTTACCTGCAGCTTCTACAGCAATAATACCAACGTTTTCATCATCTAAAAAATGATAATATGTTCCAGCTGCATTACTACCACCACCAATACAAGCTACAACATAATCTGGATTTTCTTGACCTTCCTTTTCTTTGAGTTGCCATTTTATTTCTTCTGAAATTACAGACTGAAATCGCGTCACCATATCGGGATATGGATGTGGGCCAATAGCTGAGCCAATAATGTAATGTGTGTCTACAGGATTGTTAATCCAATCTCTAATGGCTTCGTTTGTGGCATCTTTAAGCGTTCTACTTCCTGATAATGCAGGTCTTACTTCTGCACCTAGCATTTTCATACGAGCAACGTTTGGTGCTTGTCTGGCAATATCAATTTCTCCCATGTACACGATACAGTCTAGTCCCATTAGTGCACAAACCGTAGCTGTAGCAACTCCGTGTTGTCCAGCACCAGTTTCGGCAATGATTCTGGTCTTGCCCAAACGTTTTGCCATAAGGATTTGTCCAATGGTATTATTTACTTTATGTGCACCAGTATGATTTAAATCTTCACGTTTTAAATATACTTTGGTATTGTACTTTTCTGAAAGGCGCTTGGCAAAATAGAGTGGGGAAGGACGACCAACATAATCCTTAAGCAATTGATTAAACTCTTCTTGAAAAGACGATTCTGCCATTACTTTAAGATAGTTTTGGCGTAGTTCTTCTACGTTTGGGTAGAGCATTTCTGGTATAAAGGCACCACCAAATTCGCCGTAGTAACCTTTGTCGTTGATGTTGTATGTGTTTTTCATAGTCTAATGTCATCCTGAACTTGTTTCAGGATCTTATTTTGTTTTGTCAGGTCGAATTAAATTCGATAGAATTTTCTGTCAGAACCAGATACTTCTCGATACAATTTTTTCATTCTTCAAAAATCACTCGAAGTGACGTACTTTTTAAATTCTTCTAGTTTTTCAATAGCCTTTAATCCAGGTTTTATTTCAAATTTGCTGTTGATATCTACAGCATAGCAATATTTAGATTCCTCTCTCTGAAGGAATGATATAACATTGTCTATTTCTTCTAACCCAATACCACCACTTAAAAAGTAAGGTTTTGTTGATCGATACTCTTTTAACACGTTCCAATTGAAGGTGTAACCGTTTCCGCCTGGTAATTTTCCTTTGGTGTCAAATAGAAAATAATCTACTACATCTTCATAAGGTTGAAGTTGACTGAAGTCGAATTCATCTTTGATGCTGAATACTTTGATGATTTCAATTGATCTGTCATTGCGAGTTCTGACACTTTTTGTCAGTACGTGGCAATCTGTTTCTTTTGATAAGATTGCTTCGTCGCTGCGCTTCTCGTAATGACGTTTCAGGACATTACAATAATCTAGAGATTCATTACCATGAAGTTGAACTGCATCAAGTTCATATTTTTTAATTTTCTGAATAATAACATCAATTGCTTCATCAACAAAAACACCAACTTTTTTGATTGACTTTGGTAATTCTGGAATGGCACCTTCAAAATTACGAGGTGATTTGTCGTAAAAAATAAAGCCAAGATAGTCTGGTTGCAGTGCTGCAACTTCAGCTGTATTATATTTCATTCCACAGATTTTGAAAAAAAGCCCTTTTTGACTGTCGGCATTTTCTCCAGAAGGGAAAATAGGATTGCGATTATTTTCTTGTTCTTTTTTCATTAGCGTTTTAGTTCTCTTCCTTTGGAAGAGTTAGAGAAGGTCTTTTATAAATTTTGTTGCACTCTCTCCTGGATTATCAGTTTTCATAAAATTTTCACCAATTAAAAAACCTTTGTAACCATAAGGTTGCAATTCCTTTATGGCTTCAATGGAACTGATACCACTTTCTGAAACTTTTACAAAATCATCAGGAATGTGGTTGCTCAATATTTTTGATGTTTCTAGGCTTACTTCAAAAGTTTTTAAATTTCTGTTATTAACACCAAGCATGTCAATGGTTGGCATAATGGATTTTTGAAGCTCTTCTAAATTATGAACCTCAAGTAAAACATCTAGATCTAAGCTTTTTGCGTATTCTGAAAAATGCTTTATTTCTTCCTTGGTCAGGATTGCAGCAATCAATAAAATGACATCTGCACCATAAGCTTTAGCTTCTAATATTTGATAAGTGTCTATTATAAATTCTTTACGTAATAGTGGCAGATTACAACTAGCTCTCGCTAATAATAAATCGTCTAAAGAACCACCAAAATATTTTCCATCTGTAAGCACAGACATGCCACAAACACCAGCGTCTTCATAACCGTTAGCGACATCTTGCACATTCAGGTTTTGGTTGATTGTAGATTTTGATGGTGAACGTCTTTTATGTTCTGCAATAATACCAGAAGTACTGTTTTTTAGATTTTTAGAAAGTGAAATTGATGATCTTTCAAAAAGCACTGAAGTTTCCAATTGTTTTAAAGGAATCAGGCTTTTTCGAAGTGCAACTTCTTTGCGTTTGTCTGCTACAATTTGATCTAAAATATTCATGGTTCAAATAGTCTATTTGCTTATGGCTATTAAAGTTTTTAAACTGTCTTTTGCGTTACCACTGAGTAATGATTCTTTGGCTAATTCAATACCTTCTTTAAGGTCAATGTCTTTTGCTGTGGCGATAGCTAAACCTGCGTTTGCAAAGACAACGTTGTTTTGTGCTTCTGTTCCTTCTCCATTAATTATGCTTTTAAAAATCTCGGCAGCCATTTTTACACTTTTTCCTCCAAAAATTTCATTCTGACCTATACTTGAAAATCCTATGTCTTCTGGTAAGAATAAAGATTCAGAGTTGTTAGAAACTACTTTTGTTTTTCCAGTTAATGAGATTTCGTCATAACCATCTAAAGCATGAACAATAGCGTAATTTTTATTGGTTTCTTGATAAAGGTAACCGTAAAGCCTTAATAATTCGAGACTAAATACACCAACCATTTGATTTTTTGGAAACGCTGGATTTACCATAGGACCTAACATATTAAAAAAGGTTTTTACACCTAGTTCTTTACGTATTGGTGCCACATTTTTCATTGCAGGATGAAATAATGGTGCGTGTAGCACACAGATATTTGCTAAATCTAAACTTCGCTTTAAAAAATCAACATCATTGGTGAATTTGATGCCTAAATATTCCATTACATTAGAAGAGCCGCTTGCTGAAGAGACTCCATAATTACCATGCTTGGTGACTTTTACTCCAGCACCAGCAGTGATAAATGAGGATAATGTAGAGATGTTAAAAGTATCCTTAGCATCACCACCAGTTCCACATAAGTCGATAGTATCAAAATCGTCTAAATTAATAGGTATGCAAAGCTCTAAAAGTGCATCTCTAAAACCTCGTAACTCTTCTATAGTGATACTTCTCATCATGTAAACAGTGAGGAAAGATGCAATTTGACTCTGATTATATTTTCCTTCTGAGATATTTACCAATACATTTTTTGCCTCTTCCGATGAGATGCTTTCTTGGTTTATTAATCTGTTTAGTATTTCTTTCATGGGTCTATCCCTAACCCTTTCCAAAGGAAAGGGAATTTCTTTTATTTAATTAAGTGTTCTGTAAATCAATTTTTTTATGTTTTCTATTAAAGTCCTTCCCGATGGGAAGGATTTAGGAAGGGCTCTTAACTATTCAACCAATTATCTAAAATCTTTTTTCCATCAGGTGTTAACACTGATTCTGGATGGTACTGAACGCCTTTTACATCGTAGGTTTTATGTCTTATGGACATTATCTGTCCGTTTTCATCATAAGAGGTAGCTTCAAGGCTACTGGGAAGATTATCTTTCACCACCCAAGAATGGTAACGGCCTACTTCAAAAGTTTTGTCTAAGTCTTTAAAGAGAACTTCATCATCTACAGACAACGTAACCTTTGTAGCCACGCCATGATAAACATCGGACAAATTTTCTAGCTCTCCACTAAAAACTTCACCAATAGCTTGTAGGCCCAAACAGACTCCAAAAATACTTTTAGTAGGAGCGTAAGTTTTAATTATGTCTTTCAGAAGGCCAGCTTCATCAGGAATCCCAGGTCCTGGTGACAATACAATTTTATGAAATGCCTCAACCTCTTCAAGTGTTAATTTATCATTTCGTTTTACAGTGACTTCACAATTTAAGTCCTCTAAATAATGAACTAAATTGTAAGTGAAACTATCGTAATTGTCGATTACTAAAACCTTTTTCATATTAAATTTCTTTAGCAAGTTCAATAGCTTTTGTTAAAGCACCTAACTTATTATAGACTTCCTGTAGTTCGTTTTCTGGGCTAGATTTTGCGACCAATCCTGCACCTGCTTGCCAGAATAGTTTGTGATTTTTACTTAAAAATGTTCTAATCATAATAGCATGGTTGAAATTGCCTTCAAAATCCATAAAGCCTATGGCACCTCCATAATAACTTCTGTTGGTTTTTTCATATTTCTCTATAAGCTGCATGGCCATATGTTTTGGTGCGCCACTTAAAGTTCCAGCAGGAAAGGTGTCTGCTACAATTTGCATGGTATCCGTACCTTTGTGTTTGGTTCCTGTCACCTTACTTACCAAATGAATGACGTGCGAAAAGAATTGCACCTCTCTATAGTTTTCTACTGTAACATTAGATCCATGCCTGCTAAGATCGTTTCTGGCTAGGTCAACCAGCATCACATGTTCACTATTTTCTTTGTCGTCGTTAATTAGCTTTTCAGCTAGTTCAGCATCCTTAAGGTCATTTCCTGTTCGTTTAAACGTACCTGCAATAGGATGAATTTCTGCTTTACCTTCTTTAACGATAAGTTGTGCTTCTGGTGAACTTCCGAAGATTTTAAAACTTCCGTAGTCAAAATAAAATAGGTAAGGGGAAGGGTTAATACTTCTTAATGCTCTGTAAACATTAAATTCATCTCCTCTAAATTCTTGTGAGAATTGTTTAGACAATACTAGCTGAAACACATCACCTCTGGCACAATGTTTTTTAGCGAGCTCTACATGTTGTTTATATTCTTCATCTGTGAGGTTAGATTGAATGTCACCTTTTTCATCAAAGTTGTAAGAGGCATATTGCCTTGTTTGTATAATTTGATGTATCTCATCAATGTTGTTATCAGTATCAAAACAATGTGCAAAAATGTAAGCTTCGTTTTTAAAATGGTTAATGGCAATGATGTTTTGATATACCGCATAATAAATGTCTGGAATATCAATAGAATTTTCTTTTTTAGAAATTTCAATGTCTTCAAAATACTTTACTGCGTCGTAAGCGGTATAGCCAAAGATGCCATTATTTATAAATTTGAAATCTTCATTAGAATCTACTTTAAATCGTCTTGTGAATTTGTTGATTTCTTCTACCACATATATAGATTCTGCAAAGTTGTTTTTAGAGCTTCCGTCTGGATAAGTTTGGGAAATTAAACCGTCCTTAACCTTAATTGAAGCAATAGGATTACAACAGATATAAGAAAAACTGTTATCATTGGCATGATAGTCACTACTCTCTAATAAAATGCTATTGGGAAATTTATCTCTTATTTTAAGATAAATGCTCACAGGAGTAATAGTATCTGCAAGTATTTTTTTGTAATGTGTGTATAAACTGAATGTTTTCATTTATGATTTAAAATTAAAAAAGGCTTGTCGTGAATGACAAGCCTTTTTCTATAATATAGCATACAAGGTTTCTTTCACGAACATGAGTTTGCAAAATTCCACCACCAAGTATGATTTGTTATTGTTTTCATCTGTGTGTCAAATATAGAAATGAAAATTTTTATTTCAAACTATATCATAAAAAAGATTCTTGTCTTCATATAAATTATATACTTGAACAAGAATCTTTATAAAGTGGATTACTATTAATCCTTAGGGAATTAAAATTTTAATTCTACATTAATATCAAATTCGTCATAGATTGCTTTATCTTTTAAAGTTTCTAATAACGAAGGTGATTTATATGTGATTTTGTGCTTTGTTCTGTCTATTTTTAAACTAGCAGTTGCAGAATTTTCAGTAACTGTCATAGGAAAAGAAATTGATTCTGTTATACCTTTTATGGTAATATCTCCTTTAACAGTGTATTTACCATTTTTACCGCTTACTGAAGTGATTTTTAAAGTCGCTGTTGGATATTCTTCTACACCAAAGAAATCATCAGATTTTAAATGACCATCTAATTTGTCTTTGTAATCTCCTGTTAAATCTGTAGTATTTATAGAAGTCATATCAATAGTAAAAGAACCACCTTCTAAAGTATCATCATTAAAAGATAAAGAACCTTCTTTAAGTTTAATTGTTCCTTCGTGCTCACCACCAACTTTGTAACCTTTCCATGTTACTTTACTTGATGATACATCTACTTTTTTGTCTTTTAAGACTGTAAATGACATAAAAGAGAATGCTAAGATAAATAGCATAGCGATTTGTGAATTTCTGTTTTTCATTGTAATTGTTTGTTTTTAAGTTTTAAATGTTTGTAAATAATTGATTTTCTGATTTTCTTACTTTTTTGTAGTGTTGAGTACCATCTTCTTCAGATCTATAGCCAAGAGTAACAACTACTGCAGCATTAAGGTTTTTAGAATTTAGATCTAGAATTTTGTTGTATTCTTCGCTTTGAAAGCCTTCCATAGGACAGGCATCTATTCTTAATTGTGCGGCGGCAGATAATAAGTTGCCCACTACTATATAAGCTTGTTTTGCTGTCCATAAAGCTTTTTGTTCTTGGCTAAGTTGGCCAATTGTTGATTTTATGGTATTTGCATAATCTGCAACATCTTCTTTATTCAGATTTCTGGTATCAATAACGTTTTCAAAATAGTTGTCAACTAATTCATCTCCGAAATCGGTCATATTAGCAAGTACTATCATGTGTGATGCATCTTCTATTTGTGATTGATTCCATGATGCAGCACGTAACTTTGTACGCGTTTCTTTGTCTACTATATTTAAGATTTTGTAAGGTTGTAATCCGTAAGAAGATGCTGTTAATTGCATAGCTTTTTTAAGCGTTTCAAAATCTTCTGTTGATATTGTTTTAGAACTATCGAATTTCTTTGTGGCATAGCGCCATTTTAAGTTTTCTATAATCATATTCATGTAAAAATTATTATGTTGTTAGTACTTAATTTGTATATACAAGTGTTGTTTGAAAATTTTTTAACTTCTCATTTTTGTGAGCAAAAGGTTCAATGTTTCTAACTCTTCCTTACTCAAATTATTTGTTAATTCGTTTTCTTTTTCTTCAATAATTGGATCAACTAGTTCAAGTAATCTAAGACCTCCGTCGGTTATGTAGATGTCAACTTTTCTTCGGTTTTTCTCACATGTGAAACGCTCAACCAAATTCTTGAGGATAAGTTTGTCAACTAGGCGAGTGGTATTACTCATTTTACTAATCATTCTGTCTTGAATATCTTTTAAGTTTGAAGGTTCACCGTTCTTTCCTCTCAAAATTCTTAAAACGTTGAATTGTTCTATAGATATATCATAAGGTTTTAAAACAGACAGGATGCCATCCTTAAAGTGATTACTTGCAAAAGACACATTTAAAACGGTCTTTTTGGCTAACGGTAAGTTGGTCTTTGTTTTTAATATTTCAGTTATATCTTTCATATACAACAATTGTATATACAAATGTATAATATTATTTTTATATCATAATTAATTTTTTGTTAATTATTCAATTGTGTGTGTTTCTATTAATAAATTTATGTCATGAAGCGAATACTATTTTTATGTCTATTGGTTATCTGTTCTTGTAAGGACAATACTGAAGAAACTAAAGAAATAAATGCATCTGAGTTAACTCTAAATAAAGAGAAAGAAGCTGAGAGTGTATTAGATTACGATTTAAAGATATATGACTACGATGGCTTAGAGCCATTAATCAATAAGCAAGATGATAAAGTTCACGTGGTTAACTTTTGGGCAACATGGTGTGCTCCTTGTGTAAAAGAGTTACCGTATTTTGAGGAAATTAATGAAAAGTATAAAAACAATAACGTTGAGGTTTTGTTGGTGAGTTTAGATTTCCCAAAAAATTATGATACTAAGTTAAAGCCATTTATTAAAAAGCATAATTTACAATCTGAAGTAGTTGCTTTTGATGATGTAGACCAAAACCGATGGATACCTGCCATTAATAAAGATTGGTCTGGTGCATTACCAGCTACAATAATCTACAATAAAGAAAAACGACAATTCTATGAAAAGTCGTTTACCAAAGAAGAATTAGAAGCCGAATTAAAACAATTTTTAAATTAACAAGCTTATGAATACTTTAAAATTATTCGCAGTAATGGTGTTGACAGTAGCATTATCTGCTTTTACAGCAACCACTGAAGAAGGTGGTTATAAAATTGGTGATGTTGCTACAGATTTTAGTCTAGAAAACATTGATGGTAAAATGGTGTCTTTATCAGATTATAAAGAAGCAAAAGGGTTTATTGTTGTGTTTACTTGTAATACTTGTCCATATGCTGTGGCTTATGAAGATAGAATTGAAGAATTGAACAAAAAATTTGCTTCAAAAGGTTACCCAGTAATAGCAATAATGCCGAATAATACAAAAGTTAAGCCAGGTGATAGTATGGAAGCTATGCAAGAAAGAGCTAGAGAAAAAGGATTTACTTTTCCTTATTTAATGGATGAGGATCAAGAAATCTACCCACAATATGGTGCTACTAAAACACCACATGTTTATGTACTTCAAAAATCTGATAAAGGAAATGTTGTTAAGTACATTGGTGCCATTGACGATAATTACAAAGATGCTAGTGCAGTAACCACAACTTATGTGCAAGATGCTGTAAATGCATTATTAAATAAGCAAGAAATTGAAATAAAAGAAACAAAAGCAATAGGCTGTACTATAAAAGTTTAGTTTATGAAATGCTAAACTTAAAATGTTAAAATTAATCCGAAGTTGTAACACTTCGGATTTTTTTACGTCTATATCCTAAAGAAATGTTAATTTTGCTTAAATTTAATTCATATTTATGGCAGATTTATCTCAAAAAGACTGGGTCAATCAACTTGAAAATGATAATAATTCTGTAATTCTAGACGTTAGAACACAAGAAGAGGTTAACGATGGTTTTATACCTAATGCCATTAATATAGATATTTATAAAGGGCAAGGTTTTGTTTACGAACTTGAAGAATTGGATAAAACTAAGAACTATTATGTGTATTGCAGATCAGGAGCTAGAAGTGCTCAAGCATGTGCAATAATGAACCAATTAGGTTTTGAAAACGCCTATAATTTATTAGGCGGATTTAATGAGTGGCAAGGTGATGTTGCCAACCAATAATGATATAGCTCGCTTATTATGAAAAAGTTAAGTTTAATCTGTTGTCTTCTTGTAGCAATAAGCTTCACAACAAGTTGTATAAACAAGTCTTATGAAGATGCTGAAGTAAAATTAGTAACTGCAGAAGAGATGCAAACTATTTTGGATACTGAAGATGTTCAATTAGTCGATGTTAGAACTCCTGAAGAGTTTGAAGAAGTTCGAATAGTGGATTCTCAAAATATAGATTTTAACTCACCTACTTTCGATGAGGATATTACTAAGCTAGATAAAGAAAAGCCTGTTATCTTGTATTGTAAGGGTGGTAACAGAAGTGCAAAATGTGCTAAAAAACTTAAAGATGCAGGTTTTAAAAAGGTCTACGATCTTGAAGGAGGCATCTCAAAGTGGCAGCACTCTGATAAAATAAAAATAGAAAGTACACCATAAATTTATTAACCGAACATTGAGTTCGGTTTTTTTTGTGCTTTAAAACAATCACAATTTCTTAAGGTTTTTATAAATTAGTCGACTATTAATTTTTAATAAAAACACAACAATTATTTTTGTGCTTTTAATGCCTTAATATATGACTATTAAAAGATCGCTCCTGTTCTTCCTTTTATTTCTAGGATTATCTTCAAGTGTATTTTCACAAATTTTAGAACCAGTTAAATGGAAGTCTGAAATTGAAAAAATTTCTGATACAGAATACAATTTAAAATACATTGCTGAGATTGATGAGCATTGGCATTTCTACTCTCAAACATCTTTAGATACAACAGGTCTGGGTCCAATTGCAACAGAGTTTACGTTTCTAGATCAAGATGGGAATTATGAATTGATAGGTGATACCAAAGAGTCTGAGTCTATTCAAATTTTTGAAGAAGCCTTTGATATGGAGGTGCTATATTTTGAAGAGACAGCCACATTCGAACAAAAAATAAAAGTTCTAAATCCTGAAATAAAAGAAATTAAAGCAGAGGTTTTTTTCCAGGTTTGCGATAATGAAAAATGTCTGCAACCAGAAGTAAAAGAGTTTACCACCTTGTTGAGTGGTGAAAAAGCACAAGAAGAGGTTGTAGCCATTGATGAGCGTAGTAAGGAACTTTCCAAAGCTTTAGATATAAATGTTACAGGTTGGAATAAATTTGAAAAGCAAACGGTTGAAGAACAAAGTAATTTATCAATATTCTTTCTTGGCTTTTTAGGAGGTTTAATTGCTTTACTAACCCCTTGTGTGTTTCCAATGATTCCGCTTACGGTTTCATTCTTTACCAAAAGTGCAAGCGACCCTAAAAAAGGCTTATTTAATTCAATTTTATATGGCTTCTTTATCTTCTTAATCTATGTATTGTTAAGTATTCCTTTTCATTTATTAGATTCTTTAGATCCAGGAATACTCAATAATATCTCAACTAATGTTACTTTAAATATTATTTTCTTCATCATATTTATAGCATTTGCATTTTCGTTTTTTGGATATTATGAATTGACCTTACCACAATCTTGGAGTGCTGCAATGGATAGCAAAGCGAATAAGATTGGAGGTTTTATCGGGATATTTTTCATGGCTTTAACCTTAGCTATTGTATCCTTTTCTTGTACAGGACCAATATTAGGAACTTTATTAGGAAGTTCACTGACAGCTGATGGTGGCGCGATGCAATTAACCATGGGAATGAGTGGTTTTGGTCTAGCTTTAGCTTTACCATTCACTTTATTCGCAATGTTCCCAAAATGGTTGAATTCTTTACCAAAATCTGGAGGATGGTTAAATACCGTAAAAGTGGTACTCGGATTTATTGAATTAGCCTTGGCATTAAAATTCTTATCAAACGCCGATTTAGTTGAGCATTGGGGAATTTTGAAACGTGAAATTTTCATAGGCATTTGGATTATTATCGGAATAGGTTTGGCATTATACTTATTCGGTAAGATTAAGTTTCCGCACGATAGTCCACTTCAAAAATTAAGTAAAGGAAGAATCACCACAGGAATTCTGGTAGTTTCTTTTATTATTTACTTAATTCCTGGACTCTCAAATACAAAGTATGCTAACTTAAAATTGTTGAGTGGTTTTCCACCACCTCTAACTTATAGTCTTTATGAAAAGACAGAAGAGTTTACCATTACAAAATCGCTTGAAGAAGGTATAGCGTTAGCTAAATCTTTAGATAAACCCATTATGCTCGATTTTACAGGTTGGGCCTGTGTAAACTGTCGTAAGATGGAAGAACAGGTATGGACAGACGATAAGGTAAAAGAAACATTGGTGAATGATTATGTAATTATTTCGCTATATGTAGATGATAAGGAACTATTACCAGAATCTGAGCAGTTTCAATACTTAAGACCGAATGGTTCTGTGAAAAAAATAAAGACTATTGGCGATAAATGGGGAACGTTACAGACCATTAATTTTCAGAATAATTCTCAGCCTTATTATGTCTTAGTTGACCATGATATGGAACTATTAAACACAACCAACGCTTTTGAACCAGATGACAAAGCTTACTATCAATGGTTACAAAAAGGTTTGGATAACTTCAAAAAATAAGTCAGCTATTTCAACTTATCAGCATGTAGCTTTCTAAGCTTTGTAAGTTTAGGTTCTACAACAAATGTGCAGTAGCCATAATCTGGATTGTTTTTATAAAAATCCTGATGTTCTTTTTCGGCTTCAAAAAATGGTTGTGCTTCAGTGATTTCTGTCACAATAGGATCATCATAATATTCCGCTAATTCATTTAGTACAATTTCTGCGGTATTTTTTTGTTCAGTATTATGATAAAAAATTACCGAACGGTATTGTGTACCTCTGTCTGCTCCTTGTCTGTTAAGCGTTGTTGGATCATGCGTAGTCATAAAAATCACAAGAATATCCTGATACGAAATAACATTGGCATCAAAAGTAACCTGAACCACTTCGGCATGACCAGTAAGGCCAGAACAAATTTCTCTGTAAGTAGGTCTTCCGGGAACGTTGCCACCAGAATAACCAGAAACCACATTTTCTACACCTTTGACTTCTTGAAAAACAGCTTCGGTGCACCAAAAGCAACCTCCGCCAACGGTAGCAATTTGTATATTCTTGTCTTCCATTAGGCCGTCTCTTTGTCTAAGGTCATAGACTCTGAATTAATACAATAACGTAAACCGCTAGGCTCTGGACCATCAGGAAATACGTGGCCCAAATGCGCATCGCAAGTATTGCACATCACTTCAACCCTAACCATACCAAAAGAGGAATCCTTTTCGTATTTAATAGCATTTTCTTTAATAGGTTGTGTAAAACTTGGCCAGCCAGTTCCAGAACTAAATTTTATGGTAGAATCAAAAAGCGGAGTATTGCAACAAATACAATTGTATTTGCCTTCATCATAAGTACTACATAATGCACCACTATGAGGGCGTTCTGTACCTTTTTGTCTGGTGATGCGGTACTGCTCTGGTGTGAGTTGCGCTTGCCATTCCGTTTCCAATTTTTCTACACGTTGGTCTGGTGTTGGGTTACCGTTAACGGCAAAATTTATAATGTCTTTCCAAGTAAGCATAGTCTTTTTTTGTAAAGATAATTCTAAGTAGGGAGAAAGCGTATTAAGTAAATCCTAAAATCTGGTTTAAGTTTTGAGTGGGTTTCAGAAGTAAGCGAGAACAAGCAATTAATTATAGCGTTACAGACAGACGTTGCTATTTTGCGTTTTCAATATTATAAATTTGTTCAATGGTTCCTTTAGTTTCTTCTCCATTTCCATTGAAAAATTTCCATTTTCTATTTTTTACTTTTGACATTTTTACCATAAAATCGCAACCTCCTCTTCCTTTTGCTAAAGCACTATCGATTTCAAATTCACCTTCCGCAATCAAATTTCTTTCTAAATTCCAAAATTTCCATTTTCCAACTTTGTAGTGATATTCAATTTCTTGAGGTACAATTCCACACTCAGTATATTTATCCTTTTTAATATATCCAATACCATACAAGTTTCCTAAATCAAGGATTCGGTTATCAGAATGAGATAAATAATTAAAGTCAAGAAATTCGTCGATAGAGATTTTTTTAGACAGTTTTATATGCTCTTGTTTTTGATTTAGATATTCAATATAAATACTGTCAACATTGATTTGAATCCTTAAATCTTCACCATTTATTGTATAAAAAGGATAGGTGTTTATATATTCTACCTCATTCAAATCTTCAAGATTATTGATATACGCTTTTAATCTCTCATATTCCTTTGAACCGTTCTCAATTATCATAAGTTGTCCTTTTTCCGGACGAATATTTATACGAAATTCTAAATTAGAATTATCGTTGATAATGTATACATCTTTTTCATTATGACAAGCTGTAAATATTGTAAATAGTAAAAATGAATATATGTAAGATTTATTGTATTTCATTTAATTTGAGTGTTTCTTGAAGAATGAACAGTTTTGTGTAAGGCTCATTGCGTGAAAATTCGTGAGGATTTTTCTGTCGTAAACCGAAGATAGCAAATTTGCATGGACTTTCTGAGAGGAAAGTCGGAAGCAATGAATTATAGATGTTGCTGGCAATAGTATTTATTCGATAATCTGTTAGCTACTATTTCTAAAATTGAATATCTCTAAATAGCCACTTCACAATTTCATTATCAAATTCAGTGCCTTGAGTATCTATGTCCCAATCACCATTTTTAAATTTTAATTTGTGTAGTTTAATCTTTTCCGATAAATTTTTTATTGAAACAACTTTGCCTTTTTCTATATTTAATTCAAAAACTTCTTCATATTCAGTTCCGTATAGTCTGTATCGTATATTTAAGTTGCTAATAACTCCCTTACCTATTAGAATATCTCCAGAATAGTTTACAAATAAGTTGAGATTTCTATATTCTCTATAAGTAGTTCTGGATTCAAGGTCTGTTTTCGAAGAAATGTGAGGCGAAACTCCATTAATTATTTTCATATCATCATTCATATTTACATTAACCCTAAAGTTATTTAGAATAAAGTTTGAGTTAGAGTCAATTTTGTATGATGTCAAATATCCTCTCATTAAAATTGAGGCACGGTATTTAGATTTAATTCCAAAATCTTTTGGTTCTATTAATCCTTCTTGTGTTGCTTTTAGTATGTCAAATTCTTTTTGATTTAAAATCAGTTTGTTTTTTATTTGATTCGACATTGCTTGTTTATATTGCGGTTATATATATTGTTGTGCAGTTTTTTAATTCCGTTTTTTTTCAGTTCTAATAAGTATTAGATTAGTCAAAAATATTTTCGATTTCATCATCAGTCATATATTTTCCAGTTGTTAATTCAATTCCTCCCGAAGAATCATGTATTGCAAGGCAAGCTAAAATTCCTGCGTTAGTATTCGTACTTGCGACTTGCCAACAATCCATAAACCAACTTTTAAAAATGTCACTTTTCATGCTTTGATATTCTTCACTATAATCCCAATATTCTGTTAGCTTATCTTTGTCCTCAAGCTCTTGATATTGTTTGTATATTTTATCTTCTTTTTCTTCTAGTTCGTAAGGAACAAATCTTCCATAATTTTCCATTGAGTAAAGATTTTCATAATCTTTTATCGGTAAACCAACAACATCAGTAATAGTTTCTCCTTTATTGTCTAGAGAATAAACTATAGTTTTAAAATCTTCAAAGGAATAAATGAAACTTAGCATCCGTAATTTTGGATTAGAGGATTCTCTTTTAATAAAAAATACCAAATCATAAATCATTGATTCCCTAACAGATTTTAAAAAATCTTCTAATTCAGGAATTAGCTTAAATAATGGATTCATATGCTCGCTGTTCAAATTGCATACAACGGTCTCGGCTATAAATAGTTACGTGGGTTAGCACTTAACTTTGCAAGTATATACCAAACATAAAATCCTCGAGGGTTTTCAGAAGTAGGTAATAACAAGCAATTACTTATAACTATTGTTGCGCATAGTTTTTTGTTTTTAATATCAAGGGTAAAATAACACTTTCTCTTCTTTATATTCACTAGGATTGTCATAAGGAATTGCTTTTTCCCACGAATAATAAATTTTCAGTTGTTTATTCTCTAAAGTAATATCGCCATCACCAGTAATTACATAGTCTTTACTTTCATTTGGGATTGGTATTATTTTGATTAATTTATCTTTTAAACTTTCACAAAACTTTGTTTCAGTCAAGATACATTCATTTAAATAAAAATCTATTGTTCTATAACTTCCTATCCAATCAGGACCAATATCAGAGCTGACTTTCCACTCAACAGAGAATTCCATTGTTTTCATTTTAGCAGTGAGTTCTTCAAAATTTTCAATTGTAATGGTTTTATTACTCATTCCAAATTAGTTCGATTTAGTATGAAATTTTTATCAAATGCACTGTTTTTCGTAATTATGCCCAACGGTTTGTGTGTGATTAGTGGCGAGATTGAGCAACTAATTTAGCAAATACAAACCGAATAGAAAATTCTAGCGAAATTTTCGTAGGTAGGCGATTACTAGCAATGAATTATAAACATTGTTAGCTACTGTACATTTTTAATATTTAATAGATTAAGTTCCAATCTACAAAAGGGTGTGATTGAGTTTATAAATAAGAAAAAAAGTATATCTATTCCTTTAACAAATTCGAATGACATCTTTTTTTGCTTTATTCTTTTTTCTATCTCATTTTCACGATACCATAAAAAACCTTCAAAACCAGTTTGCTCATCATAACCATAATATGAAAAGCCAGCTATTGTTGAATATTGGGAAAACAGTTCATCTTTATAGATTTCTTTAATATCTACACTATAACATTTGTCTAATCTGATTTTTGGATGAACAGAATTAACTTTTTCCAACATATACTCTTGAAAAAGAATATCTTCTGAGTCATGTCCATTAATGGAAGAAAACTGTCTCAACTCATTTATATCGTCATGTCCAATAATTATTCTTTTTTCATAAAATATTTCGCAAAATGGATTAATTATATTGAAATAGAGTAAGTTTAATAATCCAAAGTAATTAATCGAGGACAGCTCATAGTTTCTCTGGCTTTTCATTTCTTTGAATGTTAGACCGCCTGAATAAATCAAAATTCCATCGATGTATTTAGAAGCCTTTTCTTCATCAATTATGTTTTGAATTGAAACGTTATAGCGGTAATCAGCACGATCTATATTATATTTTGTCCTTATTAAAGATAGTTTATGTTCAGTTTTCAGAAAGTCCTCTGTAGTTCTATAATGTCCAGAACCATATTGTACAATTTCTTTGAACTTTTTACTTATATAAGCACTACCAAGTCCGACAAAATTTTTCCCAAACTCTCCAGTCTCAACATATTCTTTAGAGTTTATATAGAATTTAAAAAAATCATAATATTCTCTGAAAAATAAAGGTTTGGTATGCCACCTATCATCAAAATTTTCTAGAACAAAATTTTCTATGATTTCCTTTGCTTCTTTTTCGTTCATTGGTGAGTGTTGTAGCTAACGGCTCTGTATATGAAAAGTAGCGCTGAAAATAAGCTGTTATTTTTCAGATTAACACAAGCCAAATTTTTAAATTTTACTATTTATCTTTTTATGTTGGAAATCGTCAAATTTAAAAATTTGGCGACTTTCCATAAATACCCAAACCTTTGAGTTAGCAATGACTTGCGCTATTTTTTATATACAATGTTACCTGCCGTTATTTTTTCGTGTCAAAGTAATTTGGTTTTAATGTAGTCAAAAATTTATAAACAGCCTCTGAACTTTTATGATGTTTATAATCTATTAATTTCTTAAATAATTCTTGATACGAGGTGTTGTTACTTTTTTCAGTTCGCTTTAAATGAATTAAATCATTTCGTAATAAATTTGAGTTTATTATGCTTTGATATTCCTCGTTATGAAGTTCACTAAACTTCAAACCTAATAGTTCAGGTAAAATGATATTTAGCTTATCGTCTAAATTTGACCATTCTAAATCTTTTTTTGTTTTGGCTTTTCCATCTATTGTATATTCCTTTTCTTCAAAAAATTGATTTATGAAACCTTCTACAGTAGTTATTAAAAAGATGATTCCTTGACTTGTCAGGCTATAATATTGCGAGAATTTGTCAAAGTCGTCGAAAGCATCAAAATTCTGCTCTTTGGAAAGTATGGTGTTCTTTAATTTAGCGGATTTCTCTAAATTTTCATTGGCGATATTATAATAAATACAAACTGGATTTGGCTCGGGAAAAGTGTAAATCTTTTTTTTATTCGCAGACGATTTAACTTGACTTGATAAAAATACGTCTTTGCCCTTCCTAACACCAACCATTGAAATATCAGGATTTCTATTTACATAATTGAAAAGTGAAGTTAAATGCTTATCCACTTCTTCATTTCGGTTAACAGTTCCAACATTTACTTGCTTAACAACGTTTAAGTTCAAATCGGAAAAACTTTTTAAAGGCTTAATTTCAATCTTCCTGAATTCTTTCATATTCGCAATTTTTCTTATAATGGCAGGTAACAACAGGATATACGTATTAACTATATCCACATTATATATTTATGTTTACAATGTAACGAAAATTTATAATTAAAATAGGTGTATTAAAAAAGAAAAGCCTTGTATTTGTAAGTAATACAAGGCTTTATGTGGAGTCGGAGAGAATTGAATTTTATATATCTTAACATGGTTGTTTTTATTTTAGATGTCTAAATATAAGTATTTTGTGTAAAATATTAGTGTTTATTTTAATAATGAACTATATTTAAATCTAATAATTTTGTCAACGATTTTGTCAACGGATATTTGATTTATAAATAATGAAGCATTCATTCTATTTACGCGAACCTCAAAATAGGATAGGTAAAAAATCAACATTGATTTTATTTACTTGTCATTTCAATAAAGAAAAAAAGAAGTTCGTTTATTCAACTGGCGAAAGAATAGCTCCAATGAACTGGAGCTTTGAAAACAAGGGTCCTAAACTTAAAGGTGATAATCGTGCAACCAATGCAAATAGTATTAGGCAACAATTACAGAGATATTCGATAAAATTTGAAGAATTAGTTGCGTTGCAATCTAAAATTAATGAAGATTTAACTTCAAAAGTTTTAAAAGAGTGCTTTGATGAAGAGTTTAAGAAAGGAACGAAGACTAAGGATATTTTTTATTTAGCTTATGATTCCTTTACTGAAGAAAAAATAAAAAGACGAGAATGGAAGCCCTCGACAATAAAAAGATATAAAAATATTAAGAATCACTTATTAGAATTTGAAAAACAAGTAAGTTATAAACTAACCTTTAGCAACATTAATGAGAGATTCTATACTGATTTTACAGATTATTGCTACTCAACACTTGACCATGGAACAAACACATTTGCTCGTAATGTAGGTCTGTTTAAGACCTTTATGTTTTGGGCACTGAAAGAGAAATATACTTACAATGAGGCTTTTAAGAATTTTAAAAAGCCTGAGCGTGTGGTTACTCAAGAGGTCGCACTAACATTAGACCAGGTCAAAACCATTTTTGAGTTTGAAGCAAAATCCAAGTCATTAGATAAAGTTAAAGATATTTTTGTGTTTCAATGCTTAACAGGGTTAAGATATGGTGAGCTAAAACTTATAAGCGAAAGAACAGTTAGAAACGGTATGATTATCCTTAAAGAGGATAAAGATGTAATTAAAGAAATAAGGGAAATCCCATTGTTTGAAATAACAAAATACATATTAAAAAAATATAATAATCAGTTGCCATTAATATCAAATCAAAAACAGAATGAATTGATAAAAATAGTTTTTAAAAATGCTGAATTTGATTTTGATGTGGAGTATACCAGAAATAAGAATAAGCACAAAGAAACGTTGGTAAAACCTTTTTATGATCGAATTTCGAGTCATACAGGGCGGAGAAGTTTCATAACTATATTAAAAAAGAAAGGGGTAGCGGATAAAACAATAATGAAAATGACAGGACATCGTGATTTAAAAACTTTTAATACTTACTACAAAGTAGATTTAGAGGCTAAAAGAGATGCGATAGAACTAGCATTTGGTAGTATGGAATTACCAAAACTAAAAAGGGCTTGATAATGGATGACAAAAAGTTTTTAGGGATTGCCTCGGCTTGTGATTTTGAAAATGTTAACCTTAGTACTCTTGATTTTCTTGTTAAGAAAGGTGTCGTTAAACTAAATAAGAGTAACGATAATTTCTTATGTAATTTAAGCACAACAGAAAGTAAAAATTATGAGTTCCCTTTATTCTTTAGGGGAAATGTATATGAACTAACTGATGACTTTATTGATGAGTTATATAAAATGTTAGAGGAGTTTGTAAGTTCTGCTTTATCTGATCCATCTATAGAATTAAATAAAATTTTATTTGAGACACAGAGTTTTTTAGATTCCGAAGAAAGAATTTCATTTCTGAAAATGAAGTTTAGAGAATTTCACCCTAAATCAGGGGAGTTTGCACTTTTTGAAGGAAACCTAATTTCTTCGACAGGTTTAAATGGAATAATGACATGGTATGAATATATTGGGCTCAATATTTCATTATCTCCAAACCTTTTATCACTTTATCTAAAGAACAAGCCTAATGTCTTCATGAATTTGGCTTATGAGCATAGAAATGAATTAGCCTATGATGGATTATGTGGGTTTTATGAATTATTAAAAGAATGGAGTCTTTTTTATGAAGCCAATTATATTCTTAATGAAATTAAAAACCAGTTAAAAAAGTTAGAAAACTCAATTTATTATGATTGTGTCTCTAACTCGAGTAAAATATCAGCTTTAGAAATTGCTTATTATGCTTATTATCAGTCGCAATCTAAACCAAAGTTTTTAAATAATACTTTTCCTTCTGAAGCAGCTTACAAAGAGTTAAGTGCAATTTATGGTCCGCACTGGGCCAATATCAAAAAATCTTATCTTGAAATATTCAGGGATAAGGATAAGAGGTTGAAATATTCAAGGAAAGCAAAAATTAAAAAGATTATACCTTTTTTATCAAATGATGCGCAAGATATAGCGATTAAAGAATTTGATTCTATTTTATAACTCATTTTATTCATAGTAACTACTACATAGTTACTTTTTGAAAATTCTCTTTTAGTCTTAATATAGTTTTACGGTATGTTTAATTAATACTATGCCGTATGACGCAGATAATACAACTCCAAGATGTTTCTAAAAAGGAACTGTTTCAGCATTTAGAAAACATAATTGACCGTAAGCTAGAACCGTTTACTTCACTAAGCAAAAATGAAAAATTATCAATCCAAGAGGTTGCTGATGAGTGCGATGTCACTGATTTAACTGTACACAACTGGATAAAGAAAGGTTACATAAAAGCTTTTAAAATTGGGAGGAGAGTTTACATAAAACGTGTTCACCTAGATGAAGCATTAAAAGAAGTTAAATCTCTTAAATATCGAAGATAATAAAAGGAAAAACCCTAGAGTATTACCAGTACTATAGGGTTTTGATATTGTTTATCATAACAGCAACAAACGATGCAAGATAATAAAAATTTACCTCCCACAAAAGGTAGTAAAACAACCAATTTAAGAGTGGTTGAAGAGAATGGTTTTAATAAACCTATAACTACTGTATTTCATAAAGCAGAAGAATACTTAGATAATCACTACGAATTCCGATATAACGAAATAGCCTTAGATATTGAAAATAGGCGATTAGAAGGTGAATGGGATTCATGTAATGATAATTCATTGTGGGTTGAGATACAGAAAAAAGGAATAAAAATTGGGCATAGTGCTTTGAAGGCTATTCTGAAGAGTGATTTTGTTCCTAGATATAATCCATTAAAAGACTATTTTTCACAGTTGCCAGCATGGGATTGTAAAGTAGATCACATATCTCAGTATGCAAATTACATTAAACTTGATCCGAGTGAAAATCCAAATCAATTTTTATATCATTTTAAAAAATGGTGTGTTAGGGCTGTAAAGTGCGCAATAAAAGACGGATATTTTAATAAACAAGCTTTTGTGATAACAGATGATGGTAAAGGTCAGAATATTGGCAAATCGACATGGTGTCGCAATTTATGTCCTAATAAACTATCACGGTACATTGCTGAGGATATTAGTAATAATGATAAGGATACCAGAATTCTAATTTGTAAAAACTTTTTGATTAATATGGACGAGCTTGCTGCGTTGTCTAAAAAAGAAATCAATCAGTTAAAATCATTGTTCTCAAAGGATCAGATAAATGACAGACTTCCTTATGATTCAAAAAATTCAATTATTCCAAGAGTAGCCTCATTTATAGGTTCTACAAATATGTCGACATTTTTACACGATGAAACAGGAAGTGTTAGATGGTTGTGTTTTGTAATAGAGAATATAGATTGGTCATACAAAAAGGATTTTAATGTTGATTTACTCTGGTCGCAAGCTTATGCGTTAGCAAATGACAAAAACTTTATTGCAGAATTAACTAGGGATGATATTGTAGAAAATGAAAAACGCAATGACAAATTTCAGTTTCTTACATCAGAAAGGGAGTCTCTTACAAAATTTATTGAAAGCTCTACACCTGAAAAAGGTGATTTTAAGACAGCAACTGAAATAACCACTTATCTAAACTCACATACGGGTTTGAAACTTAATAAAATTATGATGGGTAAGGCTTTGAAATCTTGTGGGTTTGAAAGGAGAAAATTGAGTGGTGATTATGGTTACTATGTCGTTTATAAAAATATTACTTAAAAACTTACCCAAGTTTCCCTTAATTCATTTTAGTCTTTGTTTATATGGTATATATAAGGGAAGGATTAATGAAAATGTTATTACCTAAACTACAGATGATTTAATAAAAAGGAAGGGAGGGAAACTTGTTTTTACAATTAATTTTAAAATGAGTGGTAAAAGCAAATATAGAAAGCAAACTATTGATAGGATATTAAATGGAATAAAATTCTGTTTGTCTAATGATCCTTATATACAAGTATTCAATGTTTGGATTAAGATAAATGATAAAGACAATAAGCATAATAGTCCATGGGAAATAGTCAGCTGTAAAAACTTTGACAACTTAAGTTTGTTATCTGGAGAGATTGATAAGAAATTGAATGCTGCTGCAGTAAAGTGTAAAAAGGATGAGAATGCAAGTCACGCAAGAATTACAATTAGGACTAGTCTTGCTATTAATAAAAAGAGTGAGCTTATAAGTGATCGTATAGGTGAGATTATAAATATTGATTTAACACAGAAATTATAAATCGTCTAACAGTATAGGAAGAATTATAAATATTGACATGATAGACTATGAAAAATAAAAGTGACGAAGCTCTGGAGAAGCTTAGGTTTAGAATTCAAATTAGAAAAAATCTACCAAAAGATTGGGATGTTTCTAATGTAAAAAAAGAAGTAGTGGTTCTTGAAGATTACTTATATGAAATAGATGAAAAAATAGTAGAATATCATTATTTGCCTACAAAGGCCTTAACTAGAGGCAGCCTTATAGAATTTTTGAGAATTGCAATAAAGGACAAATACACAGAGCGGTTTTTACCAAATCAATTTTCAGAATGTAATGTAGAATATATTAAAGATTAAAAAAGCTACTGTGATACAAATAAGATCTCCATAGAAATTGAATTGTTTTAGAAGTTTTGACAGCGTTTGGTATCAATTAAAAATTTTTAAAACAATTTATTATGAAAAAAAATATTGAAATATCACCAGTGGCATTAGCTGGTTTTTTTGGATGGTTAAGAAGAACTGTCAACAATGTACTTAATGCTGTAGCTGAAGTATCGCATAATCCACTTTTTGTTTTTAATATATTGCAAGATGCATTTGATGGAGGTGGTTTTAATTTAGGCAATGATAATCAAGGTGAATATCTTTTTAGGACAAATAATAACTCAGAGGTTGAACTTACAGCTCAAGATGAGGCAGTACTAGATAATTGGGTCGAGAGTAATTTTAAGCCTTTCTTTTTACCCTATTTCTCAAAGCTAAAAGAGTTTAGTTTGGAATCTCCTACGATTGAAGAATTCTCCTCATTTTACAATGAGGCACATGAATTCATTGCATATTTAAAGTGGTACATAGAAAAACCAGTTAGTGTAGGGTTTAATCAAACATTTAGCACAAATGCTTTGATTGTAAGAAATCAATTTTTACAGATACAAATTGAACTATTAGATGGTGATATCAAAAGTTTCTTAAAGGCCACAAAACTAAATGTGGATAATTATATGGAAACTATAAGTTTATCTACAGCTAAATATGTTGGACTAAATTTCAGCTCACCTAATTTTATTACTTTAAGTGTCAGCAAAATTGATAGTGAGGCAATCAGAAATATTGAAACCAATGAAGTCCAGAACAACAATTCTGTTATCACTTATAGTCAAGAAGTAAATTCTGAAAAGAAATCTTCAGGAGGGACATTATTACTCCTGGCTATTTTAGGATTGAGTGTATTCTTTGCTGTAAATAAGGACAAAGAGAAGAACATGAAAAGGAATTGATTTATTCTATAAGCCTATGAGTTAAAAATCAATTTTTTATAGATACTGTCTTTGCTTGTTGCAACAATTCTACTTTTTTTGTTGCAACAAGTTTTGTTTGTTGTTGCTGTATTTTTTTATTTTTAAGTTATTGAAAATTAGTGATTTGATAACTTTAGCAACAAAGTAGCAACAAAGTAGCAACAAAGTAGCAACAAAGTAGCAACAAAGCAGCAACAAAGCAGCAACAAAGCAGCAACAAGAATATAGTTATTGTAGCAACAAGTTTTTGTTTGTTGTTGCTTTAGTGGTGTGTTTTAAATTAGTTGTTTATAAAATTAAACAACAAAGCAGCAACAAGAATATAGTTATTGTTGCAACAAGTTTTTTCTT
This sequence comes from Winogradskyella sp. SYSU M77433, assembly GCF_029911945.1. Taxonomy (NCBI): domain Bacteria; kingdom Pseudomonadati; phylum Bacteroidota; class Flavobacteriia; order Flavobacteriales; family Flavobacteriaceae; genus Winogradskyella; species Winogradskyella sp. SYSU M77433. The sequence continues at coordinate 374,388 of NZ_JARYTG010000004.1, read as the reverse complement.
TTTGGTATAGTTTTTTGTAATTTTTCTGTACTAGCTTTAGATTTTACATACGGGGAATTCCCATCTGTAAAATTTTCTTCTTCAATTATTGTATCTGGTTTACTTGTAAAATGATCAGGCTTAACTAATTTTGGTTTATAATTGAATAGGTTGTATCAATTAATTCTTCCATTTTGGTTATATTCTTTTTACACAGAGAACTTTCTAAAAAAACGTTTTCTTCTTTTTGATTTTGCAACTGTCGTTTTGCGATTTCAAGATCTTTTTTCTTTTTTAAGAGATTAAGTTCTAGTTTTTTTAAATATTCAATTTTATTATTCATTTTCACTTGATTTAAAGTTGTTTTTTGCGTTAATGAATATATAAAATTCTAAAGAAAATCTGTTAACATTTTTGTCAACGAAAATTGAAAACCCTTGTAATAACAGTATATACAAGGGTTTTTTGTGGAGTCGGAGAGAATCGAACTCTCGTCCAAACAAGTAACCAAAGGGCTTTCTACACGTTTAGTCTTTTCTTATTTTTTCGATGCAAAGCTGGCTAAAGACAGCCTACTTTACACTTAGCTTTTTAATCTCGAAAGGGCATCAAAGCGCTACCCAATCTTGGTTAATTTTTACGATGCCTCTAATAGAAACGCCACTAACCAGGGCTTTTCGGAGACATTTAGCCTTCCTACCTTGTAGGAATGAGCAGAATCTTACTATAATTCAGATTACGCAGCTAAAGCGTAGTTATTCTCGCCGTTTAAAGTTTGGTCTAGCCTTTTACGTGTTTCAAAACCATTACACGACGTGCTTACCATTTAATTAATCTCGCTGTCAAAACCAGTCGACCCCAAAACTTCCTGTGTAGACAGGAATCTGTTAAATGATAAAATAATTTGGGCGTTACTCTACTAGTTTAACTTCGTAGAGTCGGGCTGTCCGCTGTATCTTTTTTACTTGTTCTCGATACGTTTCGCTCAGAAGCGAAACACTCGAACTGACGTAAAAAAGGATGCCGCTTCCATCCCTAACGCACCCACCAATGAACAGTAATCAGTATCCAAAGGTGTGCGAAATTACTAAAATAATTAACTCAAAAGCCGTACCAAGCTTATTTTATTAAATCGTTAAGAAAAATTGTCAGTAATAATCTCTAATTTCAAACAAAACAGATTACAATGATACAGAAAGGAACAAACGTAAAATGGAATTGGGGCAACGGAACGGCCAAAGGTAAAGTAGAAGAAACCTATACCGAAAAGGTAACGAAAACTATAAAAGGTAGCGAAGTAACACGCCATGGCGTGTCTGGCGATAAAGCACTTTACATAAAACAAGATGATGGAGACTACGTCCTTAAAAGCGAAAGCGAAGTAGAACGTATAGATTGATTTGTAAACCCATCTAAATAAACTTATTTTCGTGGCAAATTATTCCGTTTTCGAATTGTAGTCTACTACAACTATAAACAATTAAATGAATAAACAAATCAACATCAGTATGAAATTCGCCATCATAAAAGAACGTAAAAATCCCCCAGACAGACGAGTAGTCTTTTCACCAGAAACTTTAGCAGAAGCCAGAGAAAAATTTCCAGAAGCAGAGTTTGTTGTCGAGTCTTCGGATATACGTGTGTTTCCAGATGAGGCTTATGCTAAATTAGGTTTTACAGTTACAGATGATGTGTCTGATGCTGATGTTATGATTGGTGTAAAGGAAGTTCCGGTTGAAAATTTAATCCCAAATAAAAAGTACTTCTATTTTTCGCATACTATAAAGAAGCAACCTTACAATAGAGACTTGCTAAAGGCTATGCTAGACAAGCATATAGAAATGTACGATCATGAAACGATAGTTCGTGAAAATAACATGCGCTTAATAGGTTTTGGTCGTTATGCAGGTTTGGTAGGTGCTTATAATGGTTTTAGGGCTTTGGGATTACGTGATGGTTTGTTTTCGCTTCCAAAAGTAGAAACACTTGCTGACTTAGAAGAAGTAAAAGCAGAATTGGATAAAATTACCATTCCAAATATAAAAATCTTACTTACTGGAACAGGAAAAGTAGCCTACGGAGCCAAAGAAATTTTAGACCATTTGGGTATAAAACAAGTCAGCGATGCTTTGTATTTAACGTCTGAATTTACAGAACCAGTTTACGTCATGGCAGATGTAATGGAGTATGCAAAACGTAAGGATGGTAAAGTAGGGGACAAGTACAAATTCTATAAAGACCCAACAGGTTACGAAAGTAATTTTATGCCTTACGCAAAGCAAACGGATTACTTTATAGCAGGTCATTTTTATGGTAATAATGCGCCATATTTATTTACAAGAGAAGATGCTAAGCATCCAGAGTTTAGAATCAATTTGGTAGCTGATGTATCTTGCGATATTGATGGACCTGTAGCAAGTACTATTCGTCCTTCAACTATAGCAGATCCTTTTTATGGTTATAATCCGCAAACCGAACAAGAAGTTGCTTTTGATACCAAAGATGCCATAACCGTTATGGCGGTAGATAATTTACCTTGCGAATTGCCAAAAGATGCCAGCGAAGGTTTTGGTGAAACTTTTGTAGAACACGTTATACCAGCATTCTTCAATAATGATGAACGAGGTGTTTTGAAACGCGCAAAAATCACAACAGCTGATGGTAAGTTGACTGAACGTTTTAAATACCTTCAGGGTTATGTGGACGGGAAAGAATAATCTAATCCAGCCCTTTTTGTAATTTTTTATGATAATCTAAAATAACACCAAGATTTTTTTGATCTATGCGATTGCAATGCATAATCGTATTCTCAATATCTGACATTAGTAAGTTAAATCCACCATTTTCAAATATATTTCCTGTACGCTTTTCTATTGTACCACCGTCAATTAATGCTTCTTTTAAAGCGTTAACATTTTCAATATTTGGTAATTCAATGAACTCCATATTGTCAAAATTTTCTAAACTACTATTAAGACTTGTAGCCAAATCGTTAACTCTGTAGCCAAAACGTCTTACATCGTTTTCTGTTAGTTCTTGGGATTGGAGTTGATTTAATTCAGTATAAATAGTGTTTTTAATACCCAGTGCTTTTTTATAAAATGTGATTAGTTCTTGATGCTGTAGATATAGTTTTTTTAAGTGGTCATACTTATCTTGATTTTTTGCAAGAGCAAGGTGAAAAGCACAAAAGTCTTTATCCCATTCACTGAATGTTTCGGTAAATAATTTCTCTCGTTCTGCAACAAGTTCTTCATAACCTTGTTGTACAGTTTTCTTTTTATAAGTTTTACCCTTAAAAGCAAATGAGTTATCTTTAGTAGTGCCTTGTGCAATCTCGTTCGCTTTTAAAATTAGTAATTCAATTTCTTTCACAGGTTGCATTAACTCATCTAACTTACTTTTTAAATGCTCATAACTTGATAATTTAAGCTCTATATTATCTATCTCTTTTTCGATGATATCTAATTCTGGAATATTGATAAATCTATTTTCGAAAGCATTACCAAATTCATCCAACAATTCTTTACCGTGATTTTCTGAAGTAATAAAATTTTCAAACTCTTCAATGCTTGAAAAACTTTCAGCTTTCTTATTGATATACTGTTCGTATATTAATTGAGTCATTTTTTGTTGAAGATTCTCCTTATTATTAAAAAGTAACCAAGGAGAATCTTCATTGATTTCACATGCAACAAATGGTATTTTAGCATTGTCTTGACGCATGTTGTTTGGTGGGTGACTAGCATACATATTTACTTTAGAATGTTCAGAGCCTACAAAATAGGTTTTGCCTCCTCTGTCATCATTTGGTAATGCTTTGAGTAAAGCTGACTGCTGTTCCTTAATACGATCTAAACTAAGGTTGTTATGAGTATATAGATTTTTAGTAAACATTTTTTTTTGAGATGCTAAATAAGCATAGTTTACTGTGTTGTTCCATTTTTCGAAACCGCTGTCTAACTTCCATAATCCAGAAATTATAGCATCACTTCCGGAAGTACTTATAGCCACTTTGTCGGCATTAAACTCCATTTCTCTTGAAAGAGAAGAATACATAATATTAAGAAACTGATAGAATAAATTTAGGATTTGTCTTATCAGCCAAATAATAGGTGTAATAATCCAAGCAGCAAATGATAGTCTTAGGTCGGAGGCTCTCCATTGATCTAAAAGATTATCCCACTTATCTCTTGAGAAAATCATATCATGAATAATTGTATTTGCAGAAATAATATAACTCCCTATTTTCATACTTCGTTGGGAGAAGTGACCAAATTCATGACTCATTACAGCTTTAAACTCCGTTAGGTTTAAACAACTTACTAATCCTAAACCAATGGTGAGTTCTTTTTTAACTGGTAAAAACAAGCTTAGCTACATGTTTGTATAAGATACATAGGCATTAACGTCTGGATCAGCGTAAATAGCTTTAGGTTTTGGTGCACCAGTTTCATCACATATTTTTAAGATGAAACTCCAAAGTTCTGGATAATCTTTTTTGTCCAGTTTTATCCGGTTCTCTCGTTTATGATTTTTAAGCTTAAAAATAAATTTTAAGGTAAAAAAGAAAAGCATTACCGAGCCAGCTATTGCACCTATTTTACCTAAAATAGTTATTTTATTTATGTAACCAATATCATAGGTAAAAGACCAATAGACCAAATAGCCCAAAACAACAACTAATGCTCCGTATAAGATAAAGAATAGAATAATGGATAGTATTGCCAATAAAGCTCTTGTTTGGTAAGAAGTAGGCAACGCAGTTAATTTTTTTGGTAAAACTGTTGGGCTTGGTGGATATAGATTTCCTGTCATGTTATTTAGTTAAGAGACAGAAATATAAGAATTTTTGTACAAGTTTAACCTCTTAATTATTTTTTTAGATTAAAAGCAGTTTATGTAATTAACAAGTGTTGTTATGGATTAGTTTATTCGTTAGTAATGTCAATATATTTTAAAATGTAATATCCAACCAACAAAAAGCTTCCAAAACCCAATGTGAATAGCCATGCACCTGTGTGTTGCATAGGGAAAATTATCATATCTATAATATCGAGGAAAAGATTTTGAGGTTGACTCAAAATTTCCCAGGAATTATAACGTAAAAATCGACCTAGGTAAACACCAAACCCACAAAGAAACATTAAGCTAATGGTGACAAACGAAATCGAAATGCGCTTGAATTTTTGAGAAATTAATCGCTGCATATCCAAAACTGAAAGATAGAATAGAAATAACCCAGTCATAGCAAACGATAATACTACCAAAATATCAAGCCACATCAAATGGTAGGTGCTCTCTTTAAGATGAATAAGATCTGTGACAATATATGGCGCATTGGGCAAAAAGGCTAACCAAATAACAAACCAAACCGTTAACTTTAGTCGACTAAGATTTGGCTTCGTATTTAGGTACATTGTTATGGCAAAAGGAATGATAGCTAAAAAGATATTCCAGATTAAAAATAGAAAGAAGAAGGATTTGTTGAGCTTCATTCGTATCATAAGTGCTATAGCGCTAAAGGCTAATGCTAAAGTTACTAGTGATAAACTTTTAAATTTTGACTGTATGAGTGTTTTTACGTGTTCCATAGTAGTGTTCGATAATTAAAATTGTTGCAATTCCTAAAGTGTAAGCTATTAGATCTTCAACTTGAAATGTATTGCCAAAGATGAGGCTAGCCGTAAAACTATCTTGTAAATTAAAGTAGGTTAAGAAAGGTGTGAGTTGAAGTAGTTCGATTGTGTAAGCAATTACGAGGACGACCAATGCCGAGACCCAAACTTTCAGATTGGTACATCCTCTAATAATTGCATATAATAATATAACGACCAAATAATCGCCAAAGGTGTAGCGGATAAATCCGGTTTTTATAATGAATGCTATAGCTAGCTCAATCAAAAACAATGAATGTGCCAGCACTAGGTAATATTTGTTGAATTGTAGTTTCATTCTATAATTATTTTTTTACCTAAGAATTTTGGTTCTACATTAAAAACTAAGTCCAAGCTTGCTTTTGAACGTGCAAAGTATTCTCTGAAATGGAAATCGTAAACGTCTTTAGCATTGTAGCCAACAGCGTCTATGTCATAATTATTAGCGATATAAATAGCACGTTGGTTATGGAATTTTTGAGAAATAAAAGTGATAGAGGTTTGCCCGAATATCTCTTTGGCTCTAACGACAGAATCTAGCGTTCTAAAACCTGCATAATCCAAGTATATTTTATTTTCAGGAATGCCTTTAGCAATTAAATCTTGTTTGAATGTTGATGGTTCATCATAATATGTAGTGCTATTGTCTCCACTCACCAAAACGTATTCAATTTTACCGGCTTTATATAGTTCTACTGTAGCATCAATTCTATATTTATAATATAGATTTATGGTGCCATCAGTCATGTGTTTTGCAGTTCCAAGTACTAAACCGACTTTGTTTTTAGGAATAGATTCAAGGTTGTCGAATACCTGATTTCTAGTTTTAAAACTCATCCAATGATAAGTTATAAAAACACCTAAAAATAGTAAGACACCTATAAGAATTAACATTTTGAACTTTTTCATAATTGAGTAATGTTTAGTTTCAACGCTTCAGATTTTGAAAAAATAGCTTCTCTGAATTCTACTATAGATACGTTCAAAAGTTTTTTATAGTCGAAATGATGAAATGGATTAGCATTTTTCCCCTTCTTATAAGATGAATAATAATAACCGAAATAATCTGGAAGAATAGCCACGCCGAGAATTACAGCTCCATATAGGTATGGACTTCGTTTACCGTTACCAAAACATAAACATTGTAGCGCAATTTCTTCTTCAACTTCTGTGTTATAACCGCAAAGTACATGATAGCAATCGTGTCGCTCTACTTTTGGAATGAGTTCAAAATTATTACGATCTAAAAACTCCCCAAGATGTCTACCAAAAGATGGTTTAGGAAATTTCAATAAATCATGTTTGGTGATATTCCACGACTCATGGTTTTTGAACAAATTAGTGTATAGACGTTGTGAGTATTCAAAAAGCCAAATTATGATTTGCTTTCTTAAGTTTTTTAGTGGTAGCTTGCTCATGGTAGATTTGGTGTTTTCGGAGTTGAGTTTATTTGTTTTTGGTAACTTTTCAATTCGTATCTCCAGATTAAAAGTGCTATGATGTAAACAGACGAGAAATATTCCCACGCGAGAATGTCGAAATCCATACTCCAGATTAATCCGCTACAAACCATAGTTAAGAGAATGATATAGTAAGGAAAGTATAATCTAAAAACAGCTTGTTTATCTTTAGGATTATTTACTGACCAAAAAATGCAGGATATGCTAATTCTAACTATGGTATAGGTAAATAGTGTTACTATCAAAACGATGATGAAAATTAAACCCTCCATTTTATTCTGAATCAATCTTTAAATTATCGTATTGTAATTCTTGCCATGAGTTGGTTCTAAGCTCGTAGACATAGTTTCTGTATTTTTCTTCGATTTGATTTAAGAAGAAATCACCTAATTCCTTTTGTTCGGATTGATCTTTTAGAATAAGCGCATTGTTATTTGATAATTCAATGAGGTAGCCAACATCCATAGATTTGGCATAGTTGAAATTATAATTAGTAATATGATAGTCCCAGTTTATTGTTGCAGCAATAATTAATACTACAAAAGCAGCTTTTGTATTTAGTCTCAGTAAGTACCAAATATTTTTGATTTTACTGATTTTTAGAAGTGTTGTTATAAGTCCTGTAACCACAAGTATGAGATAAATTAAGACTCCAATTCTCTTATAGGTTAACCCGAAATAATAAATGTATTGCCCATTTTTCATCATGATACTTAATACAAGAATCATATTTAAAGTAATCCATGTAAAGGCGAGTTTCTTTAGAGTTTTGTTTTCGGCAAAGAAGTTGAGGTCACCTCTAAATACATAAAGTAGAATGACTATGGCTATTAATATTGATGCAATTAATGCATTAATGCCACTATGAACTTGAGCCGAAAATACAGAAGCTCTTATATCCATTGAAGAAAAGAGAAATGAAATATCAGTGATTAAGAATAGAACGATAAGCGCATTTAATACCGAAATAAGAACAACACCAAGCTGATTTTCTTGCTTTAGTTTTGGTAACGAAAATTTTGCTGTTTTTTCTAAAGAATTTCCTGTTGTTAAATCGAGTTCTGTGGCAGGTTCAACTTCCACTGGTTTATGAATATTCGCAAATAAATAATACCCTAATCCAGCAAATAAAATCCATTGAATATTAATAAAACTGAAATCAATTTTTGAAATGATATCGCTAAAAAACGGATTGCCGTCTTTGTATAATGCGATAAAGATGATTACAAAGACTAAAGGAATAAAAATGATTTTTAAAAGATGGATGTAATCAATCTTATGTTTTGGTTCTACGGTTTGTGTCTTTTCATTAACTGAAAAGTTTCTGTGAAAAAGACCTGCTATTGTGGTGTAAAGCCCATTTAACCAGTTCACATAAATTGAAGATTTATTTTCAGATAATAAACCAATCAGAGTAAAAAAACATATACAATTGGCAAGAATCGCTACGGACGAATCGTGAAAGAAAACAGCAACACCAGTAATGATGTAGATTGTACCGTAAATTAAAGTTCTAGTGTTCTCAAAGTCTTTTTTATTATTTAAAAACAAAATAGTAACTGTTGTAATGCTGAATAAAAAGAGGTTCAACCCGATGCTTTTATCATAAAACAGTGTGCTGAATAATAATGCTCCGATAAATAAGAATAGTTTTTTCATAGTGATTAATTTAAAGTACTTTGTTTTTCAAAGTAAAAATTTAAAATTTTTTAAATGCTGTTCAATTGTTTGATGTCTTGTTTGTAAGCTGATGGTAATAGTATGTCTTTTACAAGCCCATCAAGCTTTAGTTGCCTGGCGATTTTATATAGAATTATAAGTGGTTTTAAAAATGATATTTTTCTAAACTTAAGCATAGTTCTTACCGTTTGTGGAAGTAAAAGTATCTGAGCTTCAATCAGTAATTTATAGCGAACAGCACCTAAATGTTTGCGGTATTGCTTGTAAAGATCTTTAGTATAAGCTCCATTTTTGAAATTTTGTTCAAGGTGTTTTTGACGTGTCACTGTAAATTCGGAGTAGGTGAGTGGCAAGTTGGTTAAACCCATACGTTGCCCAACTTTGGTGAATACATCCAACACCTCTTGCTTTTGTTTTATTGACAATGGCTGTTCTAAAACTTCATAAGATGTTATAGAATAGTCAATAAGCATAAAAAGTACATCTTTATAGGCCCATTCAGGAATAGCTTTTCCGCGTTTTGCTTCTACTGAATTATGAATGGCAGTCATTTGATCTATAGCTTTTAAAGCAGATGCTTCGTTAGCAAAAACAATAGCTTTGGCATAATTTACGGTAGAAAACAAACGACCTAAAGAATCTTTAGGCAATTTACCTGTAAAATAGAGCCAGTCTACAGCTTTGTTTAGTGCAAATTCAGCCGATGCACCAGCAAACACGAGTAGAATAGTATCACTATTGCCCCAAATGTCTCTAACTATAGAATGTTTGTCTACAAAGTTTCTCATGAAATCAGTTTTATTTAAAATCCACTTTGAATTTCAAAGTAAAAAATCAAAATTTTTTAAGTTTTATTAATTAGTTTTTCAAGTGCTTCAATATGCTTTTTAAATTCAGCTTTACCCAGCTTAGTTGCACTATATCTGGTGTTTGGTTTTCGTCCGATAAACTGTTTTTCAACAGCAATATATTCTGCTTTTTCAAGTGCTTTGGTATGACTCGCTAAATTACCATCTGTGGTACCTAGCAATTCTTTCAACATATTAAAATCGGCATATTCATTTACCATAAGAATAGACATGATACCGAGTCGTATTCTATGATCAAATAATTTATTTATGTTGTTAATTATGCTCATAATATTTCCTGTATAAACAGGAATCTTATTTTCTAGTATGGTTTATTAAATTCACCATCAACTAAAATAGTGTCGTTTAAAATTCTAATATGAATAGCATTTTCAATTTGGTAACCATTGGTATAATAACCAAAGGGTTTTAAAACGGCTTTTTTACTTTCCGAATTTATATATGACATGTAATAACTTCCATCAGTTTTTACCTCATCCATAAAAATAAAGTGTTCTTTTGTTTCACCTTTTTTAAGATTGATGAACTGTTTTTTGGAATCTGGCATTATGTTCAAAGACTCAATGTTGAAATCACTTTCATTGATAATGATAAATTCACCTTTGTTATTATCACAGGAAAATAACAATACACCTAAAAAGAAAAAAAAGAAAATCTTATTCATATTATTTTCTATCATACTTAAAATGCATCCAAGTGCCATATACAATATGCATTACACCAAATCCAAGCGCCCAAAGCCAAAAACCATAACCAGGATAAAGCGTTGCAATGAGCCCCAAAGTTATGTCAATAAAACCTAAATATTTAATATCACCAATACTATACTTGGAGGCGCTCACTAATGCCAAGCCATAAAATATAAGCATTAAACCACCAGTTTGCCCGTATCTTCCTTGATTTAAGATGATAAGGCAATACAAACCACCTACAACGAGCGGAATTAAAAAGTTAATTAATAAGCGACGCGAAGAGCTATCCCATATTTTTTCATCATTTTTTTTAGCTTTTCTTACGGTAAGAATAATTCCGGTAAGAGCACTAAGAAAAGCGACCATTAATAGTATGAACATAGTTGTCCAAAATACCCAACCATGAAAAATATAGAGTTTACCATCACTATAATTCATTACAAGCCAATAGGCAATGGCTGCACCAATTAATGCATAGATGCCTGCCAAAACTCCCGAAAGACCGCTTAGGGAAATAAAACGAGAAGACTTATTCATGAGATTTTTTATCTCAGAGATGTCTTTTAAATAATCTTCGTTGCTCATAATTTAAAGTACTTTGAAATACAAAGTAAATAAATTTATTTAGATAAAACAAAATATTTTTTGATTGAGATTGATTAAATTTATATCAAACAAATAAAATCAAATGTCATGATAGGTTTGCTTTTAACAATTGCCAACATTACCGGAGGAATACTTCTAGGTTTGGCAACATTAGATAAGTGGGATGGGGAAAGTAATTTTTTTAATAAAATAGCAAGCGCGTTGTTGCCTTTTCAAAGCGTTATTGGTGGAGCATTAATTGTTTTACCGATTTTGGTGTTTTGGAGTGGTTGGATTTTTAATATCTTAAGTATTTTAGGAGGTATATTATTGTTGACGCATATGTTTAGCAAAGTCCCTTCACTAGAAGCAGGTTTAAGGAATTTATCGGCTAAATTAATGCCTTTTAAAGCCGTGATAGGCATTATACTTTTAATTGTTGGAATTATTAGATTGTTTTGAATCCAGCTGAGGTATATATACTAAAACAGGAAGAACCTTTTAAAACTATTCTTCTTCAACTTCAAGCTATTATTGAGTCTGTTGCTCCCAATCCAGAATTGTTATTCAAATGGAAAATTCCATTCTACTATAATAATGGTATTCCTTTATGCTTTTTAAATCAATCTAAAGACTATGTGGATTTAGCATTTTGGCATTTTGATCAATTGGATAAATTCAACGAGCATTTTGTTGATGCTAACAGAAAGTCAATTCGGTCGCTTCGTTATAAATCAGTTGAGGGTATCAATGATGAGGTTATTGTTTATGTGCTTCAAAAGCAATTAGAAATAAATGTAAATCCCTTTAAACTTATTCTGAACAAGAATAAAAAAGCTCAAAATTAGGATAAGATCTAGATTTTCTTAATGTTAACTTTTTGTTAATTTAATGTAAACAGCTATCTTGCGCTAGTATCCCTAATTCCCCTTGTAGTGAAAATCCATTGGCATTCAAACACCGATTTGATTGATAGTGCTTTAGAAAATAAAATTCAGTTAGAATTTAATTTTAGACAAAAAATCATTCGTTTTTTTATAGAGAACAATATCAAAGAGTGTTGTACTGACTACAGTTGTTATGTTTTCGATTATTATGTGGATAGTGAAAAAATAGAAATTTCTAAAGAAACACCAGAGCCTTATTATTCAAAACTTGTAAAAATTTGGAAACAATTCCCATTGATGGGATAGTGAAAATGCTTAGATATTTAGAAACTTTGAACAACTTTTCTAATCGCAACCAAATTGGTTAAAAGTCCTTCAAGATTATCTAGATGTAGCATGTTAGCGCCATCGCTTTTGGCATTTGCAGGATCAAAGTGTGTCTCTATAAACAAACCATCTACATTATTAACCACACCAGCTCTGGCAATAGTTTCAATCATGTCTGGTCGTCCTCCAGTAACACCAATAGTTTGATTTGGTTGCTGTAAAGAGTGTGTAACATCTAAAACTGTTGGTGCAAATTTTCGCATGGTTGGAATACCTCTAAAATCTACAATCATGTCTTGGTAGCCAAACATGGTGCCTCTATCGGTTATCCATGCTTTTTCATTGCCAGCATCTTTTACTTTTTGCACAGCATGTTTCATGGATTCAGGACTCATAAATTGTCCTTTTTTAAGGTTAACAACCTTTCCTGTTTCGGCTGCAGCCACTACAAGATCCGTTTGACGGACTAAAAATGCAGGAATTTGTAAAACATCAACATATTCTGCAGCCATAGCGGCATCAGAAATTTCGTGAATGTCGGTAATAGTTGGAACATCAAAAGTATCTGAAACTTTTTTCAAAATTTTCAATGCGTTTTCGTCTCCAATTCCTGTAAAACTATCAATTCTACTACGGTTTGCTTTTTTAAAACTTCCCTTAAAAACATAAGGTATTTGAAGCTTGTCAGTTATAGAAATTACTTTTTCAGCAATGCGAAGCGCCATATCTTCACCTTCGATAGCACAGGGGCCACATAGTAAAAAGAAATTATTAGAATCTGTGTGCTTTAATTTTGGAATTGTTGTCAACTTAAAAGAGTTAAATATTACAGTACAAAGATAACATTTTAAAATACCTTTTTTATACTATTTCTTATCATCCAAAGCGACATCACTAAATTACCAACAACGAATAGACCACCAAAAAAGAAAAATTGTTTCGCGGATTCAGACCAATTGATAATATTCAGTAAATCGAATAAGTAAGCTAAGACCAGATAAGAAGATAGACAAACGAAAATAATGCCAAGAGAGAAATTAAGTTCTCTGTTCGGTTTTATAAGTTGCCATAAAAATGGAATTCCAAACAATAAAATAGGATATGCAGATAGACCTTCGCTCTTATTTATGTCAGTAAACCAATATATGATGATCGATAAAAAATAGAGATAGGGTATAAATTTGGTGTATTTGCTAATTGTATTCATCTGTTTTTTAATTAAGGGTTCAGACGTAAAAGCCCAATTAGCGGTATGTTTAAGGGGATAGGCTTTTAGTTTTTAGTCAATTATTACACTAAGTTACAAACTCAAATTAAGGCTTAATTAAATTATAACATATAATTAACGAAATGAGGAGAATATGATGTACCTTTGCGCGCTTAAAATCAGCATCAGTTATGACTAAGATTAAAAATATTGCAATTATTGCACACGTTGACCACGGTAAGACGACTTTGGTTGATAAGATTATGTACCATTGTCAGTTGTTTAGAGAGAATGAAAACACAGGTGATTTAATTCTTGATAACAATGATTTGGAACGTGAAAGAGGTATTACCATTACTTCAAAAAACGTATCGGTTATTTATCAAGATACTAAGATAAATATCATTGATACACCAGGTCACGCCGATTTTGGTGGTGAAGTAGAGCGTGTTTTAAACATGGCAGACGGTGTACTATTGTTAGTAGACGCTTTTGAAGGGCCAATGCCACAAACAAGATTCGTGTTACAGAAAGCGATTGACCTTGGTCTAAAACCATGTGTTGTTGTAAACAAGGTGGATAAAGAAAACTGTACTCCTGATGAAGTTCATGAAAAAGTATTTGATCTTATGTTTGAACTTGGTGCTGAAGAGTGGCAGTTAGATTTCCCAACAGTTTATGGTTCGGCAAAAAATAACTGGATGAGTGACGATTGGCAAAAGCCAACAGAGAATATTGAGCCATTATTAGATATGGTTATAGAACATATTCCTGAGCCAAAAATTGAAGAAGGAACAACTCAAATGCTGATTACGTCTTTAGATTTCTCTTCTTTCACAGGTAGAATTGCTATTGGTCGTTTAACAAGAGGAACTTTAAAAACAGGACAACCAATTTCTTTGGTAAAAAGAGATGGTGCTGTTGTAAAGAATAAAATTAAAGAACTACATGTTTTTGAAGGTCTAGGACGTTTAAAAGTAGATGAAGTTCAGACTGGTGATATTTGTGCCATTGTAGGTTTAGAAGGTTTTGAAATTGGTGATACCGTTGCAGATTTTGAAAATCCTGAAGGTTTAAAAACCATTGCTATTGATGAGCCAACGATGAGTATGTTATTTACTATTAACGATTCACCTTTCTTTGGTAAGGATGGTAAATTTGTAACGTCTCGTCACATTAAAGAACGTTTAACTAAGGAATTAGAAAAGAACTTAGCATTAAGAGTACAAGATACTGATAGTGCCGATAAGTTCATGGTATTCGGTCGTGGTGTATTGCACTTATCAGTTTTAATAGAAACTATGCGTCGTGAAGGTTACGAGCTTCAAATTGGTCAGCCACAGGTAATCATCAAAGAAATCGATGGTGTAAAGTGCGAGCCTTTTGAAGAAATGACTATTGATTTACCAGAAAACGTATCAGGTAAAGCCATAGAGATGGTAACCATGCGTAAAGGTGAAATGTTAAGTATGGAAGCTAAAGGCGACCGTATGGTTTGCGAATTTATAGTGCCATCTCGTGGTATTATAGGTCTACGTAACCAATTGTTAACTGCAACTGCAGGTGAAGCAATCATGGCACACCGTTTTAAAGAATATCAACCGTTAAAAGGTGGTATTCCAGAGCGTCAGAATGGTTCTTTAGTATCTATGGAAAACGGAACTGCAATTCCTTATTCTATTGATAAATTACAAGAAAGAGGAAAGTTCTTTATCGATCCAGGAGAAGATATTTACGAAGGTCAAGTTATTGGTGAAAACTCTCGTGGTGATGATATGACGGTTAACGTAACAAAAACTAAAAAGTTAAGTAACGTACGTTCTGCAGGTGCCGATGATAAAGCTAAGATTGTACCAGCAATAAAGTTTTCGCTAGAAGAAGCTTTAGAATATATTCAAAAAGATGAATATGTAGAAGTTACACCTAACCATCTTAGAATTCGTAAGATATTCCTTAAAGAGGTAGATCGTAAGCGAAATAAGAGTATATAAGGATTAAAATTATATAGATATTAAAAAGAGAAATGCTTTAAAGTGTTTCTCTTTTTTTATTTAATACCATAACTAAGCAAGTTTTATATCTTTACAAAAAACAAATACATGAATTTTCTTTATTTCGACCCAGGTATAGGGGCTATGATTATCCAGACAATTATAGCGGCAGTAGCAGGAGTGGTTTTATTTTCTAAAAATCTAATGCATAAGATTAAAGTGTTTTTAGGCTTGACAAAGAATTCTGATGATGATGTTTTTGAAGATATTGATGTAAAAGAAAAAGATTCAGAAAATTCTAAATAAAAAATGAATCAGACGGCTCATCCTTCTTCATTCAGAGATCCTTCAGGTTACATTTTATTGGGTGAAAACGAAATCAAAAGAGTTATTAATCCCGTATATTTTAAGCAATATTATGCTTTAAAGGAAACGGGTTTTTATGATAAATTAATAAAAAATGAGTTGATGGTTTCTCATGAGGAGGTTTTTTCATCTAAAGAAAAAATTATTTTAAAAGCTACAAAAGTACCATTTGTAACTTATCCTTATGAGTGGAGTTTTAATATGTACAAAGAAGCTGCTTTACTAACATTAAAACTTCAGAAGTTTAGTTTAGAGCATGGTTTTTCTTTAAAAGATGCATCAGCTTTTAACGTTACATTTCATAATGGGAAAGCAGTTTTTATAGACACGCTTTCATTTGATTTTTATCAAGAGAATTCTCCATGGAGAGCCTATAAACAATTTATCACACATTTTTTTGGACCGTTATTGTTGGCTCATTATCACGGAGCACAACAATTAAAACAAATGCAGACGTTTTTAGAAGGTATACCAGTAAAGACGTTAAGCTCATTGCTGCCCACAAGAACAAAACTAAATCCATTATTATATTCTAATATTCATTTGCTGGCTAAATCTGAAGATAAACATAATGAGAATTATGAAGGTGAGGTGAAAAATGCGGAATTATCTAAAAAAGGACAGCTTAACATTATTAAAAGCCTTTATGGTTTTATAAAAAAGTTAGAATTAAAAGAAAAGTCTGAATGGGGAAATTATTATAGTAAAACAAATTATAGTGATGATGCATTTAATACAAAATCAGAAATAATTAATGACTGGGTTGAAGGAATAACCCCAAATACATTAATTGATATAGGTGGAAATGACGGCACTTTTGTTAGGAAAATTAAAACTTCTTTAGATGTTGCATTAGTCAGTGATATTGATAATAATGCTGTTGATGCAAACTATAAGATAATGAAGTTGAATAAAGAGCAAAACATGCTTCCTCTAATTTTAGATGTCTTAAGTCCATCACCTGCAATAGGACTCAATAATGAAGAACGCGATTCTTTTATAAAGCGTATCGGTGAGTTTTCTCCTGATGTAACTTTAGCTTTAGCTGTAATCCACCATATTTCATTATCAGGTAATGTGCCTTTTGAGAGATCTGCAGATTTTTTCGCTAGATTTTCTAAAAATTTAATCATAGAATTTCCCAAACGTGAAGATTCCTGGGTACAACGCTTATTAAATAATAAGGCAGATTTCAAAGATTACTTTAATTTTTACAATATTGAAAATTTTGAAAAGGCTTATTCTCAAAAGTTTGATATTGTAGAGAAAAAAGCGATTAAGAATTCTGAAAGAGTTATCTACTTATTAAAAAGGAAGGATTTATGAAAATCTCAGAAAGAAAATTTTTTAAAAGACCTGCAAAAGATAATATTTCCCCAAGCTTAATTGTTTTATGTGCTGGTTTATATCCTTTCTTTCACTATTATAGTAGTAATATTTCTGAAGCTACTTCATGGCAGCAATTTGTCTTTTTATTTGGTTTGTGTTTTTTGTTACCACAGATTCTACTGTTTTTAATTCCTCTATTATTAAAAATTAATTTTTTTAAATCACTAAAACCTTTTAGTGTTTCTATTTTAAATAGTACTGTTTTTATTGGATTATTAGGTTTTTTAGCGTTCTATTATAATAAAAAAACGTTACTGCTAGTTCTTGTTTTAGCCTTTGGTGTTGGTTTTTTAATAGCTAAACATATTAAGAAGGTAGTTGTAATTCAATTATTATTTGCAGTGATGGGATTTGTGAGTTTAATTCCGAAACTAGTATTTCATTTTAATCAAAACAACAATACTTGGGCAAAATTATCAATTGAAGAACTACAAACTAAATTAAAAAATAAGCCTAATATTTTTGTAATACAGCCAGATGGTTATGTTAATTTTTCAGAAATTGATAAGCCTCCATACGACTATGATAATTCTGAATTTAAAAGCTGGCTATTATCAGAGGGATTTACCAACTACAAGGGTTTTAGAAGCAACTACTATTCCACATATACCTCAAACTCCTCGATGTTTGCCATGAAGCATCATTACTATTCTAACACTAATAAATCAACTTTAAAAACGCATAAACCTAATGAAGCTATTGTTGGAAAATATAATAATGTGCTTAGTATCTTAAAGCATAATGGTTACAAGTCATATTTAATTACCGACAACTCTTTTTTCTTAATAGACAGACAACCGCTGTCTTATGATTATTGTAATATCGATACAAAATGGATGTCATATCATAATTCAGGTTCTGTAACAGGTGCGGATATAAAGGTAGACTTAAGCAGAGCTCTAGATACCCTCACATCAAAACAAAATTTTATTTTCATAGAGAAGACACTTCCAAGTCATATCATATACAAAGAGAGTTTGTCTAAGGGGAAAAATTCTGAACGTACTAATTATCTTCAAAGATTAGAAGATGCCAATGAGTGGATAAAGTCTTTGATAAATGAGATTAATGTTTTTGATAAAAATGCTTTAGTCATTGTCGTTGCAGATCACGGTGGTTTTGTGGGACTAGATTATACATTGCAGGCTTCAAACAATAAACTAAATAAAACTGAAGCCTTATCTGTATTTAGTAGTTTGTTGAGTATAAAATGGCCAAAGAGTATAAATTTAGATAACGCAACTAATTATACAAGTAATGTAAATTTATTTAGAAATTTGTTCTATGCCTTGAGTAAAAACAAAAGCTTATTAGATAATTTAGAAGGTAATGAAAGTTTTTTGCCTTTAAAAAATGGAGAATACAATGGCTATTATAAATATTTTGATAATGATGGTAATTATGTATTCGAATTGATTTCTGAATGAATTTAGCTAGTATTATAACTTTTTAGTGTAAAATGAAGTTGTTTTTAAGAAAAATATCTCTTTTTGTTTTACCTGTCTTAGTGTCTTTGTTTTGTGTTGAGTATGCAATTAGGTCTTTACCCAACTCTTTTAAACTTAAGAATGAATTTATAGAAAATAGCGGAGGTGAAATAGAGACATTGATATTAGGAAGCTCACATACGTTTTATGGACTTAATCCTAAATGTTTTCAGTCTAAAACCTTCAATTTTGCAAACATATCTCAATCACCAGATGTTGATTTAGCTATTCTAAAGAGTTATGAGGATGAGCTAATAAATTTAAAAACTGTAGTTATAAGATTATCTTATGATACTTTGTTTGAACAATTAAAAAACTCATCAGAAGATTGGAGATTAAAAGATTATAAACTTTATACAGATGTTAATTTTGAATATTTGTTAAAGCATAATTCTGAAATTCTATCAATAGGAACAAGACAGGCTCTTAAGGTGTTGAAGAATAATTATGTAGATGAAGAAAGTCTTCTAAATTGTGATAGTTTGGGCTGGGGAAATGATTTAATTAATAAGCCTAAACTAGACTTAAAAAATGTTGGGCCAATTGCAGCGAAACGTCATACTGCTTCATCATGGGAATTATTAGAAAAGAATGTAGTTGAGTTCGAGAATTTAATTATAAGGTGTAAAAAAAAGAATATTAAAGTTATATTGATTACACCACCATCGTATAACAGTTACTATAACAATTTAGATAAAGCTCAATTAAAAAAAATGTACAAAGTCGGAAGAGAATTGTCTGATAATTATAGTAATTGCTATTATTATGATTTCTTAAAAAGTGAAGACTTTAAAGAGGGTGATTTCTACGACGCAGACCACCTTAACGCATCTGGTGCTAAGAAGTTTTCAAGCATCGTAAACAGCTTAATCGAAAATTAAGATTACATTTGATTAATGTCAGATTATATAGTAGAACGTTACCAAAATAAGCATCAAAACCTCTGGAACGATTTTGTCTTAAAAAGCAATCAAGACAGCTTTTTGTTTCATAGGGAATTCATGGACTATCATTCTGATAGATTTATGGATTTTTCACTTATGATATACAATAATGGTATATTGATAGCTTTGTTACCAGCAAATAGAGTTGATGACAAAATTTTTTCACATCAAGGATTGACATATGGAGGTTTGATTTATACAGAAGGTACTGATAGAGATCAAATAGAAGTTGTTTTTCAATCAATAATTGAGTATTTAAAAAAGAGTGAATTCACAGATGTTTATATTAAATCTTTACCTGAATTTTATGATAACAATAGTTTGGTTGTAAGTGAAATTATGGCTAACAAAGGATTCGAAATCTATAAGACCGATAGGGTTTTAGCTGTTGATTATAATAGGCCACTTACTGTTCATAAAACTAAACTTAAGAATTATCGAAAAAGCACAAAAAAAGGATTTAAAATAAAAGAAACCGATGACTTATCTCTATTTTGGAAAGAGGTTCTGGTTCCGAGATTGAAAGAAAAACACAACGCAAGACCTGTGCATAATTTAGAAGAAATAACCTTGTTAAAATCTAGGTTTCCTAGTAAGATTAGGCAATTCAATATTTATTTAGAGGATGAAATATTGGCCGGCATTACCATTTTCGATAAAGGTAATGTTGTAAAATCTCAATATGGTGCAACAACTTCAAAAGGTGAACGAACCCGAGCATTAGAATATATATTTTTATATTTAATCTATCAATACAAAGATTTAGGTAAAATTTATTTTTCTATGGGAACAGTTAGGGAAGATAACGAATTAGGATACAACCCAGGTCTGTTAAAACAAAAAGAAGAGTTGGGCTGTACATCATATTATCAAAACTTCTTTAAGTTGAAGCTATAATGATTAAGTTTTTAGATCTATATAAAATCAATCAACGGTTTAACGACGAATTTAATGCTACTTTTAATGAATCATTAGAGCAATCTCATTTCATATTGGGTAACAACGTTACTGATTTTGAAAAAGAATTTACTAACTACTGTGGTACAAAATATTGTATAGGTACTGGTAATGGTTTGGATGCATTAACATTGATTCTCAAAGGTTATATTCATTTAGGAAAACTGAAGAAAGGAGATAAGGTAATAGTACCTGCCAATACGTTTATTGCCACAATATTATCTGTTTTGCACGCCGATTTAGAACCTGTATTTGTTGAGCCCAATTCTAGAACCTATAACTTGTCAGCAGAAGATGTGGAGCTCAATATAGAAGGTGTGAAAGCTATAATAATGGTTCACTTGTATGGTCAATTAGCAGATGTTGAAAAATTAAAGTTTTTGGCAGAAAAGCATAAGTTGTTACTTATTGAAGATGCTGCGCAAGCTCATGGAGCCGAGTGTGGATTAGGTAAAGCAGGTGCTTTATCAGATGCAGCAGCATTTAGTTTTTATCCAAGTAAAAATCTAGGGGCTTTGGGAGACGGAGGTTGTGTTACAACTAATGATTCAGGGTTGTCTAGTGCTATAATCTTATTGCGTAATTATGGTAGTACCGAAAAGTATAAAAATGAAATAATTGGGTATAATAGTCGTTTGGATGATATGCAAGCGGCTTTCCTGAAAATTAAACTTAGACACTTAGATGTTGATAACGAAAGACGTAGAGCAATAGCAAATACCTATCTTGAAAACGTTAAGAATAAAAAGATAACACTACCATATTATGATGGATCTAAAAACCATGTTTTTTATGCTTTTGTAGTTGAGGTTGATAATCGTGAAGATTTCATTCAATTTTTAGACCATAATAATATTCAGTGGTTAATTCATTATCCAGTGGCGCCTCACAAACAGAAAGCATTTTCTGTATTTTCTCATTTAAAATTGCCTTTAACTGAGAAGATTCAAAAAAGAGTTATAAGTTTGCCAATAAGTCCTGTAATGACAAATAATGAAATTCGGACAGTAGTGAATGTCCTAAATGCGTATTGATTGAAAAGGTTTTTTCATTATATAAATAACGAAGTATTAATAGAAGCTGCAGGTTTAAATAGAGCTAACATTAGCTTAAAAATTGTAGCAGGAATTCTTATTTCTAAATTCATAGCTATTTATATAGGTCCTCAGGGAATGGCTCTTATAGGGAACCTTCGAAATTTTCTAAGTGCTATTCAATCCATGGCGATTTCTGGATTGTATAAAGGTTTTGTAAAGGCAATAGGACAATTTAAGTATGAAGCTAAGGAATTGTCAAAAACCTTATCTACTGTTTTTTATGCAGGTTTTTTTTCTTCCATATTTTTAGCCTTTTTATGTTATTACAATGCTGAATTTATCAATGATTTAATTTTCTCTGATAACTACAACTATATCTATGTTATAGAAATTCTAGCATTAGTATTGCCGTTTTATGCATTGAATATGTTTTCGTTTGCAATAATGAACGGTTTCTCAAAGTATAAAATATTACTGGTAATCAATATTTTGGGTCAAGTCTTAGGGTTGTTAGTGACATTACTCTTGATAAAACAAGAAAATATTGACGGAGCCTTAATGGCTGTAGTTATTACGCCAGCTTTAAATTTACTTATAACAATAGTTGGTATTGCATTTAGAAAAAGTTTAGTTGGTTCAATCAATATTACAGATATTAGTTTAGGTGTTTTGAAGAAACTAAGCCCTGATATGATTATGGCTTTGGTCTCTGCTGTGGCAGTACCTATTGTTATGATTATTATTAGGAATTATTTAATTTCTGAAGTTGGTATAAAATCCGCTGGCTATTGGACTGCAATGACGCGTGTATCCGACTATTATTTAATGTTCATTAATTCTTTGATGACGCTTTATATATTGCCGAGATTTAAGGAAATATCTACCAAAACGGAATTCAGAAAAGAAGTTTTTAGTTTTTACAAAAGCATTTTGCCAATCTTACTTTTAATATTGTTGATCATTTATTTTAGCAGATCGCTTCTTATTACGGTCCTATTTACAGAGGATTTCAGACCTGTCGAAGATTTGTTTGGTTATCAAATTTTAGGTGACATATTTCGTGTTTTGTCTATGGTGATTGCTTATCAGTTTTTAGCTAAAAAGATGTTTGCGCATTTTATAGTTTTGGAAGTTTTTTTGTTTGTTACCATGTATTTTTCAAGTGTTTATTTAGTAGATGCATTTGGTCTTGAAGGTGCGGTTATGGGACATTGCTTGAGTTACATTATGTATTTTGGAATAATCCTGCTCATTTTTGGTAGTTCTTTGTTTGGAGTTTTAACCGAGGAAGGTGAAACCGATTATTAAATTATAAAAACGTGAAGCTTCCAAAGTTCATTAGCGGTAATACTGTGTTAAAAATAACTTCGCTTAACGCAGTGGTTATTTCCATAAGGCTAGTTGTATCCGTAATAATACAAAGAATACTAGCGATAATGTTAGGTGAGGCTGGTATTGCAAGTATTGGTCAAATCCGAAACTTAATGGTAATGCTTACGAGCACATCTACATTAGGTGTTTTTAATGGTTTGGTTAAATATGTTTCTGAGTTTAAGGAAAATAAAACGGAACTTTCAAAAGTCTTTTCTACAGCTAGTATATTTATTCTTTCAGGATCCTTTATCACAGGATTCGCACTATTTTTCTGGGCTGACTTCTTATCTAAAGAGTTATTTAGCTCTATAGATTATGTGTATGTCTTTTGGATTTTAGCTGTCATTGTACCTTTTGTCGCTGTAAATCGAACCATAAATGCTGTTGTAAATGGATTGTCAGATTATAAAAGATATGCTAAAATAGAGCTGATAGGTTACCTTTTAGCATCGTTAGCATTAATCATAGGACTTTATACTTCAGCACTAAAAGGGGTGTTAATTGCTATAGCTATTTCACCTGTAATTCAGCTTTTGGTATTATTATTTGTTTTCGGAAAAACACTTCAAAATCATATAAAGTTAAGTGACCTTAAATTTAATATACCTTACAAAAAAGAGTTTTTGTCATTTACATTGATGTCTTTTGTATCTACCTTTTTGTTAAACTTTATTGAATTAGATATAAGAACACTGATTACGGACGAACTAAATATAAATGAAGCGGGTTACTGGACAGCTTTGACCTTTATATCCAAAAATTACATGGTCTTTGCGACAGGATTATTTACGTTATATGTTATTCCGAAATTTGCAAACATTCACACGGGTCATGAGTTTAAGGCAGAAGTTTTAAATATTTATAAGACTATCCTTCCTATTTTTGGATTAGGCATGTTGTTGGTTTATTTACTCAAAGGACTAATTGTGCAACTTGTATACCCTAATTTTGAAGGTATGCTTCCGTTATTTAAATGGCAGTTGTTAGGTGATTTTGTAAGACTAGCTTCATTAGTACTAGCACATCAGTTCTTAGCGAAACGTTTAGTGAAAAGCTTTATTATTACAGAAGTGATATCGCTAGTTTTGTTTTTTGTACTATCAAAATTATTTCTTCAGAGTTATGGTACGGAAGGTGTTGTAATTGCACACTTTGTACGCTACATCGTGTATTTCATCATCGTTATTTTTTCTATAAAAGTTTATTACAATAAGAAGAAACTTAAGTAATCATAAATCTATGATGGTTTTGTTTGGTCCCAGATTTCCAAATATTTCTTAGCGCAGTCAATATGATTGTGGTACTTCTCAACAAAAATTCTGGCATTTACAGAGATATCAGATATTTTGTCAGGGTTTGAAATTAACCATTCAAGTTTTGTCACGATATTTTCTACTTCAGGTAAGGCATTAATAGCAATTGTATCTTCTTTTATGCTGTAGTATTCTAGCCATTCTTTTTCTGCACCAGTAAAAACTACTTTTCCTTTTGCCATAGCTTCTAGAGCGTTAAAGCCTTGATCATAAGCATAAACTTGGTCTAGAAGAATATGAGCTTTGTCAAAGCTATTTATGTATTGTTTGTACGGTAGATTTTCAGCAACAATAATCTCAACTTTATCAGAAAATTTTTCCTCAATAATTTTTAGGGCAGCTTCAAAAATATCATTACCTTTTTTATAGTAATTATATCGATTGATACCATGGAAAATCACAACTTTGTCTGTCACTACTGACTTTTCAAATTTTAATTCATCAAGATTAATGGCATGAGGAATCATACCTAAATACTTTGGATGATTTAGAAGCGGAAGATGATAGTCTAAGTCATTACCTATAACACCTTCAATTTTAGAAAAAAGATACTTATGTAGTTTAATGTGTTCAGGACTTAAATAACTCAAGGCAGGAGAAAAATCTTTTTTAGAACCTTTGTTCTCAAAATAAGGAGTTAAAATATCGTATCTGAATTTTTTATCATAAGCATATTTTACACTTGGATAGTCTAATCCACAGGATAAGAGATAAAAAGAGCAATCGTTCCAATCGCATAACCAATTGAATATTTGTGTGTGACTTTTGCGTTCAAAAGGAAACGGAGCTTCATTGATGAATTGAACGATATCAAACCCAGAGAGTTCCTTTTTCTTTTCTTTAAATTGTTTTTTTACTGAAAGAGCTAAAAGGTCAATTTTAAAAACTAAATAAAGAAAAACCCTTATTTTCTTCAATAAAAAAGAAGTATAATGGTCTTTGATTTCAATATCAACATCGACTTTTTTAAAACCATCCCTATTAGCTACAACAACGGCTTCATGCCCTAATTCTTCAAGCCCTTTTTTAATGTTGAAATGAGCTTTGTTGTATTCGCCAACTAGTAATATCTTCATTAATATTATTACATTTGGGATAAATATAAGCGTTAATGCCAAAACATAATAATTTAAAAATATGTATCGTTGCAACTTCTTTAAGCAATGGTGGTACAGAGCGCTTTGCTTCTACATTATCTTTTATACTAGATAGCCTGGGCTATGATGTGTTTCTTTTGTCTACTAAAGACAGTATAGATTATCATTATGCAGGTCAGCTTTATAATTTAGAGAAGGAAGCTGGTTCTGTAAATAATGTTCAAAAACTTATTTGTCTATATAAGTTTTTCAGAAACGAAAATTTTGATATAATTATAGATAACAGAGCGAGAAGAGATTTTATAAAAGAGTTTTTGATTTATCGATTCGCTTATAAAAAATCAAGGATTATTTCAATGATTCATAATTATAATATTTATAATTATTTTCCAGGTTCTAAAAGTAGAGCTAGGTTGATTTATAAGTCTAATAATGAATTTGTAGGAGTCAGTAGAAGTATAAAGGATAGAGTGATTTCTGAATATGGATTTGAAAATATTAAGTATATATATAATCCAGTAAATCTTCAAGAGTTACAGAAAAAGGCAAATGAATTCATTGTAGAGCTTCCTTATCAATATATTTTGTACTATGGAAGGTTTGAGGAAGTGGCAAAGAACTTAACACTAATGATTAAAAGTTATGCCAAATCGCAATTAAATAAACAGTCCGTTAAACTTTTACTGATGGGAAAAGGTGATGATTATGATTATCTTAGAAAATTGGTGGAAAGACTTCAATTACAAGATATGGTGGTTTTTATGGATTACAACCCAAATCCGTTTCCTTATGTGAAACAAGCACTCTTCACAACGTTAAGTAGTAAGTATGAAGGTTTTCCAATGAGTATTATAGAATCTCTTGCTGTTGGAACTCCTGTAGTTTCTGTTGATTGTGATTCAGGACCGAGTGAAGTCATAAAAGATCGAGAAAATGGTTTGTTGGTAAAAAACTATGACGAAGAAGCATTGTCCTTAGCGTTTGATATGTTTTTAGAAGATGAACCGTTATATTTGAATTGTAAAAAAAAAGCGCCCAAAAGTGTTGCTCATCTCGATGTTAACGTTATAACTAATGCGTGGAAATCTATTCTAGAAAATGAAGCATAATTCAATAGAAGACTGTCGGTTAATTACCATCCCAAAAGTTCATGATGAACGAGGAAGTCTTGCCGTAATAGAAAAAACAGTTGTGCCGTTTTCTATAAAAAGAGTCTATTATTTATATGATGTGCCTAGTGATAGTTATAGAGGTGGTCATGCACACAAAAAGCAAGAATCAATAATTATAGCGCTAAGTGGAAGTTTTACTATCCTTATTGATGATGGCTCTCAGAAGAAAAAGATTATACTTAATAAACCTAATCAAGGCTTGTTTTTACCAACAGGGATTTGGCGAGAAATTGAAAATTTTTCTTCAGGTTCTGTTTGTTTAGTTTTAGCTTCAACTGAGTTTGAGGAAGTAGACTATATTAGAGATTATGAGTCCTTTGAATTATTTAAAAGCAGTTAGATAAATATTCCTTTTGATTAGCCAAGCCTGAAACCTCTTTAAAAAAACTAATAGTGACCTTGGTGACTTTAAAAGAGCCTTTTGTTTGTAATTAAGATTTTTATAATCAATGTTCTGCTTTGCAGAATTATAGATGAAATTTTCGTTTAGAATTTTACACCTTATAGCTAAGGCATATCTGTTCACGTCTAAAAATAGTTTTAGGGACTTATTCTCATTTTCTTCGGCTGTAAAACGATTTAAAAATTGAAGCCTTATTTGATTTGTTTCATTCTTGGTTAAACTATCCAGAATATACGATTTGTAAGACATGGTAACTTTTGGGTTAAATGAAACTGAGTAATTCAACCCAAACTTAATCCATAAGTCTAAGTCTTCATTGGTATCTAGAGTTTCATCAAAACAACCCAAGATCTCAAACTTTTCTTTGGTAAAAGCTACGGCAGAAGTCCATGCTACACAATTGATAATACTAGATTTGAAAAAATCCTTCACTAGTACTATGTCTTCTTCGAATTCAAAATTAAATTGTGCTGGTTTTACCGTATTCTCATTAAGAAAAACTTCATAATTATTACAATAGAGTTCAGCATCTGGAAATTTTGAGGTTTGATTCCTAAGTTCGGAAAGATGATTTCTATACCAAATATCATCAGCATCAATCAAGGCTATAAAAGCTCCTTTAGCAAATTTTATTCCATGGTTTCTAGCGTTGGAAGCACCTTTGTTTTCTTGATTAAATAATTTTATTCTGTTGTCTGAAAATTGTTCTAAAACTTCAAGACTATTATCTGTAGAACCGTCATTTATTATTAAAACCTCAAAATCAGTAAAATCTTGATTTAAAACACTTAGTAAGGTGCTTTTTATATAATCAGCCTTGTTGTATAATGGTATTATGACTGAAAAATAAGGCATTACAATTTAGATTTTAAGGTACAAAAATAGCCTAATCGGTATAAATCGAAAAGTAAGAGGGAAGGCTGAGAAGAACTAAAGTTTTTCAGCATTTGATTTTTTGATAATTTAAAAACAATCGTCGGTATCCAATTTAAACGCCAAAAGGATAAAGATTGGTAATAATTATATATTTTAGAATCTCTTCTAGAAATTTTTTTGTCAATTACCAATTCGTTTAAGGTGTTTAAACTTATCTCAACTTTCTTTATAAACTCCAGAGCACTTTCATTATCTAAATGAATAACAGGGTTTTTAATCGAATTAACGGTAATGTTGTTGTTTTCTAATGATTTAAAAAAAAGAACATCCTCGTATCCATATTTGTTTATGGATTCATCAAATAAATTTTGAAGTATTATACTTTTCTTTATAAAAAAATTAGAAGAACACTCAGCTTTTTGTTCACGTTTCTTAGTAAACAGCCATCTCAACCGAAAAGGTTTTGGTGGTTTATTGACGGTTTGAGAAATACCACCGTAAATTACATTTAAATCAAAATGTTCTATATATCTATTGATAAAATTATCATTTTTTGGTAATGTATCACAATCTAAGAATATGAGATTTTCAAATTTAGCTTCTTTAGCCAAAAGATTCCTAATTTTACTACGACCAATATTTTCTTTGAGTTCCCTAAAAGAGCAATTTTCTAATGAGTTGATAGCTCTATTTTGAATTTTGAAATTGGATTTAGAAGCATCATCAAAAACTAAGATTTCAAATTCAACAAGACTTGCTGAACACTGTTTGTGTATTTCTTGTACTAAGGGAACAATATTGTAATTATAGCAAGGGATTAAAACAGATAGCATGATTACCCCTTTCGTTGTACCACTTCAAAAACCTTGTTCTCGTCACACTTTAAAGTTTTACTTGGATATTTAAGAAGTAAAGCATAATCGTGTGTTGCCATAAGAATAGTATTGCCATTTTTGTTAAGTTCTTGAAGCACTTCCATAACATCAACACTAGTTTGAGGATCCAAGTTTCCTGTTGGCTCATCAGCTAAAATCAGTTCAGGATCATTAAGCAAAGCTCTGGCAATAGCAATACGCTGTTGCTCACCTCCGGAAAGCTCATGTGGATATTTAAACCCTTTAGTTTTCATGCCTACTTTATTCAAAACCGTTTCAATTCTATCAGCAATACGGTCTTTTTCTTTCCAGCCTGTCGCTTTGAGCACAAATTCCAGATTTCCATTTATAGTACGATCTGGTAATAGTTTAAAATCTTGAAAAACGATACCCAACTTTCGTCTTAAAAAAGGAATATCTTTTTCTTTCATGGTTCTTAGATCAAAATCCACGATAGAACCTTCACCTTCTGTCAATTCCA
The DNA here is from genome assembly GCF_029911945.1 of Winogradskyella sp. SYSU M77433. Classification (NCBI taxonomy): domain Bacteria; kingdom Pseudomonadati; phylum Bacteroidota; class Flavobacteriia; order Flavobacteriales; family Flavobacteriaceae; genus Winogradskyella; species Winogradskyella sp. SYSU M77433. Next base: position 345,283 of record NZ_JARYTG010000004.1, on the reverse strand, counting down.
AATCGCCATAAAGCGTTTTCATAAAACTACTTTTACCACTTCCGGTTTTACCAATAAGGTATACAAAATCACCTTTTTGCATTTCAAAATTCACCTTAGAAAGCACCATGCTATCTCCTTGGTAAATCGTTGCGTTTCTAAGATGTAAAATAGTTTCTGGCATAGTTGTTTGTCAAATAAATTGAATTAGTGTAAAAGTATTATTAATAATGTCAATTATCAAATCCGTAAGTAAATGTTTAACGCTATTGTTTTGAGATTAATATGTCGCTAGCGTCAATTTTTTAATAAGTCCGTTTATAATTATACCTAATTTCTAGCGTTATAGATTTTGTATTGAATTATATTTGAATATACAAAACATTAAAATCAAAAAACGAAGCTAATGCTATTATTAAAAAGACCATTTTTTATCCTTTTTCTTTTAGTTTCTTCTATAAGTATTGCTCAAAAATCTGCGATTTACACTAGTGATTTGCAAGATTACCAAAAAGCTTTAACCTTATATAATAATCAACAATATAAGGCAGCACAATCCTTGTTTGACGACATAAAAGATACTACTGAAGATGTAACTATAGAATCTGATTGTGCCTATTATATTGCCAATTGTGCAGTGCGACTCAATCAACGAAATGCAGACCAGTTAGTTACGGATTTTGTTGAAGATTATCCAACAAGTACAAAACGAAATACAGCATTTTTAGACGTGGCAGATTATTACTTTAACAACGGTAAGTTTGCTTATGCCAGAAAATGGTACGAAAAAGTTGATGAAGGAAGTATTTCACGTTCAGAAAAAGACCGTTTTAACTTCAATTACGGTTATAGTTTGTATTCTACAAAGGACGAAAAAGAAGCTTCTAAATACCTAAACCGTGTTATAAATTCAAAAGAATATGGTTCTCAAGCTAAGTATTACATCGGTTACATGGCGTATGAAGGTGATGATTATGATACGGCCAATGAGTATTTCGATCAGGTTAGTGATAACGAGAGGTACAAAGAGAAGTTGTCTTATTACCAAGCCGATTTAAACTTCAAATTAGGAAAGTTTGAAAAAGCTATTGAACTAGCCGAAGAGCAGTTGCCAAGAGCACGTGGAGTAGAGGAATCGGAATTAAATAAAATCATTGGTGAGAGTTACTTTAACCTTGAAAAATATGCTGAAGCGCTTCCATACCTAAAAGCCTATGAAGGAAAAAAAGGTAAGTGGAATAATACGGATTATTACCAATTGGGTTATGCTTATTACAAGCAAAATGATTTCGAAGCTGCAATTTCAGAATTCAATAAAATTATTGGAGGTAATAACTCAGTGGCACAAAACGCCTATTATCATTTGGGTGAAAGTTATATTAACTTAGATAAAAAACAAGAAGCACTTAATGCTTTTAGAAATGCATCCCAAATGGATTTTGATGCTAAAATTCAGGAAGATGCTTGGTTAAATTATGCAAAGATTAGTTACGAAATAGGAAATCCGTACCAGTCGGTGCCTCAAGTGTTATCAGGTTATTTAGATCAATATCCTGAAACAGCTTACCGAGAAGAGGTAGAAACATTATTGATAGATTCTTATATCACTTCAAAAAACTACAAAGAAGCTTTAGAGCTTTTAAAAGGGAAAAACAGTTTTGAAAACAAGGTAGCTTATCAAAAAGTAGCCTTCTTTAGAGGTGTGGAGTTGTATAACGAAACAAAGTATAATGAAGCTTCAGAATTATTCAATAATTCTTTAAAAGAGCCTAGAGATCCTGTTTTTGTTGCTAAAGCTACATTCTGGAAAGCTGAAACAGAATACAATCTTACAAACTATAATGATGCTTTAATCGGTTTTAAGCAGTTTGCAGGTATGACAGAAGCTTTGGATTTGCCAGAAAATGATAATCTAGACTATAATTTGGGTTACACCTATTTCAAGTTAAAGGATTATGCTAATGCGTCTACCTATTTCGAAAAATTCATCAATACAAATTCAGAAGATAAGTTACGTCAAAATGATGCTTATCTAAGATTGGCTGATGGTTATTTTGTATCGAGTAAATATCAAAATGCAATTAATGCATACAAAAAAGCCATTCAATTAAATAAAATTGAAACGGATTATGCTGCATTTCAAATCGCCATGAGCGAAGGTTATTTAGGAAATGGTTCTGCAAAAATTGCAGCACTAAATGATTTTATAGGAACCTATCTAAAATCTGCTTTACGAGACGATGCTATGTATGAATTAGCAAACTCTTACGTAAAATCTAATCAGTCAGACAAAGCTATGCAAATGTATGACAGGCTGAATTCTGAATATAAACAAAGTGCTTTCACATCTAAATCATTATTACGTCAAGGTTTGGTGTATTACAATGCCAATGATAACGAGCGTGCATTGACGAAATTTAAAAAAGTAGCTACGGATTTTCCAAATTCAGGTGAAGCTGTTCAAGCTGTGGCAACAGCTCGTTTAATTTATATCGATTTAGGTCGTGTAGACGATTATGCAGCTTGGGTAAGAACTTTAGATTACGTAGAGGTGAGCGATGTGGATTTAGATAATACCACCTATTTAGCCGCAGAAAAACCATATTTAGATAATGATACGGATAAAGCCATCCGTCAGTTTAATAAATATCTTACGCAGTTTCCTAATGGAATTCACGCTTTAAAATCCCATTTCTATTTAGCGCAATTATATTACAAGAAAAACTTATTTGAAAATGCACAACCACATTACAATTATGTTGTTGATGCCTCAAAAAGTGAATATACAGAACAAGCAACGGTTAAACTTTGTGAAATCTACTTAAGCAATAATAACTGGGACAAAGCAATTCCTGTGCTACAGCGATTAGAGGCTGAGGCAGACTATCCTCAAAACGTTATTTACGCACAATCTAACCTAATGAATGCGTATTTTCAAACGGATGATTTCTCAAAAGCGGAAACGTATGCTGAGAAAGTTTTAGCACATTCCAATTTAGATAATAAAGTGAAAAGTGATGCTAAAATTATTATTGCACGCTCGGCAATCAAAACAGGCAATGAAGCTAAAGCAAAAACTGCTTATGCTGATTTAGAAAAAATAGCAACTGGTAGCGTCGCTGCTGAAGCTTTATATTACAAAGGTTATTTTCAAAATAAAGAAGGTAATTACGAAGCTTCAAATACCACAATTCAGAAATTAGCCAAGGATTATAGTAGTTACAAATACTATAGTGCAAAAGGTTTGGTAGTGATGGCTAAGAATTTCTATGCTTTGGGAGATGCGTTTCAAGCCACTTATATTTTGGATAGTGTAATTTCTAATTTCCCAGATTTTGAAGATGTTGTTGCAGAAGCAAAACAAGAATTAAATAAAATAAAAGCTGAAGAAGCGAAAACAAATTCATCAATTGAAACAGATGATAATTAAATCTGGACACTGAGGCTTTCGAAGTGCAAACAGGAATCTCAAATTCGAAATACCAAAACCAATATTCTAATAATGAAAAGTTTTAAGAATTATATACCATTTTTTATCATATTAATATCTGTAGGTGCTTTTATTTCATGTAGAGATGACGATAACAATAATCAAGAAGAGGAGGATGTATTTGCTGCATGTTGTTCTGGATTAACGGCATTTGGTGAAGATGTAGATAATTTAGATCAATCACAAGGAGAAATAGTAGTTGAAAATTTATTTACACCAAATGGTGATGGAACCAATGATTTGTTTGGGATTGAAAATATTGGATTATATGATAATCATACTGTAACCATTTATAATATGAATGATGATGTAATTTTTGAAAGTACAAATTATGGAAGTAATTTGAATGAGTATTTTCCTTAAGTGCCTTATGGCAATTCTGGAGTTGAAGGTATTCCTGATGGAACCTATAAATATATGATAGTTGTAGAAAATGAACAGACATTTAAAAAATCAGGATTCTTTTGCTTATACACAAATAACCCGCCTTTGGAGCAGCAAAACTTTGCTGACTGCAACCCTTTAGAGCCAGGAGAATTTGATCCATTAATTACAGGTAATTAATTCAAAAAGATTCAATCAAAACATTAAACATGAAACTAAAGTTTTTAATTTTTATAATCACTATATCAAGCAGTTTATCAATAGTTGCCCAAGAACGCACCAAAGACACTATTGATGACCAAGTGGTAAATGTCATTAAACCTTATACTCCAACAATTTCGGATGCCTTTAAAATTAAGGATGCACCAAAGTTGAACGATTCTAGTACGGTAAAGAAAAAGGAAGTGAAATACAATATCTTTTCAATTCCAGTGGCATCAACATTTACACCAGCAAAAGGCAAAGCAGCAACTGTGGAAAAGGCGCGCAAAGTAAAATTATACGATAATTATGCGTCTCTTGGTGCAGGAACTTATACAACGCTTATTGGTGAAGTGTATCTTAACCATGAGTTAAGTAGTGGTGAAAGTGTTGGTGGTTATTTTAGTCATCATTCATCAGGTGGAGGTATTGATGGAGTGCAACTAGACGATGATTTTCTTAAAACAAATCTTAATGCATACTATTCACAAAAGCTAAGAGATTTCTCTTGGAAAGTTAATGGTGGTTTCGAGATTCAAAGTTATAACTGGTATGGCGTTCCAGAGAATTTTTATACAAATGAGCAAATCGGTATGATAGATCCAGGACATACCTTTACAAGTTTTAATTTAGGTGGAAAATTGAATTTTGATGATGCTATTATCGATAACGGTAGTTTAAGATTTAGACGTTTTGGTGACAACCAAGGTTCGGGTGAAAATCGTTTTGTAGCCAATGCAGGTTTTGATATTCCTATTCAAGGAGAAATCATCTCTGCTGACATTTTTGTAGATTATGTAGGTGGTAGTTTTGATAATGATTTTGCTAATTCAGGAGAAGAATTAAAGTATGGTAATGTCATTTTTGGATTAGCACCTTCTTACCAATTAATTCAAGATGATTTAACAGTTGATTTAGGTGTGAAATTTGTCTACTCAAATGATTTGGAGTACAGTGATAGTAAGTTCTTTATTTATCCAAATATTGAAGCGTCTTACCGTGTAGTAGATGAAATTTTAATTGGTTATGCAGGAGTAAAAGGTGGTTTACAACAAAATTCATATTATGATTTTGCAAATGAAAATCCGTTTGTGTCTCCAAATCTATTAATTACTCCAACAGATCAAGCTTACAACGGATTTATAGGTTTAAAAGGGAAGTTGTCTAATAGCATTAGCTACAATGTTAGAGGAAACTATTACGCAGACAATAACAAAGCGTTGTTTAAAGCTAATAATACCTACGAATTGCCGGAAGAGGATTATCTATATGGAAACTCGTTTGGAGTGGTTTATGATGATTTAACCACATTTTCGATAGCAGGAGAATTGAATGTCGATGTGAATAGAAATTTCACTTTAGGTGTTAAAGGCGAGTATTTTAGTTACAATACAGATAACCAAGAAGAGGCTTGGAATTTACCAGATATTACAGGTTCAGTATTTTTAGATTATCAGATTTCTGAACAATGGTTTGCTGGAGCAAGTGCTTTCTTTGTGGGTGAACGAAAAGATCAAAGTTTACAGGTTGGTCCGTCAATTTTCCCAGATCTTACACCAGCAACTTTAGATAGCTATTTTGATGTTAATGCACATGTAGGTTATAAAATAAATGATCAACTTTCGGTATTTGCAAAGGGTAATAACTTGTTTAACCAAGATTACCAACGCTATTTAAATTTCCCTGTGCAAGGCATACAGATTTTAGCAGGTGCAACATATCAGTTTGATTTTTAATATCCTATGGTTAGTTTTTATCAAAAAGTATTATATTTCGCAAAATTCATACAAACTTTAAAATGATTTTGAAAAAAAAATTCATTAAAAATTACGTAATCAATCTATGCTTATTTTTTGTTCTTTTTTCTTGCCAAGAGGAATCGATAGATAAGTATAAAGACGTTGTACAGGGAAGGGTATTGCAACGTATTTCATTAACTGATCTTAATTCTAAAATAGGTAGAAGTAAGGACTACTCTAAATTAAGTAAATTATTTGATGTTAATAGAACGTTAAATGATTTACAAAAAAATGATACTTCAAGTGTACCATATTTGGTAACAGACGAGATTATAATGATAGCAACTAATGATATGCTATATTTTACTTTTGTAATTGAAAATGTTACAGAATCAAATGGATATTACAATTTGGTGGTAGCTGTAAATACATCAAATACTATAGAATCTACTAGGGTATTAGAATATATTCCTTCTGATTATTGGTTGCAAAATACCTCACAGCCTTTTGAAGGAGAGGTTGTTATTGGTAATAATGATATCTTTTCATCGAGTGATATTGCTACACTTTTTATGGCAAAAACTACAGGGTATTGTGTGTCTGATGTAGTTGCAGATTGGGAATGTACAAGTGAGGTAGAAGTACCTAACCCACCAGGTGTTGAGTGCGAAACTTGGGACTATTTTGTTACTGTATATTGGGAACCTTGTTCAACATACATAGATCAAGGAAATTCAGGTGGTGGAGGATCTAATGGTGGAAGTTTCTTTATTGGAGGTAGTAATGGGGGTACAGGTAATTCCTCAAGTAATGGAAATACAAATACTGATAATGATATTGTAACATCACCATTTATACAGACACAACTCGATAAGTTAACATCTCAAACCAAAGACACAAAAGTAAAAGCTAGGATTGTGCAGATGCAAGGAGATTTAGATACTGCTAATAAAGAGCAAGGTAGTGAGTTTAGAAGAATTGAAGGTGGTATAGTGGCCATAGGCGAAAGTAGGTACACAGAACATCCAGTGCCAGAAGCCGATCTAGCTTTTGGAGAAACTGTTTTTCCTGATGCGGTTGCTAATACTGAAGTAAGGGTGCATTTGCACCATAATAATTCCCGAACCAATGATAATGGGGAAGAAGAATTTTTAGCACCCGTATTTAGTTTGGATGATGTAACCTCTATGGCAAACTTTTATAAAGATAAGCAGAATGCAGATTCTGGTTTACTCAATGCCGATGCTGAAGATTTTAATATCTCCTCTATACTGGTTTCAGAGAGAGGGTTATACGCTATGCGTGTTGTGGATGTAGACAAAGCAGAGGCTTTTTATCAAAAGATTGTTTTTGGACCATTGGTTGATGGTAAAACATATAGAGAACGGTTACAGGATAGATACAAAAAAGAAGTAATAGGTAGGGTCAAAAAATATTGTGAGCAAAATAGCTGCGACGACGCTTTAAGAGAATTGGCTTTTGAGGTCTATTTTGCTAGATTTTTTGCAAGTTTAGATACGGGCTTTGCGCTCTTCCATTCTTTAGAGACGGACGGAAATGGCAATTTTATATGGGATTTTTTAACTAATTAAAATTTTTAAAGAAATATGAAAACGATTATAAATATACAGATGCTTTTTTTTAGCCTTTTTTTAACGGCACAAGAGACTGTTATACCTTTGGAAAATGATTGGCACATGGACAACCCTGTAGATAACGTGTATTATAAAGACGTTAATAATATATTGGACAAGTATATAGGGGACTGGGTCATTGACGATGGCACCCATTATCTAAAGTTACAGATAGAAAAACAGGAGCATATATTAATAGGAGGAGGTTCTTTTAAATACACCAATTATGAGGACAGGTTGATTGTAAAATTTGTGTACAAGCTAAATGGGGTAGAACAGTATAATACTTTAAGCGGTACACGCTTGTTTATATCAGGGTCATCAATAAATTCTAATAATATTGTAAATTTACAATATAGGGAGCCTTCCCTTATAAATTGCTTTAGGACTATAGATGGTAGTTTGTCCTTAGAGTTTATACCAGATGGTACGTTAACACCTATAGGTGAGGCTCCAAGTGGTATGTTACATTGGAATAGAACTAAAGATGTATTTGGCCACAGGCCTATAGATGGGAGTTGTGAGGATACTTCGGATTTTATTATTCCTTATGATTTAACATTGGAAAGAGAATAGAGTGTAAAGTTGATATTACACAGAACTAGTCTAAGAGTTGTTAAATTTTTAAAGAAACATGAAAACGATTATAAGTATACAGATGCTTTTTCTAAGCCTTTTTTTAACGGCACAAGAGACTGTTATTCCTTTGGAGAATTTTTGGCATATGGATAATCCTATAGATAACGTGTATTATAAAGACGTTAATAATATATTGGACAAGTATATAGGGGACTGGGTCATTGACGATGGCACCCATTATTTAAAGCTACAAATAGAAAAACAAGAACATATATTAATAGGGGGAGGTTCTTTTAAATACACCAATTATGAGGACAGGTTGATTGTAAAATTTGTGTACAAGCTAAATGGGGTAGAACAGTATAATACGTTAAATGGTGAACGTTTGTTTATTGTAGGGTCATTAATTAGTTCCGCTAATTCGAATATAGTTAAGTTTCACTATACGGAGCCTTCTCTTATAGATTGCTTCAGGACCATAGATGGCCGCTTGTCCTTAGAATTTATAACAGATGGTACATTAACACCGATAGGTGAGGCTCCAAGCGGGACGCTGAATTGGAAGAGGAAAAAAAATGCATTTGGCCACAGGCCTATAGATGGGAGTTGTGAGGATACTTCGGATTTTATTATTCCTCATGATTTAACATTGGAGCGGGAATAGAATTTGACACATGCGTATGTTTTACAAGCGTTCCCATTCGGAGCGCTTTTCTTATTTTTACAAAGCTTTTAAAAAATCAACTATGAGAAAATCACTTTTCCTATTAATCTTAATGACCGTCTTTTCTTGTCAAGATGAAAAAGAAATGGCAGATTTAATTGTTACCAATGCTAATATTTATACGGTAGATGCTAACTTTTCTAAAGCAGAAGCTTTTGCGGTTAAGGACGGTAAAATTATAGCTATTGGAAGTAGTTCTGATATTGAAGATAAATACCAAGGTAAAGAACAAATAAATGCCGAAGGAAAAACAATTTTACCAGGACTTATAGATGCGCACTGTCATTTTTTAGGTTTAGGATATAATCAACAAACTGTAGATTTATTCGGAACCACAAGTTTTGATGACATGATAAAACGTGTTTTGGATTTTCAGAATGAATACAATAAAGATTACATTTTAGGACGTGGTTGGGATCAGAATGATTGGGAGGATAAATTTTTTCCCAATAAAAATCTTTTAGATAAACTTTATCCTAATACACCAATTGCATTAACGCGTATAGATGGTCATGCTATTTTATGCAATCAAGCAGCGTTAGATTTAGGAAATGTAACGGTTAATACAAAGGTTGACGGAGGAGAAGTGGTTGTTGAAAATGGTCAACTCACAGGAGTTTTAATTGATAATGCTGAAAATTTAGTAATGGATCACTGGCCAAAACCAAGCAGAGCAGAAACTGTAGAAGCACTTTTAGCTGCTCAAAAAATCTGTTTTGATTATGGATTAACTACAGTTGACGATGCTGGTTTAAGTAAAGAATCCATCGAAATTGTAGATAGTTTGCAAAAAGCAGGAAAGTTGAAAATGCGCATGTATGCTATGGTATCCTATTCTGATAATAATTTGGATTACTATTTGAATAAAGGGATTATAAAAACCGATCGGTTAAATGTAAGGTCATTTAAGTTTTATGGTGATGGTGCTTTGGGTTCTAGAGGAGCAATGCTAAAAGAACCTTACAGTGATAAACCAGGACATTATGGATTGTTAGTAACCGATTTAGAAACACTTGAAAAATCAGCTGAACGCATTGCAAAATCAGATTACCAAATGAATACACACGCTATTGGTGATTCTACAAATCATGCTGTTTTAAACATTTATAATAACGTTTTAAAAGGTAAAAAAGATAGACGTTGGCGAGTAGAACATGCTCAAATTGTATCCCAAGAAGACTTTGATTTGTACGAAAACATTTTGCCGTCCATACAGCCAACACATGCTACAAGCGATATGTATTGGGCAGAAGATAGAGTTGGAGAAGAGCGCATCAAAGGTGCTTATGCTTACAAACAACTTTTAGAAGCTTATGGAAAAGTAGCTTTGGGTACAGATTTTCCAGTGGAGCGTGTTAGTCCATTTTTAACGTTCTATGCAGCGGTTGCGAGGCAAGATGTAGAGCAATATCCTGAAGGTGGTTTTCAAATGGAAAATGCTTTAACAAGAGAAGAAGCATTAAAAGGCATGACTATTTGGGCGGCATATTCAAACTTTGAAGAGCATGAAAAAGGAAGTATAGAGGTCGGGAAGTTTGCTGATTTTGTTATCTTGAACCAAGATATTATGACAATTGATAATAAAGACACACCTAATACAAAAGTTTTAAAAACAATTGTGGGTGGAGAAGTACAATAAGGGTTTTGTTCAAATATTATTGGGTGAGCTTAGCTAAATAGTCAAAATGTTCCCCATCCATAATCTTTTCACATTGTAAGCCTACAGATTGGCAGGCAGTTTTTAGTGTGTCAAAATCAAGGTAGAGCCATTTCATAGGTGCTTCTTGTTCTCCTTTATAGCTAAGAAAATAATCGAGTTCCCCTGGATAATGACTATTTATATCAATCCATAAGCCGCCATCGTCATCTTCATACATGTATGAAATATCCGAAGAATCTATCAGGATTTGACCATTAGTGTTAAGTAATGATTTAAGATGTTTCAAATATTTAGAAACTTGGATGATCTCTTGAAAAATCCCAGTACCGTTCATCAATAATAAAATAGTATCAAAAGTTTCGGTTTCGTCTAATAACGCTTTTAATTCAGCTTTTGAAACACCACGTTTTGTGCAGACTTCAATAGCACCTTTTGAACTGTCTATTGCTTTTATATTAAAGCCCTTGTCTTGCAACCATAAACTGTGAGATCCTGCACCGCAACCTACATCCAGAATTTTTCCTTTCGCAAGTTGTAAGGCTTTCTGTTCCAATTTTGGCATTTCGGCATAACTTCTAAATAAGTATGGAATAGGTAATTCATCTTCATCAGAGATGTTGGTCCAGGTAATAATGTCTTCAGAATAGTTGTTATCCTGATAATCTAAAAGGGCTTTTCCAAAAATATCCTTATTCATAGTTTTTCTCATACTGAACTTGATTCAGCATCTCATTCTGTTTATCTTTACATTATGCAAGACCAAATCAATAATCTTCCAGAGCTCGCCAAAGATAAGCATAAGGAAAATAAAACCTTTTTTACCAAGTTAAGAAAGAAGCCACCAAAACAATTGGATTATATCATGCAAGAATTGCATGAAGAAGAATTTGAACGTACAGATTGTTTGGAATGTGCTAATTGTTGCAAAACTACAGGACCTTTGTTTACAGATAAGGATATTCAACGTATTGCTAAATTCTTTAAGATGAAAGAACAGCAATTTATTGAGCAATATTTGCGCATAGATGAAGAGAATGATTATGTATTGCAGTCTGTGCCTTGTACATTTTTAGGTGCTGATAATTATTGCTCTATTTACGACGTTAGACCAAAGGCTTGCAGGGAATTTCCTCATACGGACAGAAAGAAGTTTCAGCAGATTTCAAATTTAACCCTAAAAAATGTGGCTATTTGTCCAGCAGCTTTTAATATCGTTGAAGAAATGAAAAAACGCATTCAATTGTAATATTCGGAATAATTTTTGATACTCAATACTGAAAATCAATAAACAACATTATTTATGAAGCAACTTTTTACCTCAATCGTTTTCCTATTGTTTTTTGGAAATATAACCCTTGCTCAACAATGGATGACTAATCTAGAGATTGCTCAAGACTTAGCTTTGATACAGAATAAAATGGTGTTGATGGTTTGGGAAGAAACAACACATTATCAGTACCCTGTTTTGGTTAAGGATGATTCGGGTAGAACTTTGTTGATTGAAAATTTATTCGAAGACGAAACGGTGAGTCCACTCATTTGGGAAAATTTTGTGCCTGTTATAGTAAACGAAAACAGATATGCGGATTTATATGAAAAAATAAAAGGGAAAAGAAAGCAAAGTTATATTGATAAGTTCAATGATGACTCCATTAAAATTATGGATGTTAATGGTAATATTCTCAATGTAGATGGTTACACCGAAAGTTATACAAATATTACAGAAATAATAAGTGAATATGCAGTAAATACAGAGTTTATAGCTTCTGAATTGGCAGATTATAGAAAAGAAAAAACGTTTTATTCGGCATTTTATTTAGCATCAAAATATTTGGACTTTTCATTGTATGCAAAGCCATCGTTACGACCAAAACTTATCGATTTATCCAATATCTATTTGGAAGATGCTAAACGCCTAGTGGAAAACAATAGCGAAGATAAAACTGTTTTGATGCAACGTGCAGAGTTATTAGAAACAGTACAATACCTCATAGACAAAAGACCCAAAAAAGTACTGCGAATGCTAAAACGAATGGATGCAGATACTATTGATAACGTTAATCAGAATTATGTAGCTTATTTGTATTACACAGCGTATATGTCTTCGGGTGATATTGAAGAAGCTGCGGTGTGGAAATCTAAAATTTCTTCAGTAAATTTGAAGAAAGCACAGATGATTATTAATCTAAACACTTAAGTTTTGGAACGTATAATTAATTATTTTGAAACCATTCCAACATTGCATAGAAGTTTACTTTTAGTAGGAGGTATTACTTTATTTTGGTTGTTAGAAGGTGGTTTACCCTTATTCAAATTCAAATACAAAAAATGGCAACATGCCATCCCTAATTTCTTTTTTACGTTAACGACAATAGTTGTCAATTTTGGATTGGCCTTTTTGCTTTTAGGTACTGCGGATTGGGTAAAAGCCAATGATTTCGGAATTATAAATTGGTTGCCAGAAATGCCTTTGTGGCTATATGCTATACTCGGAGTTTTGTTACTCGATTTTTTTGGAGCCTATTTAGCACATTACGTAGAGCATAAAGTAAAACCACTTTGGATGGTGCATTTGGTGCATCACACCGATCATAATGTAGATACAACTACAGGCAATAGACATCATCCTTTAGAAAGTGTGGTGCGTTTTACTTTTACCTTATTAGGTGTTTTTGTGGTTGGGACTCCAATTGCTTTGGTGTTTTTGTATCAATCACTTTCGGTAGTGTTTACGCAGCTTACGCATGCTAATATTAAATTGCCAAAACGTGTAGATAAAATTTTGAGCTATGTCATAGTATCTCCAGATATGCATAAGATTCATCATCATTATAGGTTGCCTTACACAGATTCTAACTATGGAAACATATTTAGTATTTGGGATCGTATTTTAGGAACTTATATGTATATGGAACGTGAAAACTTAGTGTATGGTGTAGATGTTTTTCCGGATGAAGAAAAAAATGGAAAAATTATGGAGTTATTAAAGCAACCTTTTCAGAAGTATGACAAACCAACGCTTACTGCTGATGTTGAAGAATAGTTTTGTAATCATATTGTTTGCTATTTTGCTTATGAGCTGTAGTTCTAAAAAACAAATCGACATACAAGGTCACAGAGGCTGTAGAGGTCTGCTTCCCGAGAATTCATTACCAGCTTTTGAAAAAGCAATTGACTTAGGAGTGCATACGCTTGAGTTGGATATAGCCATAACCAAAGACAACGAAGTTGTGGTGTCTCACGAACCTTTTATAAGTCGTTATATATGTTTTAATCCTAAGGGTGAAGAAATTCCAGATTCCATGGATATGAAACATAATCTATATAAAATGACGCACCAAGACATCAAGCAGTTTGATTGTGGTTCTAAGTTTCATCCAGATTATCCAAACCAAGAAAAATTAAAGACCTATAAACCACTATTAGCAGAAGTTTTTGAACTTGTAAAATCAAAAAGTTCTGATGTTAAGTTTAATATTGAAATAAAATCTAAGCCAAAGTATTACAGTATCTACACGCCAGAACCCGAAACTTATGTAAAATTGGTTTTAGATGCAATTGAAAAGCATAACATGTTCAATCGTGTTAATCTACAATCTTTTGATTTAGCTATTCTTGAAGAGGTAAAAAAGCAATCTCCAAAAATGAAAGTAGCTTTATTGGTTGATGATAACGAGACTATCAGTACAAAACTGAATAAGCTGTCCTACAAACCAGAAATCATAAGTCCTTACTTCAAGTTATTAACAGAAAAGGAAGTTGTTGATTATCAGGATCAAAACTTTCAAATTATTCCTTGGACGGTAAATGATACTGTCGATATGCAGCAAATGATAGACTGGCAGGTCGATGGCATTATAACCGATTATCCAGATCAGCTTATTAAATTACTTCAACAATAAGGTTGTTAACAAAGTTATTAACAAAAAGTGTTCTTCTTCGGATTTTTATGTAGTTCGTGGATGTTTTGTTGTAATTTAAGACAAACTAACTATGTTTAAAACGGATTGATTAATTTACTGTTGCACTAAGACATTAAAATAAATGTTTCATCTAATCGTGTGCCGTGTTTAAAAATTTAGTCCGTATCTGTCTCGTTGTTATCCTCATCTTTTTATTGAGTTTTACTTTAAATGCGCAAGAGCATTATGCCAAGCTTGAAAAAAATAGAAATGTTCAAGCACAAGGATTGGTTCATGAACTCAATAGTACCAAGGATACCTTAATTCTCAGAGGTGATAGAAAAATCAATTATCTCTATTCCATAAATAAAGAATACGGACGTGAACTGGATTTCACTATTAATGATACTATTTACAAACTTCCGCTAAATAAACTGACTAAAGGAAAACACGTTATGGTTGCTGTGCAATCACCGATGCGTATTGTTTTTGTGGTTAAGATTTTAAAGGAAATTCCTAAAGAGCAACCAGAAACACTTATTGCTGAAAAGATTGTGGCTGTTGAGCCTGCAAAAACTTTAGTTTCAGGAAGTAATTAATTGTATATCAAATACTTCTTACGAATCGTTTTGTAAGCTTCTATATCTTTTTTCCAAGTAGCTCTTATTTCAGTTTCGCTAAGTCCAGCTTCAATTTGCTGTTGCAATTTTGCTGTTCCTGCGTGTGTTGTGAAATTGTTAGTATTGAAAACTTTCGATTTGTTTGTAGCATGCTTGTAAGCATCTATCACATATTGTAAAGTGAATTGACGTTCAGCTTTAATATTTGATAAATCCATTCCGTAACAAACCTTACCTTCATGCTTAGGATATTTGGAACCAAAATTTGGTTCTGGAGTATAGTTGAATGTATAATAAGACTTATCTAAAAATGGTGCACCATAACGCTGAAACTGAAACTCGGTACCACGACCAGCATTAATATTAGTACCTTCAAACAAACCTAAACTAGGATATAAAGTGATGGATTGGTCATTCGGTAAATTAGGAGAAGGACGAATCGGTAAGCTATATGAGCTGTTATGATTATAATTCAAATTTTCAATGACAGTAATATCACATGAAATACCGTTCTTTAACCAACCTTCGCCATTAATCATTTTTGCATATTCGCCAATGGTCATACCATGGACTAGTGGAACGTTGTGCATTCCTAAAAAACTACTGTGCTGTGCTTCCAAAACAGGACCATCAACATAATTGCCGTTCGGATTAGGGCGATCCAAAATGAGTAAAGTCACATTGTTTTCAGCACAAGCTTCCATTACATAATGCAATGTAGAAATGTATGTGTAAAACCGAACACCCACGTCTTGAATATCAAATACCACAATATCCAAATCTTTCAATTGTTCTTTCGAAGGTTTTTTGTGTTTGCCATGTAAAGAGAAAATAGGCAGACCAGTTTTTTTGTCCTTACCATCCGACACCAATTCGCCAGCATCTGCAGTACCTCTAAAACCATGTTCTGGTGAAAACACCTTTTTGATGTTGACGTTTAAAGCTAATAAAGAATCTACAATATGAGTATAAGATCTTGTGTCTTGTTTCTTGTCTCCTGCGTCTAAAAAAACAACACTCGTCTGGTTCGCCACAATACCAACACGTTTTCCTTTTAATAATGGTAAATAAGCATCAGTTCTATTAGCTCCAACAATAATGGTTTTATCATCTTGATCTTTGGTGTTTATTAAAGCCAAAGTATCTTTTGAAACTGTATTATTTTCGGATACATCTTTTTTTGTTTTAGAAGCACAAGAAAGCGCTACCACGACAAATAATAAAACTGTATTTTTGAAAACCATAAAACGCATATATCGGTTTGAATTTTGAGTTGTTTATAGCTAAACGTATAATTAGCAATAAAACGTATAAAAGTAGTGTTTCGGCACCAATTATTAAAATTGGTATTGCAGCTATTGCTATTGGTATCGTGGTAATGCTTATTGCTATTGCTACAGGATTTGGACTTCAAGAAAAGATTAGAGACAAAGTAGCCGCCTTTAATGGTCATATAGAAATCACTAATTACGATACTAATGCTTCGGACGAATCCCAAGTACCAATTTCTACAGATCAAGAATTTTATCCTGAATTTAAAAGTATAGAAGGTATTACACACATTCAAGCGACGGCTACAAAGTTTGGAGTTATTAGAACTGAAGAAGATTTTGAAGGAGTTGTTGTTAAAGGTGTTGGTGCAGATTATAATTGGAAATATTTTGAAGAGTTTTTGGTCGATGGCAGATTACCAGATTTTTCTGGAAAGCGTAACGAGGAAATTCTAATTTCAAATTATTTGGCCAAACGATTAGGTTTTAAGGTTGGAGATAAATTTCAAACTTTGTTCACTAATAATTTAGCGGAACTTCGACCAAGAATTATGGCTTTCACTATTGTTGGGATTTATAATTCAGGCTTTCAGGAATTGGATGAAAAATTCTGTATTGCAGATTTACGGCATATTCAACGTCTCAATAAATGGGAACCTGATCAAGTCGGAAGTTTCGAAGTCTTTATTGATGACTTTTCTGAAATTGATGAAAAAGCAGACGAAGTCTTTCGAGAAATTCCTTCGATGCTAAATGCAAGGCCAATTACCCAGAAATACTATATCGTTTTTGAATGGATAAAAATCTTTGATTCCAACACCAATATAATCATAGCGATTATGATTATTGTGGCTGGCATTAATATGATTACAACACTATTGGTATTAATCTTGGAGCGTACCCAAATGATTGGTGTTCTCAAGGCTTTAGGAAGTAATAATTGGTCCATTCGTAAAGTGTTTCTCTACAATGCCTCGTACCTTATTGGTTTGGGATTGCTTTGGGGAAATCTTATTGGTTTAGGTTTGTTGTTGGCACAGAAGTATTTTAAGCTCTTTCCGCTCAATCCAGATACCTATTATGTTAGTGAAGCACCAGTGTATTTAAATTGGGATTATGTGGTGTTGCTCAACGTTGGTACATTTATAGCCTGTCTTTTAATGTTGTTGGTTCCTTCAATTATTATTTCTAAGATTTCTCCGGTTAAGGCCATTCGATTTGATTAGAAAAGCCCCTTGATGTTTTTTAGGTCACTGCCTTTTGTTGGTTTACTTCCCCAAAAGGGGAAAATCTGAATTTGTTGAAGGATCAAATGTTTTAATTTTTTTCTCTAAGTTTTTGAAGTTAGTTTGTTGTATTGAATAACGTCTTCGACAGGCTCAGACTGACACATTTGAAATTTTCTGAATGACTAAAAATAGAGCACTACTGTCACACTGAGCCTGTTGAAGTTCAGGTTTTATATTTCGGTAGCTTAAGACTAAAGTAAGCCAAGAACCAAACACCAAATACTAAACACTATTTACTTTGTACTTACCACTTAATACGTAAATTTGCAGCGTAAAAAAAGAAACGATGGAATACGCAGAAAATATATTAGGCACAATAGGAAACACACCATTGGTGAAAATGAACAAACTTGTGGAAGAGTTACCATGTTTAGTGCTGGCAAAATACGAAACGTTTAACCCTGGGAATTCCGTAAAAGATCGTATGGCAGTTCAGATGATTGAAGACGCTGAGGCCGAAGGAAAATTAAAACCGGGAGGTACCATCATAGAAGGTACATCTGGAAATACAGGAATGGGCTTGGCACTTGCGGCTATTGTAAAAGGCTACAAGTGTGTTTTTGTAATGGCAGACAAGCAATCTAAAGAAAAAGTAGATATTCTTAAAGCTGTTGGAGCAGAGGTTGTGGTTTGTCCTACAGATGTAGAACCAGACGATCCACGTAGTTACTATTCGGTATCTAAGCGTTTGGGTGAAGAAACTCCAAATTCTTGGTACGTTAACCAATACGATAATCCAAGCAATACCAAAGGCCATTACAAAACTACAGGTCCTGAAATATGGAACCAAACCGATGGTAAAGTGACCCATTTTGTAGTTGGAGTTGGTACAGGAGGAACCATTTCTGGAGTAGGGAAGTATCTTAAAGAACAAAACCCTAATGTAAAAGTTTGGGGAGTGGATACTTACGGTTCGGTATTTAAGAAATACCATGAAACGGGTGAGTTTGATGAAAACGAAATCTACCCATACGTTACCGAAGGTATAGGTGAAGATATTTTACCAGAAAACGTCAACTTTGATATTATTGATGGTTTTACAAAAGTTACCGATAAAGATGCTGCGGTTTACACACAGCGTTTGGCCAAAGAAGAAGGTATGTTTTTAGGGAATTCTGCTGGTGCAGCCATAAAAGGTGTATTGCAGTTAAAAGAACATTTTAAACCAGAAGATGTGGTTGTGGTGTTATTTCACGATCATGGTAGTCGTTATGTGGGTAAAATGTTTAACGACGATTGGATGCGTGAAAAAGGGTATATAGACTAATACTTTTTACAATTAGCTTTAGAAGTGATATTGATATAAAATAAAAATCCTGAGTTTGGCTCAGGATTTTTTTATTTGAAATTTTTTAAAAGAATATATCCTCCTTTGCATTTTTTTGAGACATACTTAATTTGCGAGAACTTGCTTGGGAATAAGAGTCTTTTTTTTATTAAATCAAAGTCTTTTCTTATTGCTCTTTGATATCTTCTAGAGTCTTTTCCTTCAATCAAATAATATTCGAATTTTTGTTTGTTGAATAACATTAAGAGGCAATCAATATCAGTTACGGATTTTCTTTTTTCAGGATTCCCTGTTTTGTCAGCATTATTTGCGTCATATGCTATATCATCGATTTGAACTGGGAAAAGACAATAGTATATATTTAATCCTTGAGTTGGTATTTTAGATTCTGATTTTACAATTTCTTTCATTACTTTAAGATTGTTTAATATATCAGAATGATTTTCTTTAATTAAAGTTTTTTTAGACCACCAATCTAAAACATCATAAAAAGCCTTTTTACTTTTTAGGTGTCCAGTTTCGTGTCTGGCTGATTCACTTAATGCTGATATTGTTTTTTGATAATCATATGAAATATACACATCCTGCCTATATTCATGAGTAAATAATAATTTAAGAGAATAAAGAAAGAATTTGCGAACAACATGTCTATTTAATTCTGAATAAAAGAATTCTTCTAGCATGTTAAGTTCACCAATGAATTTATAGGCGCTTAAAAATTCATGAAATACATTTTTATAATTATTGAATAAATGGATAAGATCTTTTGATGCTAGTTTACTTTTATTTATGAAAAGATTTAAGAAAAAGAGTTTTTTCCGGTTGTCATGCATAAACCTTAAAAAAGCAATATTTTTTGAAGTATCTTTTTGTAAATTTAGGTTTAACAAATTTTCCTTTTTGTAAAGATCAAATGAAGCTTTCTCAAAGTCATAAGTAGCTAGTGCTCTTCCCAAAAAATGTATTTCATCTAGAGAAATATAAAATTGAAATCTCAAAAAACTGTCGATATTATTAAAAATTTGAGGTTCAAAGTCATGTTTAGAATCAATAATGGAGCATAAAAGGTTTTTAAGATTTAAACTTTTTTTTCCTTGAATTTGATAATATTTAGTAAATCTTTCAAGGCTAAGATTCTCATTTTTAGCAAGTGAAAAACTTCCATTTTCAGATATGTACAGTTTTTTTGTAAGTGCTGTTTCAGTTGAATCAAAAAAGGAATCAAAATCTTTGGTTTTAGATAGGAAAAGAGAATCGTAGTTATAAATATTCATTAGTATCTTGTGAATACTTATCTGAAAAGGAAAATCGCTGTTGAAAGAATCCATATAAAGAAACGAGAGACTTCTTATTTTTAATAAGATTTGCTTTAGTTTTCTAAACTTGGGTGAATCTTCAACCATAGTGTTATGCAGAAAAGTATATGTAATTCTATTTATTAAATCTTCATTGTAATTCTTTTTTATATAATTTAATGCAATGAGGTATTTTACTTTGTAGAAATCATAATTTAAAATTATTTTTTTGGTGAATTCATCCCACCTCTTGTCTTTTGAGATTTCACTCAAGAATTCATTTTGTCTTGATTTGCTTTTAAGGAGAAAAATCAGGAAACTTTTTTCTGTCGCTAAAGTACCATGTAAGTGTCCTATATTAGATAGAAGAATGCCACATTGCATGAATTCTAGCTTAGATATTTGGTCTAATTCTTTTATAGAATAGTTAAGTCCGGTATTAAAAATAGAATGTTTTAATTTTTGAAGAACTAAAAGTTGAAGACAAACATAATCCCATCTCTTATGGTTATTACCTGGGTGCGCCTTTGAAATGAACCCAAGATGATCCATTTTTTTTAAATTGTTGATTATTCCGTTTTCTTCTAAATTATCATAAAACTTTTTTGCTTCTCCAAAAAGACAAATATCTACACGTCCAATATTTGAAATTTCATGAGTGATTATTTTAATCTCAGTATTTTTTGTCATCAAAAATTTAAAATGTTTTTTATCTACTCACTCTTAATCTTTTCCAAATAGCTTAAACTAAAATTAATCTTTAGTTCTGTCCACATGGGCAAATGGTCACTAAGCTGAAATGTGCGCCATTCTTTTTTGTAGTAGTCTTTTTGTTGGTCTTCGTCAGCTATAATACTTTCAAACTTAGTAATACTTTTTTCAATCTTTTTACGGGATTCCGCATCGGTTTCAGCGGCAAGTTTGGCTTGTTGTTGGGTAAGTTTATCGTTGAGGTTTTTTAAAACCACAGCTTGGTAATCTTTAAACTGTCTTGTAGTAAATACTTTGCTGTAGCAATCGTAAGCTCCGGCACTGTTGTCTTGGTCACCATAAATGACTTCGCCTTTCTTTTCCATAAAGGCAATTTGGTCGTAATGCTTGGTTTTATACATATTAGACGGATGATCTTCAATGCCTTTTGGTATAACAAAACCATGCTTTTTTAGGGCTTGCATAGTTTCGTGCTCAGGACTAAAAATATTAAAATCGCCTAATAGAATAAGGTTTTCGTCATAGCGTTTCGCACGCTTTTTTATGTTCTTGGCAATGGTGTCTATTTCTTCAATACGCTGGTCTAGCTTTGCACCAGAATCGGCACCAAAATAAATATGAACCGTACAAAGCTTAAAATTAAACCAACCCGATTGAAAACCTACCAAAAATGGTGTACGCGCAAATTGCTTTTTACCATTAATAAGATTACTTGGCGTGAGAACAATTTCACCAGCTACTTTCTGAAACGATACACGGTTAGTGTCGTAGAGGTAAGCCATGCGCTCACCATTACCAGAATGACCTTCGGTAACGTCGGTCATAATATAATCCCACTGGTCTCCCATAACGTACATTAAGCGATTGAAAGCATAAAGATCTTCGTTGACTTCTTGTATAGCCACCAAATCGAAACTCGAGATGATTTCAGACATATAGAAAAATGCTTCTTTGGTCCGTGGACCATAACCATATTGGTTAGAATCAAAATCTCTAATATTCCATGTGGCAATAAGGACATTTTCGTTAAAAATCTTTTCAGGGACTTTTTCGTCCAAGTCTGCTTTAAGGCTTGTCAATCGCTTAATGACGCGTTGGCGATCTTCCAATTCTGGAAAATCGTTTTTTAGAGCAAAATAACGCATAAAATTAGGGTTATAAATCGCGTTTACAATTTAACACTTTTCACAGTGGTATACTATAAGTAACTTTACGTATTTTTAAGATTTATAGCATATTAGCATAAAAATTCTGTGTGGAATACCTATTTTAGTTTTATGCAAGAAGATTTTCTTCACTACATCTGGAAACATAAAGCGTTTGACACCTCGGAATTAAAAACATCGAAAAACGAGGTGGTTGAGATTCTGCAATTAGGACAACACAATCGTAATGCTGGTCCAGATTTTTTTAATGCACAACTTATAATTGATGGGCAACTTTGGGCTGGTAATGTGGAAATTCATATCAAAGCATCCGATTGGTATGTGCATCATCATGAAACAGACAAAGCTTACGATAATGTGATTTTGCATGTGGTTTGGGAAGACGATTCTGAAATTTTCAGAAAAGATAATACGGCAATTCCAACCTTAGAATTACGACGTTTTATTGATTTAGATTTGCTGAATAATTATCAAAAGCTGATAAAATCTAATACGTGGATAAATTGTGAAAGTAGTTTTTCTGAAGTTGATGATTTTTTGCTCAGTAATTGGTTAGAACGTTTGTATATTGAACGTTTAGAACGAAAATCTGATGATATATTCGATTTGCTAAAAACTTCAAATAATGATTGGGAAGCCGTTTTGTTTAAAATGCTGACCAAGAATTTTGGACTCAAAGTGAATGGTGAATCATTTTTTAGTTTATCTAATTCGTTTGATTTTACAATAGTTAGAAAACTTCAAAGTGAGGTGTCGGATTTGGAAGCGCTATTTTATGGTCAAGCCGATTTGTTATCTGAAGATGATGTGCAAGACATTTACTATCAAGATCTTCAAAAACGTTATCAGTTTTTAAAGCAAAAATTTAAGCTAAATAATCAAGGAGTATTACCGCTTCACTTTTTTAGGTTAAGACCACCGAATTTCCCAACGATTAGATTGTCGCAACTAGCAAATTTATACCATTCGCATAGCAGTTTGTTTTCGGAAGTTATATCAGTAAAGTCCATTGAAGATTTATATACCTTATTCAAAATAGAAACTTCAGACTTTTGGAAAACACATTATACGTTTACAAAATCATCAAAACAAACTAAAAAAGTATTGACTAAATCTTTCATTGATTTACTAATTATTAATACAGTTATTCCTATAAAATTCAGCTATGCAAAGTCACAAGGAAAATCTATTGACGATGATTTGTTTCAGCTTATCAAACAAATCAAAATTGAGAAAAATAGTATTGTATCAAAATTCTTAGATTTAAAACCTTTGGAAAAGCACGCTCTAAATTCCCAAGCTTTACTGCAATTAAAGCTCAATTATTGTGATAAAAATAAATGTTTGCAATGTGCTGTAGGCAATAGCTTGATTGTTAAAAAATAAGTAACTTGCGCCTATGAATTGGTTCTATAAACTCTTACTTTATTTTCAAAAACGCGGTTACTACGTATGTCAGCGTATTGCCGACCGTTTGGGTATTAGAGCCAAGGTGGTACGAACATCTTTTATGTACCTTACCTTTGTTACTGTTGGTTTTGGATTTGCGTTATATTTGTTTTTAGCGTTTTGGATGCGCATAAAGGATATTATTTATACCAAGCGTTCTTCGGTTTTCGATTTGTAATATGAACAACCCATTAATAAAACTCTTTAGATCTAAAATATATACAGCACTGACCATGTTGGTTATTTTGCTGTTCATTGGTATTTTGGGTTATAAATTTATTTCAGGATACACTTGGATAGACGCTGTTTATATGACAGTGATTACTATAACCACTGTAGGTTTTGCTGAAGTGAATCCGTTGGATATAGAATCTAAGATATTTACCATTTTCCTAATTTTAGCTAGTGTGGTTATTGTGGGTTATGCTATATCCATTATAACCGAATATATATTGAGCAGAAATAATTTTGAAGATATAAAACAACGTAAGATGCAAAAGAAGATTGATGCCATGTCTAACCACATTATTATTTGTGGTTATGGACGTAATGGAAAGCAGGCTGCTAAAAAATTGCTGGCGTATAAAAAGCCTTTTGTGATTATTGAGCGCGATAAGGAGATTATTGATAAATTTCAAGACGATAATATTTCGTTTATTTTCGGTAATGCCAATGAAGATGAAATTTTATACGCAGCAGGTATTGAGCGTGCATCTACGTTGATATGTGCGTTACCAAGTGATGCAGATAATTTATTTATTGTGCTTTCGGCAAGGCAAATAAATAAGCAAATGTCTATAATCAGTAGGGCATCTCAGGAAACATCTTATGAAAAATTGAAATTGGCTGGAGCCAATAATGTTATTCTTCCAGATAGAATAGGAGGAGATCACATGGCCTCTTTGGTAGTAGTACCAGATTTGGTAGAGTTTATTGATAACTTGGGTATTGTAGGAGAACGCAACATTAATATTGAAGAAATTAAGGTAGAGCAGCTGTACAATGCATCACAAGAAAAAACAATTAAGGATTTAGACTTACGACACAAAACAGGTTGTACTGTGATTGGCTTTAAGGATGATAAAGGAGAATATATTGTAAACCCTGAAGCAGAGACCAAGCTAATTCCAGGATCTAAAATTATTGTTTTAGGTCGTCCAGAGCAGATACAAAAGCTAAATTCTGAGTACAATATAGCACAAGACTAAAGCCCTTTTTAACGTCTCAGGCTTTAAAAACTCATTTTTTTTTAGCATCTTGTCGCCTTTTAACACAAAAACTAACTAATAACTACATTTATGAAGAAATATCTTCTAACAATTTTTGCAATCGTATTACCGCTTTTAAACTTTGCACAAGAGAATGCTGAAAAAGGTATTGATGAACGTGTAAATGACGCTTTTATGCCATTTGCTGTTTGGTGGGAAAATTTAATATTGACTTCTGTACCAATAGGAGATTTAAATGTTCCTATTGTTGTAATTCTATTGGTTTTAGGAGCTACTTTTTTTACGATTTATTTTAAATTTCCTAGTATAACGCGTTTCCCTACTGCGATTAATACGGTTAGAGGTAAGTATGTAGATATTGAAAAGCATGGTGTAGACAAGCTTTATGAAAATGATGAGCCATTAGCTGAAGAAGATATACAAGATACAATAAGAGATGAAAGTGCTGCTGGTGAAGTATCACACTTTCAGGCTTTAGCAACTGCAGTTTCTGGAACTGTAGGTTTAGGAAATATTGCAGGTGTTGCTGTTGCTATTGCAACTGGTGGACCAGGTGCAACATTTTGGATGATTGTATGTGGTCTACTAGGTATGGCTACAAAATTTGTAGAATGTACACTTGGTGTAAAATATAGAGATGTAGGGGAAGATGGGACAATCTTTGGTGGTCCTATGTATTACCTTTCTAAAGGTCTTAAAGCAACTGGAAAAGCAGGTTTAGGGAAAATTTTAGCAGGTTTATTTGCTGTATTATGTGTTGGAGCTTCTTTTGGTGGTGGTAACGCATTTCAATCTAACCAAGCTACAGTACAATTATCTTCTTTAATAGGCTTAGAAGGAGGAAGTTCAGGATTTATAATCGGAATTGTATTAGCTATACTTGTTGGAATTGTTATTATTGGAGGAATCAAGAGAATTGCTAAAATTACAGAAAAGGTAGTGCCATTTATGGCAGGTATATATGTGTTAGCAGCTTTAATTATAATCTTTGCTAACTTCAATTATATTGATGATGCTTTTGGTTTAATATTTAAAGGAGCCTTTACACCAATGGCAGGACTCGGAGGTTTTATGGGAGTGTTAATTGTAGGTTTTCAAAGAGCTGCATTTTCTAATGAAGCAGGAGCTGGTTCTGCTGCGATTGCTCACTCTGCTGTAAAAACAAAATATCCGGCATCAGAGGGTGTTGTAGCTTTACTAGAACCATTTATTGATACGGTTGTTATTTGTACAATGACAGCTTTAGTAATTATATTCTTCAACATCGATGGAGCTAACATGCAAAGTGTTTTTCAATATGGAGCAGTAGAAGGTAGTAATGTAATGATTTCAGAAACAGGCCAAATGATAGGTGGTGTAGATTTAACTTCTGAAGCTTTTGATTCAGTCATTCCTGGTTTTTCATATATACTAACTATAGCTATAGTATTGTTTGCATTTTCTACAATGATATCTTGGTCTTATTATGGGCTTCAATCATGGAAATATTTATTCGGAAGAGGAAAAACTGCCGATTTAGTATACAAAGTATTATTCTTATTATTTGTTGTTATTGGTGCCGCAGCAACATTAGATGCGGTTATTAAATTTTCTGATGCTATGATTTTAGCATTAGTATTCCCAAATATGATAGGTCTATTATTATTGTTCCCTAAAGTAAGGGAAGAAATGAAAAGATATATTGGTGCTATAACTAAGAAAGCAGAAGCTATAGAAGAAGGTCACGAAGACCTGTCTAAGCATATGTAAAAAGCTTATGAAATATTTAAAATCCCATTTCCAGTTTTCAAATCAACAACGGAATGGGATTTTTTTATTGGTAGCAATTATAGTTATTGCTCAATGTGTTTACTTTTTTGTGGATTTTTCTAGTGAGGATGATACTGTAGTTGATGAACAAGAGCTAGAACTATTCAGAAAAGAAATCGACTCGCTAAGAACGGTTGAATTAGAAAACGGTAAACCAAAAATCTATCCTTTCAATCCTAATTACATAACAGATTATAAAGGTTATACTCTAGGCATGACTAATGAAGAAATTGATAGACTTCATGCCTTTAGGGAAGAAAATCAATGGGTGAATTCCGCGAAACAGTTTCAGGAAGTTACTGGTGTTTCAGATTCATTGCTAGATCAAATATCTCCATATTTTAAGTTTCCAGAATGGGTAACAAATCCAAAACTTAAAAAACAATATACCAATACATATTCCGATTCAAAAACACCAAAAACCTTCGCTCAAAAAATAGATTTAAATCAAGCTACAGCGATTCAGCTTCAAAAGGTTTATGGAGTAGGCGAAAAGCTTTCAGAACGCATCATAAGATATAGGGAAAAGTTTAATGGAGGTTTTATCGCAGATGTTCAACTTTCTGAAGTTTGGGGTTTAACTCCAGAAGTTATAGAGCGTATTACAAATGACTTCACAGTAAAAACTCCAAGGCCAATAACTACGTATAATTTAAACAGTGCAACTAGAGACGAATTAGTTAAGATACAATACATAGATTACGAAATAGCAAATAATATAATTGAAGAAAGAACGCTCAGGGAAGGCTTTAAAACTTTAGATGAATTAACAAAAGTTGAGGATTTTCCGGTAAGTAAGATCGAGATAATTAAATTATATTTGCACCTATAATAAACAACAATACATGTCCAATTTATATTTTACAGAAGAACATAATTTATTCAGAGAAAGTCTTAGAGAATTTTTACAAAAAGAAGTCGTTCCGCATATCGAAAAGTGGGAAGAAACAGGTCATATAGAGCGTTTCATTTGGAAGAAGTTTGGTGATATGGGCTATTTCGGTTTGGCTTATCCTGAAAAATATGGTGGTTTAGATTTAGATTTATTTTACACTGTAATACTTCTTGAAGAATTACAACGAATTAATTCTGGTGGCTTTGCTGCGGCAATGTGGGCACATGCTTATTTGGCAATGACACACCTTAATAAAGAAGGAGATGAAGCAATAAAAGAAAAATACCTAGCCGATAGTATTTCTGGAGACCAAATAGGGTGTTTGTGTATTACTGAGCCTTTTGGTGGAAGTGATGTTGCAGGTATGCGAACTACTGCAGTTAAAAAAGGAGACTCATATATTATTAACGGCTCTAAAACCTTCATAACTAATGGTGTTTACAGTGACTATCTTGTAGTTGCAGCTAAAACAAACCCAGAATTAGGAAATAAAGGAATAAGCATTTTTGTAGTTGATAGAGATACTCCGGGTGTTTCTGCAACTAAACTCGATAAATTAGGTTGGCGAGCTTCAGATACAGGAGAGATCGCTTTTGATAATGTAGAAATACCAGCATCAAATTTAATGGGAAAAGAAAATCAAGGTTTTCCATACATTATGCAGCATTTCGCATTAGAGCGTTTAATTATGGCAATTAATGCTCATGCACGAGCAGAATTTGCTTTAGAATATGCTAAGCAATATATGTCTGAAAGAACAGCTTTTGGAAGAACAATTGATAAATTTCAGGCATTAAGACATACGTTTGCAGATTATACTACACAAATGGAAATTTGTAAGCAATTCAATTATTATGTCGCTAAACGTTTAGATATGGGTGACTATGTTGTTAAAGAAGCTACAATGTCTAAACTTCAGTCCACTAAAATGGCAGATGATGTTATCTATCAGTGTTTACAATTTTTAGGCGGTTATGGTTATATGGAAGAATATCCTATGGCAAGATTGGCTAGAGACAGTCGTTTAGGACCTATTGGTGGTGGCACCTCTGAAATCTTAAAGGAGATTATCGCCAAAATGGTAATTGATAATAAAGACTATAAACCAGCTACCTAAACATTAAGATTAGCGTTTTGGCGAAAATAGTTTTGATTATCGCCAAAATGGTAATTGATAATAAAGACTATAAACCAGCTACCTAAACATTAAGATTAGCGTTTTGGCGAAAATAGTTTTAATTATCGCCAAAATGGTAATTGACAACAAAGACTATAAACCTGCGACTTAGATTCGTGTAAGAAATTATATAATAAATAGATTTAAATCCTGCCAGTCGGCGGGATTTTCTATTTAATTTTTAAAAAAATTAGAACAAATCACTATATTTAAAGTTCAACCAAAAATTAAAAATGAGCCTCAAAGCCTTTTCAGAATATCTGCTTTTAGAAAAGAAATATTCCAAACACACTGTTTTGGCATATATGAGAGACATTGAAATGTTTCAGCTTTTTCTTGATGAGCAGCATGATTCAGAAGAGGTTTCTAAAGTTGGTTATTCCGAAATAAGACAATGGATCGTGGAATTGGTTAATAGTGGTATTTCCAACCGAACCATTAATAGAAAAATTTCTTCACTAAATACGTTTTATAAATTTTTATTAAAAACTCAAAATCTACAAGTCAATCCTTTAAAGCAACATAAAGCTCTAAAAGTTGGTAAAAAAGTACAATTACCTTTTTCTGAACAAGAATTGAAAACAGTTTTGGAAAGCACTATTGAAGTTAATGATTTTGAGAGTGCGAGAGATCATTTAATTGTAGAGTTGTTTTATGCCACAGGAATAAGACGTATAGAATTGGTGAACATCAAATTATCTGATATTGATTTAGGGAATAGACAACTCAAAGTTCTTGGTAAAAGAAACAAGGAGCGGTACATACCATTAATAGATACTTTAATAAACGCAATTAAGGACTATTCGGTATACAGAAATCAATTACCAAATATTGAAAATTTTGATTATTTATTTTTAACAAAAAAGGGAGTTAAGATTTACGAAATGCTTGTTTACAGAATAATAAATAAGTATTTTAGTGAAGCATCTTCTAAAGCAAAATGTAGTCCGCATGTATTAAGACATTCATTTGCAACACACTTATTAAATAAAGGTGCAGATTTAAATGCGGTAAAAGAACTTCTTGGACATACCAGTTTAGCAGCTACTCAGGTCTACACTCATAACAGTATAGCAGAATTAAAAAAAGTATATGCTAAATCACATCCAAGAAATTTACGTTAAGTCATAAAACTTAACACATATATTTAGTGCTAAAGAATTGTTTTTAGCATGCATGTTTAACTTAAAATGTAGAATATGAAAGTAAACACTCAATCTGTAAATTTCACAGCAGACGCAAAGCTGATTAATTTTATCCAAAAGCGAATGGATAAATTAGATTTGTTTTATGATAAGATCATACAGTCTGATGTATATCTTAAAGTTGAAAATACTAGTGATAAAGAAAACAAAATTTTTGAAGCTAAGCTACGCGTACCAGGTGATAGCTTTGTCGTAAAGAAACAGTGCAAAACCTTTGAAGAGGGCGCAGACATTGCGATTGCCTCTTTAGAGAGACAAATAAAAAAACGCAAGCAAAAATTAAGAGCATATAATTAGATAATTTTTTTTCAAAAATGTTTTGAATAAAAAAATATTATCTTACATTTGCAGTCCGTTAGAAATAGCGGGCTTTTTTATGGTTGGTTTTTGACTCTAAAAAAGTAACAAAAAGCCGATGTAGCTCAGCTGGCTAGAGCAGCTGATTTGTAATCAGCAGGTCGTGGGTTCGAGTCCCTCCATCGGCTCTTTTAGAGGTTGTTTTTTAAAGAGTAAAATAACCGATAAATGTTGAAATTTTGAATTGTTTTGGGGAGATACTCAAGCGGCCAACGAGGGCAGACTGTAAATCTGCTGACTAAGTCTTCGCAGGTTCGAATCCTGCTCTCCCCACTAAATTTCTGGTAAGTCAGAAAACTTTGAAATATTGAAAACTTTTAATTAAGGAAACTTAATTATAAATGCGGGAGTAGCTCAGTTGGTAGAGCGTCAGCCTTCCAAGCTGAATGTCGCCGGTTCGAACCCGGTCTCCCGCTCTAAAATTTACGAGTAATGATGCGCGATTTGCGAATCGTGAATCTTAAATCGGCAATCGTAAATGATCGGCCGGTGTAGCTCAGGGGTAGAGCGTTTCCTTGGTAAGGAAGAGGTCACGAGTTCAAATCTCGTCATTGGCTCTTTTTCTAATTTCATTTAGAACAACATTTGAACACTAATATTAAAAATAAGATTAAATAAATTAAACATGGCAAAGGCAACTTTCGATCGTTCAAAACCACACTTAAATATTGGTACTATTGGACACGTAGATCACGGTAAAACAACTTTAACTGCTGCTATTACTAAAGTATTAGCTGATGCAGGTTTATCTGAAGCAAGATCATTCGATCAAATTGATAATGCACCAGAAGAAAAAGAAAGAGGTATCACTATTAATACTTCTCACGTAGAATATGCTACTGCTAATCGTCACTACGCTCACGTTGACTGTCCAGGTCACGCGGATTACGTAAAGAACATGGTTACAGGTGCTGCTCAAATGGATGGTGCTATCTTGGTTGTTGCTGCAACAGATGGTCCTATGCCACAAACTCGTGAGCATATCTTACTTGGTCGTCAGGTAGGTATTCCTCGTATCGTTGTATTCATGAATAAAGTGGATATGGTTGATGATGAAGAGTTATTAGAATTAGTTGAAATGGAAATCAGAGATTTATTATCATTCTATGAGTATGATGGTGATAATGGTCCTGTAGTTGCAGGTTCTGCTTTAGGTGCACTTAACGGTGAGCAAAAGTGGGTTGATACTGTAATGGAATTAATGAATCAAGTTGATGCTTGGATCGAAGAGCCAGAAAGAGATATGGATAAGCCTTTCTTAATGCCTATCGAAGATGTATTCTCTATTACTGGTCGTGGTACAGTAGCAACTGGTCGTATCGAAACTGGTGTAGCTAACACTGGTGATCCTGTTGAAATCATTGGTATGGGTGCTGAAAAGTTAACTTCTACTATCACAGGTATCGAAATGTTCCGTCAAATCTTAGATAGAGGTGAAGCTGGTGATAACGCTGGTATCTTATTAAGAGGTATTGAGAAAACTCAAATCTCTAGAGGTATGGTAATTGTTAAGCCAGGTTCAGTAACACCACACGCTAAATTCAAAGCTGAGGTTTATATCCTTAAGAAAGAAGAAGGTGGTCGTCACACGCCATTCCATAATAACTACCGTCCACAGTTCTACGTACGTACAACTGACGTAACTGGAAATATCCAATTACCTGATGGTGTAGAAATGGTAATGCCTGGTGATAACTTAACAATCACTGTTGAGTTGATTAACACAATTGCAATGAACGTAGGTTTACGTTTCGCTATCCGTGAAGGTGGTAGAACAGTTGGTGCTGGTCAGGTAACTGAAATTTTAGACTAAACTAAAATATAATAAATAGGTAATTGAGGTGTTCCGTTTTTTCGGAACGCCTTGATTATTATTTACGGGTGTAGCTCAGTTGGTAGAGCACTGGTCTCCAAAACCAGGTGTCGGGAGTTCGAGTCTCTCCTCCCGTGCAAATTTAATCAGATGATTATTTCATCTTAAAAAAGTATTCAAATGGCAGGAATAGCAACTTATATAAAAGAATCTTTTGAAGAATTGAAAAACAATGTATCATGGACACCATGGCCAGAAGCACAGAGATTAATGGTAATCGTAGCTGTGTTTTCAATTCTATTTTCTTTAGCTATTTGGGGTGTGGATACAGTGTTTAGTAGAGCTGTGAAAGCTTATTTTGAAATGATTAGCTAATAATAACATAAGGAGAAAGATGTCTGATAAAAAATGGTATGTTGTTAGGGCTGTAAGTGGTCAAGAAAATAAAATAAAAACCTACATAGAAAATGAAATTTCTAGATTGGGTTTAGATGATTATGTTGATCAGGTTTTAGTACCTACAGAAAAGGTAATACAAATACGTAACGGGAAAAAAATCAATAAAGAAAAGGTTTATTTTCCTGGTTATATAATGATTCAAGCCAATTTAAGTGGTGAGATTCCTCACATTATTAAGTCAATTACAAACGTTATTGGTTTTTTAGGTGAGACAAAAGGCGGTGATCCTGTACCGTTAAGACAGTCTGAAGTAAACAGAATGTTAGGTAAAGTAGATGAATTGTCAATTGAAGCAGATGCTAATGTTGCAATACCATTTACAAAAGGAGAAACTGTTAAAGTTATCGATGGTCCATTCAACGGATTTGATGGAACAATCGAGAAAATCAATGAAGAAAAGCGTAAGCTTGAAGTAATGGTGAAGATTTTTGGAAGAAAGACACCATTAGAGTTAAGCTATATGCAAGTAGAAAAAGTATAATAATTGTTACAATAAAGATAGCGAGTCATCTAGCTTCCAAATTTAGATATTCGCATTAAACATTTAGAAATGGCAAAAGAAATAGACAAAGTAGTTAAGCTACAAGTTCGGGGAGGTGCTGCGAATCCATCGCCACCGGTAGGACCCGCTTTAGGTGCCGCTGGAGTTAACATCATGGAGTTCTGTAAGCAATTTAATGCTAGAACTCAAGATAAACCAGGTAAAGTTTTACCTGTGGTAATCTCTGTTTACAAAGACAAATCTTTTGATTTTGTAATCAAGACTCCACCAGCAGCAGTACAATTATTAGAAGCGGCCAAAGTAAAAAAAGGATCAGGAGAACCTAACCGACGTAAAGTAGCAAAAGTAACTTGGGATCAAGTTAAAGCAATTGCAGAAGATAAAATGCAAGATTTAAATGCATTTGAAATCGAGTCAGCTATGAAAATGGTAGCTGGTACTGCAAGATCAATGGGTATCACTGTTAAAGGAGGTGAAGCTCCAAACTAAATTTTTAGAAATGGCAAGATTAACAAAGAAGCAAAAAGAAGCTAGAGCAAAGGTTGATAATAACAAACTTTACTCTATAGAAGAAGCTTCAGCTTTACTAAAAGAAATTACATACACTAAGTTTGATGCTTCAGTAGATATAGCAGTAAGATTAGGTGTAGATCCACGTAAAGCCAACCAAATGGTTCGTGGTGTTGTTTCTTTACCTCACGGTACAGGTAAAGACATGAAGGTTCTTGCATTAGTAACACCAGATAAAGAAGCAGAAGCTAAAGAAGCTGGTGCTGATTATGTTGGGTTAGATGATTACTTACAAAAAATAAAAGATGGTTGGACAGATGTAGACGTTATCGTTACTATGCCAAGCGTTATGGGTAAGTTAGGACCATTAGGTAGAGTATTAGGACCAAGAGGTCTTATGCCAAACCCTAAAACAGGTACAGTTACTATGGATATAGGTAAAGCTGTAAGTGAAGTAAAAGCTGGTAAAATAGATTTTAAAGTTGATAAAACAGGTATTGTACATGCACCAATAGGTAAAGCATCGTTCAGTACTGATAAATTAGTTGGTAACGCTAACGAATTACTATCTACTTTAATTAAGCTAAAGCCAACTGCTGCTAAAGGTACTTACGTGAAAAGTATTTACATGTCTAGTACAATGAGCCCAAGTATAGCAATAGACACAAAAATAGTATAGTAGTTAAACTTAGAATATTATGACAAGAGAAGAAAAATCGCAAGTAATTGAAGAGTTGACTGCTCAGTTAGCAGATAGTACTAACATCTATTTAACAGATATATCTGGTTTGGATGCAGCAACAACTTCTAATTTAAGAAGAGCGTGTTTTAAATCTAATATAAAATTAGCTGTAGTTAAGAATACACTTTTAGAGAAAGCTATGGAAGCATCGGAAAAAGATTTCGGTGAGTTACCATCAACTTTAAAAGGAAATACATCAGTAATGTATTCTGAAACAGGTAATGCTCCTGCAAAGGTAATTAAGGAATTTCGTAAGAAATCTGAAAAGCCTTTATTAAAAGGTGCTTTTATTGAAGAAGCAATCTATGTTGGAGATGAATTGTTAGATACACTAGTTGAAATTAAGTCAAGAGAAGAACTTCTTGGAGAGATTGTTACATTGTTACAATCGCCAGCTAAGAATGTTATTTCTGCACTTAAGTCTGGTGGAGGAACAATCGCTGGTATAGTAAAAACATTATCTGAAAGAGAAGGATAATATTTCAAACAAACACAAAAGAAAATAACACACACATATTAAAACAATAGAAAAATGGCAGATTTAAAAGATTTCGCAGAACAATTAGTTAATTTAACAGTAAAAGAAGTTAATGAATTAGCTACTATATTAAAAGATGAGTACGGTATTGAGCCAGCTGCTGCTGCTGTTGCAGTTGCTGCAGGTGGAGCTGCTGCAGGTGGTGACGCTGAAGAAGAAAAATCAGAATTTGATGTAGTATTAAAAGCAGCAGGTGCTTCTAAATTAGCAGTTGTGAAATTAGTTAAGGAATTAACTGGTTTAGGATTAAAAGATGCAAAAGAATTAGTTGACGGTGCACCAAACAACGTAAAAGAAGGTGTTGCTAAAGACGAAGCTGAAGCATTAAAAGCGCAGTTAGAAGAAGCTGGTGCTGAGGTTGAGCTTAAGTAAGCTCAGCTTAACCTACAATATATGGTTTAGGTCTGTTTCGCAATAAATTTGCGGAATAGGACCTAAACCCTTTTGTGTATATAAGTGTTATATACATTTTTAGTATTTTTTTAATAAAAAATCTCGTTCATCAATGTTAGCAAAAAAGGCTGAAAGAATTAATTTCTCTTCTATTGTAAATAGAACAGATTACCCAGACTTTTTGGATATTCAAATAAAATCTTTCCAAGATTTTTTCCAATTAGAAACAAAGTCAGAAGAAAGAGGAAATGAAGGCTTATACAATACCTTCATGGAAAATTTCCCAATTACCGACACACGTAATCAATTCGTATTAGAATTTTTAGATTACTTCATTGATCCACCTAGATATACAATTGAAGAATGTATCGAAAGAGGATTAACCTACAGTGTACCTTTAAAAGCAAGATTGAAATTGTATTGTACGGATCCTGAGCATGAGGATTTCGAAACAATCGTTCAAGATGTTTACTTAGGTACAATTCCATACATGACACCTAGTGGTACTTTTTGTATCAATGGTGCAGAGCGTGTGGTAGTTTCACAGTTACACAGATCGCCTGGTGTATTCTTTAGCCAGTCTTTCCATGCTAATGGAACAAAATTATATTCTGCAAGAGTAATTCCTTTTAAAGGGTCTTGGATAGAATTTGCTACAGATATTAATAGTGTGATGTACGCTTACATTGATAGAAAGAAAAAGTTACCTGTAACAACACTTTTCCGTGCTATCGGTTTTGAGCGTGATAAAGATATTTTAGAGATTTTTGATCTTGCTGAAGAAGTAAAAGTTTCTAAATCTGGATTAAAGAAAGTTTTAGGTCGTAAACTTGCTGCTCGTGTACTTAACACATGGCATGAAGATTTCGTTGATGAAGATACTGGTGAAGTAGTATCTATTGAGCGTAACGAAATTGTATTAGATCGTGACACAATTATAGATAAAGACAATATTGAAGAAATCCTTGAAGCTGAAGTGAAAACTATTCTTTTACACAAAGAAAGTGCACAGCAAGGAGATTACGCAATTATTCATAATACATTACAAAAAGATCCAACAAACTCTGAAAAAGAAGCTGTTGAACACATCTACCGTCAATTACGTAATGCTGAGCCGCCAGATGAGGAGACAGCACGTGGTATAATTGACAAGTTATTCTTCTCTGACCAACGTTACTCATTAGGTGAAGTAGGTCGTTACAGAATGAACAAAAAATTAGGTTTAGATATCGGTATGGATAAGCAAGTGCTTACCAAAGAAGATATCATTACCATTATAAAATATTTAATTGAGCTTATTAACTCTAAAGCAGAGATTGATGATATCGATCACTTATCTAACCGTCGTGTACGTACAGTAGGTGAGCAGTTATCTTCTCAGTTTGGTGTTGGTTTAGCTCGTATGGCGCGTACTATTCGTGAGCGTATGAACGTTCGTGATAATGAGGTGTTTACTCCAATAGATTTGATTAATGCTAAGACTTTGTCTTCAGTTATTAACTCTTTCTTTGGTACAAACCAGTTATCTCAGTTTATGGATCAAACCAATCCATTAGCAGAGATTACACATAAGCGTCGTTTATCAGCATTAGGACCAGGTGGTCTTTCTAGAGAAAGAGCAGGTTTCGAGGTTCGTGACGTTCACTATACACACTATGGTCGTTTGTGTCCTATTGAAACTCCTGAAGGTCCAAACATTGGTCTAATTTCTTCTTTAGGTGTATATGCTAAGGTGAATTCAATGGGATTCATTGAAACTCCATATAGAAAAGTAGAAAATGGTGTTGTAGATATCAAAAATGCTCCAACTTACTTAAGTGCAGAGGAGGAGGAAGATATGTTAATCGCTCAAGCAACTGTTAAGGTTGATGATGATGGAAAGATATTACATGATAAAGTTATCTCTCGTCAAGAAGGTGACTTTCCTGTAATTGAGCCAACAAGTGTTAACTATACCGATGTTGCACCAAACCAGATTGCATCGATATCTGCGTCATTAATTCCATTCTTGGAACATGATGATGCTAACCGTGCTTTGATGGGATCTAACATGATGCGTCAGGCAGTTCCTTTATTACGTCCTGAAGCTCCTATTGTTGGAACAGGATTAGAGCGTCAAGTAGCATCAGATTCAAGAGTATTAATTAATGCTGAAGGTGCAGGTGTTGTAGAATATGTAGATGCTGAAAAAATTACTATTAAGTACGAGCGTACTGAGGAAGAAGCTATGGTAAGCTTTGATAGTGATGTTAAAGAATATCCTTTAGTGAAGTTCAGAAAAACTAACCAAGGTACTTCAATCAACTTAAAGCCTATTGTTGAAAAAGGTGATAAGGTTGTTAAAGGTCAAGTGCTTTGTGAAGGTTATGCAACTCAAAACGGAGAATTAGCTTTAGGTAGAAATATGAAAGTAGCCTTCATGCCTTGGAAAGGGTATAACTTTGAGGATGCGATTGTAATTTCTGAAAAAGTGGTTCGTGATGATATTTTTACATCTATCCATATTGATGAATATTCTCTAGAAGTTAGAGATACAAAATTAGGTAACGAAGAGTTAACTAATGATATACCAAACGTTTCTGAAGAAGCAACTAAAGATCTTGATGAAAATGGTATGATCCGTATTGGTGCGGAAATCAAACCTGGCGACATCTTAATCGGTAAGATTACACCAAAAGGTGAATCTGATCCAACTCCAGAAGAAAAACTTCTTCGTGCAATCTTTGGTGATAAAGCAGGAGATGTTAAGGATGCATCATTAAAAGCTTCGCCATCATTAAATGGTGTAGTTATCGATAAAAAATTATTTGCTAGAGCGGTTAAGGATAAGCGTAAGAGAGCTCAAGACAAAGAAGATATCGAAAAACTAGAAGCTTCTTATGATAGACGTTTTGACGATTTACAAGCAATTTTAGTTGATAAACTTTTTGCTATCGTAAACGGTAAAACAGCTCAAGGTATCTATAATGATTTAGGTGAAGAGATTATACCAAAAGGTAAGAAGTACACTTTAAAAATGTTAAATGCTGTTGATGATTATACACATTTAACTTCAGGAAAGTGGACAACTGATGATCATACAAACGAGCTTGTAGCAGATTTAATCCATAACTATAAGATTAAGGAAAATGACTTACAAGGTTCATTAAGACGTGAGAAGTTTACAATTTCAGTAGGTGATGAGTTACCTGCAGGTATCATCAAACTTGCTAAAGTTTACATTGCTAAGAAACGTAAACTAAAAGTAGGTGATAAGATGGCAGGTCGTCACGGTAACAAAGGTATTGTGGCACGTATCGTTCGTCAAGAAGATATGCCGTTCTTAGAAGATGGAACTCCAGTTGATATTGTATTAAATCCACTTGGTGTACCTTCTCGTATGAACATTGGTCAGATTTATGAAACTGTATTAGGTTGGGCAGGTCAGAAGTTAAACAGAACTTATGCAACTCCAATTTTTGATGGTGCAACATTAGATCAGATTAATGGCTTTACAGATGAAGCTGGTGTGCCGAGATTTGGTCATACTTATTTATATGATGGTGGTACAGGAGATCGTTTTGACCAACCTGCAACAGTAGGTGTAATCTATATGATTAAGCTAGGTCACATGATTGACGATAAGATGCACGCACGTTCTATAGGTCCTTACTCATTAATTACGCAACAGCCGTTAGGTGGTAAAGCACAATTTGGTGGTCAGCGTTTTGGTGAGATGGAGGTATGGGCTCTTGAAGCTTATGGTGCATCAAGTACTTTACGTGAAATCTTAACTGTAAAATCAGATGACGTAATTGGTAGAGCTAAAACTTACGAAGCTATCGTTAAGGGTGAGCCAATGCCAGAACCTGGACTTCCAGAATCATTCAACGTACTTATGCACGAATTGAAAGGTTTAGGATTGGATATTAGATTAGAAGAATAAAAAAATAGTAGGCAGTCGTCAGTATACAGTTAAAGATGTATACTGAAGACTGAAGACTGAATACTATAAAATAACATGGCAAGAAAACAAGATAAGAATACAGTACAGAAATTTAATAAAATTTCTATTGGTTTAGCATCTCCAGAATCTGTTTTGGCAGCTTCTCGTGGTGAAGTATTAAAGCCAGAGACTATCAATTATCGAACTCACAAACCTGAACGTGATGGTTTGTTCTGTGAGCGTATTTTTGGTCCTGTAAAGGATTTTGAATGTGCTTGTGGTAAATATAAAAGAATACGTTACAAGGGTATTGTTTGTGACCGTTGTGGTGTAGAAGTAACAGAAAAGAAAGTACGTAGAGACAGAGTAGGACATATTAACTTAGTTGTGCCTGTAGCTCATATCTGGTATTTCCGTTCTTTACCAAATAAAATAGGTTACCTTCTTGGATTACCATCTAAGAAATTAGATATGATAATCTATTACGAGCGTTATGTAGTTATCCAATCAGGTAATGCTATAAATGCTGAAGGTGAACCAGTACAAAAAATGGATTTCCTTACTGAAGAAGAATATCTAAACATATTAGAAACACTTCCTCAAGAAAATCAATATTTAGAAGATACAGACCCTAACAAATTCATCGCTAAGATGGGTGCGGAGTGTCTTATCGACTTATTAGCTAGAATTGATTTAGATGAATTATCATACGAATTAAGACATAAAGCTAATAACGAAACTTCTAAACAACGTAAAACTGAAGCTTTAAAGCGTTTACAAGTTGTTGAAGCTTTTAGAGATTCAAACGAAAATAGAGAGAACAGACCAGAGTGGATGATCATGAAGGCCGTTCCTGTAATTCCACCAGAATTAAGACCATTAGTGCCATTAGATGGTGGACGTTTTGCAACTTCAGATTTAAATGATCTTTACCGTCGTGTAATTATCCGTAACAATCGTCTTAAGAGATTGGTTGAGATAAAAGCACCAGAAGTGATTTTACGTAATGAAAAGCGTATGTTACAAGAATCAGTAGATTCATTATTTGATAACACTCGTAAGTCATCTGCTGTAAAAACAGATTCTAACAGACCATTAAAATCTTTATCAGATTCATTAAAAGGTAAGCAAGGACGTTTCCGTCAAAACTTACTTGGTAAACGTGTCGATTACTCTGCACGTTCTGTAATTGTTGTAGGACCAGAATTAAAATTATTCGAGTGTGGATTGCCAAAAAATATGGCAGCAGAGCTTTACAAGCCTTTTATCATTAGAAAATTAATTGAAAGAGGTATTGTAAAAACTGTAAAATCTGCAAAGAAAATTATAGATAGAAAAGAGCCTGTTGTTTGGGATATCTTAGAGAATGTTCTTAAAGGACATCCAGTATTACTAAACCGTGCTCCTACGCTTCACAGACTTGGTATACAAGCATTCCAGCCAAAACTTATTGAAGGTAAAGCGATTCAGTTACACCCATTAGTGTGTACGGCATTTAACGCGGATTTCGATGGTGACCAAATGGCGGTGCATTTACCATTAGGACCAGAAGCAATCTTAGAAGCGCAACTTTTAATGTTAGCTTCTCACAACATATTAAACCCTGCAAACGGTTCTCCTGTAACAGTACCTTCTCAGGATATGGTACTTGGTCTTTATTATATGACTAAGTTACGTAAGACTGATGATACTTATACTGTTAAAGGTGAAGGGTTAACATTCTACTCTCCAGAAGAAGTAACTATTGCTTACAATGAGAAGAAAGTTGATCTTAACGCAGGTATTAAAGTAAGAACTAAGGACTTTAATGAAGAAGGAGAGTTAACTACTCAAATCATTGAGACGACTGTTGGTCGTGTGCTTTTCAACGAAAAAGTGCCAGAAGCTGCAGGTTATATTAATGAGGTATTAACTAAGAAATCTTTAAGAGATATTATTGGTAATATCTTAAAAGTAACTTCTGTACCAGAAACGGCTGAGTTCTTAGATGAAATCAAGACTTTAGGATATAAGTTTGCATTCCAAGGTGGATTATCTTTCAGTTTAGGTGATATTATTATACCTAAAGAAAAGCACGCTATGATTGATGCAGCCAACAAGCAAGTTGATGGTATTATGGGTAACTATAACATGGGACTTATTACCAACAACGAACGTTATAACCAAGTTATTGATATCTGGACTTCTACTAACGCTGAGTTGACAGAATTGTCTATGAAACGTATCCGTGAAGATCAACAAGGATTTAACTCAGTATTTATGATGTTAGATTCTGGTGCTCGTGGATCTAAAGAACA
This sequence comes from Winogradskyella sp. SYSU M77433, assembly GCF_029911945.1. Taxonomy (NCBI): domain Bacteria; kingdom Pseudomonadati; phylum Bacteroidota; class Flavobacteriia; order Flavobacteriales; family Flavobacteriaceae; genus Winogradskyella; species Winogradskyella sp. SYSU M77433. The sequence goes on along the minus strand of NZ_JARYTG010000004.1, from coordinate 304,051 downwards.
GATTCGTCAGTTAACTGGTATGCGTGGTTTGATGGCTAAGCCTAAAAAATCTAATGCTGGTGGTGGTGAGATTATTGAAAACCCGATTCTTTCTAACTTTAAAGAAGGTCTTTCAATTTTAGAATACTTTATCTCTACTCACGGTGCTCGTAAAGGTCTTGCTGATACGGCTCTTAAAACTGCCGATGCAGGTTACTTAACACGTCGTTTGGTAGATGTTTCACAAGACGTTATCGTTTACGAAGAAGATTGTGGTACATTAAGAGGTATCGAAGTTTCTGCATTGAAGAAGAATGAAGAAGTTGTAGAAAAATTAGAAGCTAGAATTGTAGGTAGAACATCTCTAAATGATGTTTACGATCCTTTAACTGAAGAGTTATTAGTAGAAGCTGGTGGTCACATCAATGATACTATCGCTAAGAAAATTGGAGATTCAGCAGTAGAATCTATCGAAGTACGTTCTCCATTAACATGTGAGGCTAAACAAGGTATCTGTGTGAAGTGTTACGGACGTAACCTTGCAACAGGTAAGATGGTTCAACGAGGTGAAGCAGTTGGTGTTGTGGCAGCACAATCAATTGGTGAGCCAGGAACACAGCTTACACTACGTACATTCCACGTAGGTGGTATTGCAGGTAACATCTCAGAAGAGAATAAGCTAATCGTTAAGTTCGATGGTATTGCTGAGATTGATGATCTTAAAACAGTAAAAACTAAAGATAATGAAGGCAATGAGGTAGATGTAGTTATCTCAAGAACTTCTGAATTAAAATTAGTTGATGCTAAAACAGGAATTGTCTTAAGTACTAGCAATATTCCTTACGGTTCTCACGTATTTGTGAAGCCAGGAGATAAAGTTAAGAAAGGTGACGTTATCTGTCAATGGGATCCATATAACGGTGTTATTATTTCAGAATTTGCAGGTAAAGTGAAGTATGAAAACATCGAGCAAGGTGTAACTTACCAAGTTGAAATAGATGAACAAACAGGTTTCCAAGAAAAAGTAATTTCTGAATCTAGAAACAAGAAGTTGATTCCAACATTATTGATTGAAGATTCTAAAGGTGAAACTATTCGTTCATACAACTTACCAGTAGGTGCACACATTATGATTGATGATGGTGATAAAATTGAAGTTGGTAAGATTTTAGTTAAAATACCTCGTAAATCTGCTAAAGCTGGTGATATTACTGGTGGTCTTCCTCGTGTAACAGAGTTATTCGAAGCACGTAACCCATCTAACCCAGCAGTAGTAAGTGAAATTGATGGTGTAGTATCTTTTGGTAAGATTAAGCGTGGTAACCGTGAAATCATTATTGAGTCTAAGCTTGGTGAGGTTAAGAAATACTTAGTGAAATTATCTAATCAAATTCTTGTTCAAGAAAATGATTATGTAAAAGCTGGTATGCCTTTATCAGACGGATCTATAACACCAAACGATATCTTAAATATCAAAGGCCCTTCTGCAGTACAACAATACTTAGTAAACGAAGTACAAGAAGTATACCGTTTACAAGGTGTGAAAATTAACGATAAACACTTCGAAGTTGTTGTAAGACAGATGATGCGTAAAGTTAGAATTATGGATTCTGGTGATACTATTTTCTTAGAAAACCAATTAGTTCATAAGTCAGACTTTATCGAAGAGAATGATAAGATTTTCGGAATGAAAGTAGTAGAAGATGCTGGTGATTCTGAAAACTTAAAATCTGGTCAGATTGTAACGGTAAGACAGTTAAGAGATGAAAACTCTAGCTTAAGAAGAGAAGATAAAAATCTTGTTACAGCAAGAGACGCTAGTCCTGCAACTGCAACACCAATACTACAAGGTATTACTAGAGCGTCATTACAGACTAAATCGTTTATTTCTGCGGCATCGTTCCAAGAAACAACTAAAGTTCTTAACGAAGCAGCTGTAAATGGTAAAATAGATAACCTAGAAGGACTAAAAGAAAATGTTATTGTAGGACATAGAATACCGGCTGGTACTGGTGTTAGAGAATACGATAATATTATTGTAGGTTCTAAAGAGGAATTTAATGAAATGATGAAAGCTAAAGAAGAAATGAACTTCAACTAGAATTTATCATTCCTATTCCTGCGGAGGCAGGAATCTAAATAAACTAAAAGCCTTCATCCTGTAAAGTTTGAAGGCTTTTTTAATTTAAAATAAAATAGTATAGATATGTCAGACGAAAATAATAATCCAAAAAAAGGACAAATAAATATAGAGCTCGATGAGAAAGTAGCAGAAGGTACTTATTCTAACTTAGCTATAATTAATCACTCTGTTTCAGAGTTTGTTGTAGATTTTGTTAGTATAATGCCAGGAACTCCAAAAAGCAAAGTGAAATCTCGTATCATTTTAACACCACAACATGCAAAGCGTTTACTTAAGGCTTTAGGAGATAATGTTTCAAGATTTGAGAAAGCTCATGGTGAAATTAAAGATTACGAGCAACCACCAATTCCTCTAAATTTCGGACCAACAGGTCAGGCCTAAAATTTTATATTTTTAATTATAGAAAATAATAATTGGTGGTTATCGAAATTTTTTGAAGAGCAACCACCAATTCCTTTAAATTTTGGGCCAACAGGTCAGGCTTAAAGTTGTATAGTTGAATTGAATCAATAGTAAAGAATCAATTGTTTTTTATTATTAATAATGGATTCGTTTAAGGCGTTATTAGTTTTTTGTAAACACATTTCATATATCTTTAAACTAAAGGCTTTAAATAGTCTATAACAATATAAACTAAAAAAATCCCTTAGATTTTTATTAAAGCTAAGGGATTTTCTATTTATACTAAGATAAATAATGATTAAGCCACTTCTTTTTTCTTTAAGTGGTATTTCAGAGCACCAGAAGGACATTTTTTAATTTGATTAATGATGTCTTCGGTTTCTGCTCCGTTAAGATCAATCCAAGGAATTACAGAATTTCTGAATACACTTGAAAGTTGTTTTGCACATAATTCTGCATTAGTGCAACAACGCGGTTGATAGGTTACAGTAATGTCTTCATTACTATAAACGTTTTCATTGGTTTCCATAATAAGTAGATTAGTTTGGGGTTAATCTTATTTTGAAATAATGATTACTGGTGCTATTTTAATCAAAAAAACAGATTAAAAACAAATATAATCGACAAAATGCATTGTATTTTAATAGTTTGTGAGAATTTTTATTCAAATTCTGAGGTCATATGGAACTTAATGCTTGGGTATTTTTGCTGTGTCATCTGTAGTGAGAACATAGAGTCAGCCAAGAAAACCAATTGATTTTGTTTATCTCTTGCAAGATAACGTTGCTTTACCCTTAAGAAATCTTTAAATTCTTCGCTTTTATCATCTTCAGTTTGTACCCAACATGCTTTATGTACATTAAGGTTTTCATACGTACATTTAGCACCATATTCATGTTCTAAACGATATTGAATTACTTCATATTGAAGCGCTCCAACAGTACCGATAACTTTTCTTCCATTATAGTCTAAAGTAAAAAGCTGAGCAACACCTTCATCCATTAACTGGTCAATACCTTTGTAAAGTTGCTTAGCTTTCATAGGATCCGCGTTGTTAATGTATCTAAAATGCTCAGGTGAGAAACTAGGAATACCTTTATAATTAAGGATTTCACCTTCAGTTAGTGTATCACCAATTTTAAAGCTACCAGTATCTTGTAAACCTACTATATCTCCAGGGTATGATACATCTACAATCTCTTTCTTTTCGGCAAAGAAAGCATTTGGACTAGAGAATTTTAGCTTTTTATTATGTCTTACATGAAGATATGGAACATTACGTTTAAATTCACCAGAAACTATTTTCACAAATGCCAAACGGTTTCTATGATTAGGATCCATGTTGGCGTGAATTTTAAAAACAAAACCACTAAACTTATCTTCTTCAGGTTTTACCAAACGCTCTTCACTTTGTTTAGGTCTTGGTTTTGGTGCAATTTCAACGAAACAGTCTAATAGTTCTCTAACACCAAAATTATTTAATGCAGAACCAAAGAAAACAGGTTGCAAATCCCCTTTAAGGTAAGCGTCTTTATCAAATTCAGGATAAATGCCATTAACCAATTCTATCTCGTCTCTTAATGTATTAGCCGCTTTTTCGCCAACTAATTTATCTAATTCAGAAGAAGATAGATCTGATATTTCTATAGTCTCTTCTATATTTTTTCTACTGTTACCACTAAATAAATTGACATTCTTTTCCCATAGATTATAAATGCCTTTAAAATCATAGCCCATACCAATTGGGAAACTCATAGGCGTAACGGTTAGTCCTAATTTTTGCTCAACTTCATCTAAAAGGTCAAAGGCATCTTTACCTTCACGGTCTAATTTGTTGATGAATACAATCATAGGAATATTACGCATTCTACAAACTTCAACAAGTTTTTCAGTTTGTTCCTCAACACCTTTGGCCACATCAATAACAACAATCACACTATCTACAGCTGTTAGAGTTCTAAATGTGTCTTCTGCAAAATCCTTGTGTCCTGGTGTATCTAGAATATTAATCTTAATACCTTCATATTCAAAAGCTAATACAGAAGTTGCAACAGAAATACCACGTTGACGCTCAATTTCCATAAAGTCACTGGTGGCTCCTTTTTTTATCTTATTGCTTTTTACGGCACCAGCCTCTTGAATGGCACCACCAAACAGAAGTAGTTTTTCTGTTAGTGTAGTCTTACCAGCATCGGGATGCGAAATAATACCAAATGTTCGTCGTCTTGCTATCTCTTTTAAAAAACTCATATCTATCGTTAAAAATGATGGCAAAGATACTACTATTATAAACAATTAAAATATGCGGCTATAAATGAATATCCAAAGTTGAAAATAGATATAGAATCCCACACTGATTCTCGCGGAAATGGTAATTATAATTTAAACTTATCGAGTAGAAGAGCACAATCAACTTTACAATGGTTTATTAGTAAAGGCATACAGAAGAAGCGCTTGTCTGCTAAAGGTTATGGAGAGTCGCAATTAATCAATAAATGTTCTAATGGAAAGGATTGTGAGGAAGACGAACATCAATTAAACAGAAGGTCAATGTTTCTTATAATGGACTAATTAATTCCTACTCTGAAATAAGCCTTAACTTTTATAGTTGAGGCTTTTTTTTGTGCTCTAAAACTTCATTTTTAAAGTAGTGATGTCATTCAATCCAAAATACTTGCCATTGGTCTAAATTTATACAATAGATCCAAATACTAAATTAGCTTTGTAGGAAAGGGATTAAATGTTCAAAATAAATCATTTATAATGATTTATTTTGAAGACTTTCCTTGGTAAAATTGAAAATGAAATTAATTCCAAATTCAGTCAGTCTTCAAAGTTTGAAATGAACAAGAATTAATTTTTGAAGTTGGTTAATAGCTGATCTCTTCACCAAATTTTACAAAATATTTTATAGTGCGTTTGTCCTAATTGATTGTCCTTAGGTGGTAATAATCAATTAATAAATGTTTGAAATGTAAGTGATTGCTTAATAAAAAATTTGCAAATTACATTTTATCGAATATATTTGCACTTTATCGATAAAAATAATTATCGTTAACAATATTGAATGTATATCAACCTTTCTAAAATATGAAAATCTTTACGCGATTACAATTGCTTAAAAAAACCATTGATAATGTATCTACAAAGATAGATTTGATATTAAGCAGGAAATACTCTAATCTTGCTTTATTTGTTTTCAGTTTGCTTTTTGGCTCATTTGGTTATTCTCAAGGACAAGTGACCGCCATATATGGAGATGAAAACAGTTTCTATGAGTCTTCAACTTCTGCTCAGGTTACAGCCACAGGATCTAATAATTTAATAGGTTTTACGGTAGACGGTGTTACTTATTCTACAGGTATAGATGATTCTATATTGTCAAGTAATGGTGTAGCTTATACTCCAGCAGATTTTCAGGCATTTCCTGTTCCTGGTCTTATTTCATATTCTAATCCAGAATTAATTGGTGTTGGTTATACTTGGGGAGGTAATAACCAAACCAATATTGCAACAGATCATATTAATTCATTTCATCCTATTGTTCCAAGTACTTTTATAAGAGATGGTGCAAATGGTCTTGAGCTATCTACTAATTTTTTTAATATTGATTCTCAGGATTTTAATTATGATAATTTATCGATAAATTCAACTAGTAGTATTAATGATAATATCCCAGACATCATAGCTACCCAAACAGGACAGCCTTCAGGAAGTGATACATTCAAGTTTGTGGATATAGGTGGTAATACTGTAGGAAATAGTATAATTGTAAACTTTTCAACAGTAGGTATTGTCGGTGGCGTTGATTGGACAATATATACTGTTAACCCTACTACAGGTGTAGTTACAGGTACATTTGCGATAAATAGCTATAGAGATTTAAGACTTTTAACTTTTGAACTTAGTGATTTTGGCATCACAACAGCTAATGCTGCTCAAATTACAGAATTTGTGCATACAACTTCTGGTAATACAGATATTGCATTTACAGCTTTTAATACAAATAGCTTAATTTTTACACCAGTTGATTTAGGTATTACATCAGATGTTAATTCCTCAACAGACTTATGTTCTGCAAGTTCAATTGATTTTGTTACTACAGTTACTAATAATAGCGCTATAGATAGTAATGGTTTTGAAGTTGAAAAGATGTTGCCTGCAGGTGTAAGTTACTCTAGTAGTAATGCTGTGTTTTCATCAGGAACGGGAACGGCTACGTATGATAGTACGTCAAACAAATGGATAGTTACAAGATTGGATGCAGGTGAAAGCATTACGCTTACGGTTTCTGTCTCGGTTACATCAATAAGTCTTCCTTTAACGTATACAGCCAATATAATTAATATGGCCCAATCAGATACGGATACGAGTAATAACTCATCTTCATTGACTGTAAATGATTCTGATTGTGATGGTGTTAATGATGTGTCAGATATAGATAGTGATAATGATGGTATTTTAGATATTTATGAGGATCTGAATTTAGACTTAGATAATGACCCATCTACAAATCCAACAGATACAGACCAAGATGGCATTCCTGATTATTTAGATCTAGACTCAGATAACGATGGTATTTATGATGTAGATGAGTCTGGTAATGGTGCGTTAGATACAAATGGAGATGGAGTCATTGATTCTAATGATACTGGTTTTAGTGATGCTAATGGTAATGGTGCAGATGATACAGCAGAAGTTACGGTACCAATAGATACATTGAATGATGGAAGTTATGACTTTCAGAACACAGACAGTGATGGAGATGGTTGTCCAGATGCAAACGAGGCATATAATGATCCGAATGCAGCAGGAGCAGATGGAGGGCAATTTGGGGATTCAGATCCAGCAACTGTCAACCCAACTAATGGTTTGGTTACAGAAACAGGTGTAGACTATTCTCTTGGGACTAATGCTAGCGTTACAGATCCTTTAGGTTTAACAATCTGTGATTGTTCAATTGATAATATTTCATCTAGCAATGTATCAACATGTAATGACAACGGTACACCATCTGATATAACCGACGATACTTTTACAGCGGACATAACTATAACATTTAATACTGTTCCAGGAACGGGCACGTTGGAATTATCAGGTGACGGTAGTGGGTCTGTTTCAGTGTCTGGACTTAGCTCGCCATATACTTTTACAGGTGTTACATTACCAGCTAATGGGAATGAGATATCTTTAACGGCTGAGTTTTCAGCTGAGAGTAGTTGTACATTGACCAATTCAAATGTACTTACGGCACCATATGAATGTAGCGACGATGCATGTATGGACGTTATACCGACAGGCAGTCCTATATATGCTTTACCAGCTTCAGATGTTACATTCGACATAACAGGTACAGATAGCTCAACAGGGGCTATATTGAATTCTATATCGGTAGTAGGTGAGCCAAAT
>NZ_JARYTG010000004.1:294910-296020 GCF_029911945.1 Winogradskyella sp. SYSU M77433 | reverse complement strand
TCTAATGTGTTTAATAACTTGCCCTCATCAACTTATACACCAGCAGTTAGATATCAGTCGATGCCTACATGTATAGGTGTATCTAATAATCCTATTGTTTTGGTTGAAGCAGAATGTCCAGAATTAACAGTGACCAAGACCGTTACAGTAAGTGGCAGTTCCTTAGGAGACGTTATAGAATATGATATTGTAGTGACCAACACAGGTAATTTAACGGTAAGCAACATAGATATAACAGATGCGAACGCCGATGCAGGCAGTATTGTAGGCAGCCCAATCGCAAGTTTAGCACCAGGATCAAGTGCTATAGTCACAGTAGAACAGACGATCACACAATCCGACATCGACGCAGGTTACATAGAGAACAGTGCCACGGCAACGGGAGATAGCCCAAGCGGCACAGATGACGTTGTCGATGTATCGGATGCAGGAGACGAGACCGTTGAGACCGCCGATGGTCAGGGTAATACGGATGGAGATCCAACGAACGATCCAACGGTAACTATTTTAACTCAAAATCCAGATTTTAATATAACTAAGACTAGTAGTTTAGATTTAGGTATAGATGGAATAGTGAGTGTAGGTGATATAATTACTTATACTTATACAGTGACAAATACTGGAGATGTTACTATTTATGATATAGATGTAAACGAAAATTCGTCAAACTTTACAGGCACAGGTATATTACCTACACCTATTTATAATAGTGGAGGAAGTGATGAAGATGGAGAAGGTGATTTACAGGATTTAGTTGTAGGTACAGGAAGTATAGTTTATACAGCAACATATGCAATTACTCAAGAAGATATTGATTCGGGTATAGTAACAAATCAAGCGTCTGTTGAAGCTATAGATCCAATGAATAATATATTGAATGATGATAGTGATGATCCTACAGACCCAACAAGTGATAATGATCCAACAAATACATTATTACCAGAGAGTCCACAGATAGAAGCCGTAAAAGTAGCTACTATCACTAACGATGTAGCACCAACAGGAGCAAGTTTAGGAGATACAGTAACGTATACGATAACAGTAACGAACAACGGTAACGTCAGCTTAAGTAACGTAGCCATAGTAGATACGTTTGTAGATGGCAACGGT
>NZ_JARYTG010000004.1:0-294812 GCF_029911945.1 Winogradskyella sp. SYSU M77433 | reverse complement strand
GACGGCCACATATACAGCAACCTATGTCATCGAGCAAGGATCAGTAGATAGTGGATCAATCAGCAACAGCGTATTGGCCAGTGGAGAAAGTCCAGAAGGCACAAATGTTGATGATGTCAGTGACGATGATGATGATACGGACGGTAATACTGAAGACGATGCTACAGAAGTAATAATTCTAGAAGATCCTAACATAGAGGTGGTTAAAATAGCTTCTATAACAGATGATATTGCTCCAGCTGGTGCAAGTCTAGGAGACACAGTAACATATACAATTACAGTTATGAATACTGGAAATGTTACTCTAGATAATGTTAGTATTGTTGATACTTTCCAAGATGTATTAGGTAATGCTTTAACATTGTCATCTGGTCCAGTATTTGATAGTGCAGATGCAGGAAGTATTGAAGGCATATTACAAGTAGATGAAACCGCAACTTATATTGCAACATACATTATTGAGCAAGATGCAATTGATGCAGGTGGATTCAGTAATAGTGTATACACTGAAGGAAACAGTCCATCAGATACTACTGTTAGTGATATTAGTGATGATGGTGATGATACAGACGGTAATACTGAAGACGACCCAACTGAGATTATCATCATATCAGATCCAAGTATTAGTTTACTAAAAACTACATTGGAACTTGAAGACACTAATGGAGATGGTATAGCAGGAAGTTTAGGTGATGAAATATCGTATGTCTTTATTGTTGAAAACACAGGAAATGTAACCTTGACTAATATTCAAGTTCAAGATGTATTGCCAGGTTTAATGTTAACGGGTGGTCCAATAGCTCAGTTATTACCGGGCGAAATAGACAGCACAACATTTACAGCAACATACATAATTACTCAAGAAGATTTAGATATAGGTAGTGTTACTAATTCGGCTACAGTGAGTAGTGAAGCACCTCGAGGAGATTTAAATAATCCTTCTGATGATATAGTTGATATCAGTGATGACCCAAATAATCCTAGTGATATAGATAGTAATGGTGATGGTATTCCAGATGATCCAACAGTAACATTGGTTAACTCAATTTATGATTTAGAAGTTAGCAAAGAGGTAAATGAACTTGAACCAGTTGTTGGTGATGAAGTAACGTTTACTGTTGAGATAGCAAATATTGGAAATGTAACAGCAACAGATATTGTAATTAGTGAACAAATACCAAGCGGATATGTTTATGTAAATCATATAGCAACTAATGGTAATATTTCATACTCTGATATCACTGGTGAATGGACTATTGCTCAATTAGATCCAGATCAAGTGGAAATACTACAAGTTACTGTAGAAGTATTAGGGTTTGGTGACTATTTAAATATTGCTTATGTACAAAGTTCTGTAGGTGGTAACGATGTTAACATTGGAAATGATGAAGATAGTGCTGAAGTAGATCCTATCTGTTTAACTATCTACAACGAATTTTCACCAGACGGCGACGGTGTTAATGAAACATTTGTTATAGATTGTTTAGAGCGTTTCCCAGACAATAAACTAGAAGTTTACAACAGATGGGGTAATATGGTTTACAGTACTAGAGGTTATCTAAACGATTGGAGCGGAACTACAAATGGTAGAGCTGTTGTAAAGGATTCTGATAATTTACCTGCTGGTACATACTACTATGTATTAGATCTAGGTGATGGTTCAGATCCTAGAGTAGGATGGTTGTATATAAACAGAAAAAACTAATTAATACTGAAGATAAAATATATTAAAATGATACATAAGTCATCAATAATAAAAGGATTAGTTGTTTTAGTATTCATACTAATTAGCGTTGAAAGTTTTGCACAGCAAGATCCTCAGTATACGCATTATATGTATAACACATTAAGTGTTAACCCAGCTTATGCAGGACAAAGAGAAACATTGAGTGTGGTGGGCCTTCATAGATCGCAATGGGTTGGTATTGATGGAGCACCACAGACACAATCTTTGGGTATCCATTCTCCTTTGCGCAATGAGCGTGTAGGTTTAGGATTAAATATTGTGAGTGATGCTTTAGGGCCAGCCACAGAAACTTTTGTAGACGCTAATTTTTCTTATACTATTCCATTAAATGCTAATGATCTCAAATTATCTTTTGGTGTTAAAGGAGGTGTTCATTTTCTGAATACAGATTGGAGTAAAGGTATATACAGAGATCCAGATGTTGCATTTAATCAAAATTTGAATTTAACCTCTCCGATGATAGGTGCTGGTTTGTACATGCACACACGTAAATGGTATTTTGGTTTGGCAGTTCCTAATTTTATTGAGACAGATCATTACGATGATTTTCAAGAATCAGTAGCCACAGAACGTATGCATTTTTACGCTATAGGTGGTTATGTATTTAATCTTAGTGAAACTACAGAACTTAAACCTGCTTTTCTTGTTAAGGGAGTTTCAGGTGCGCCTTTAATTGCAGATGTTTCTGCTAACCTTTGGATTCAAAAGAAAATAACGCTTGGTTTAGCTTGGAGATGGGATGACTCTGTAAGTGCACTAGCTGGTTTTCAGGTAACACCTGGCATGTTTGTTGGTTATGGTTACGATATGACTACAACAGGATTAAATAATTACAATAGTGGTACTCACGAAATAACTTTAAGATTTGAAGTTAAAAGAATGGGTAGAATTTTATCACCTCGTTTCTTCTAAAAATATGACTATGAAAGCAAATTTAAGATATACATTATTTACTTTTTTCATCGCAATTTCTTCTACTGTTTTCGCTCAGAATGGAAAAATTCAAAGTGTAAAGGACGACTATAGAGATTTTGCATATGTTAAAACTAGCGAAGTCTTGTTAGAAGTAGCAAATAAAGGCTACAAGTCTGTAGACTTATTTCAGAAGTTAGGTAATTCTTATTATTTCAGAAATGAAATGAAAGATGCTGCAAAATGGTATGGTGAGTTAATGGCTATGGGAGAAGTTATTGATCCAGAATATTATTTCAGATATGCTTTAGCTCTAAAAGGTATCCAAAAATATGAGGAGTCAGACGTTTGGATGAAAAAATTCAATGAGCTTAAACCAGAGGATTTAAGAGGAAGAGCCTTTATGTCTAAAGTAGATTATAAAGCCACAATAGAAGATTTAAGTAGAGATGATATTGAAGTTGTAAACCTAGATATCAATACAGAATTTTCAGATTTCGGTACTATAGAATACGAAAATGGAGTTGTTTTCGCATCTGCAAGAGGAGGTGGACGTAAATATAGATGGAACGAAGAACCGTATTTAGATTTGTATTCGGTTGAAAAAACTGAAGATGGTAGTTTTGGTGAAGTCAACGAAATAGAAGGTGATGTTAATACTAAATTTCATGAGTCTAGCGCTGTAATTTCACCGAATGGACAGTATATGTTTTTCACAAGAAATAATTTCTACAGACTAAAATATAAGGAAGACGATACAGGAATTAACAGACTTCAATTATACAGAGCAAAACTTCAAGACGATGGTACTTGGGGAGAAATACATAAAGTACACTTTAATAGCGAAGATTACAGTGTTGCTCATCCAACGTTAAACCTAACAGGAAGCAGATTATATTTTGCTTCAGATATGCCAGGAACTTACGGTCAGTCCGATATTTTTGTAGTCGATGTTAATGATGATGGTACATTAGGCGAACCAGAAAACTTAGGGTCTTCTATAAACACAGAAGGGCAAGAAACGTTTCCTTTTATAAATACAAATGGTGATTTATATTATTCATCTACAGGTTTCCCTGGTTTAGGTGGATTGGATGTTTTCAAATCTGAAGGTTTAGATAAAATAGTAGAAACTAGTAATAGTCGTAATTTCCCAATTGAGAATGTAGGCAAGCCAGTAAATAGTTCAGGAGATGATTTTGGCTATTATGAAAACCTGGTGACTAAACGTGTGTATTTCAGCTCTAACAGAGAAGGAGGTAAAGGAAGTGATGATATTTACACTTTTGAAATTACAGAATGTACACAGCTTATTGCAGGAACTGTTTTAGATAAAAAAACAATGGAACCAATAGCCGATGCTTCAGTTGTTCTATTTGATGCAGAAGGAACAGAAATAGAACGTAAAACTGTTGGTACTGATGGTTCTTTTGAATTAGAAGCGGGTTGTAGAATGGAATATTTAATCAGAGGAGAAAAGGAAACTTATACTGGTGATGAAAAACGTTTTACAACACCAACAAAGAAACAAGATTTAACTATTCAGTTATTGTTAGAAAAGGATGTTCAGGAAATTTCACCTTGTGATGATTTAGCTAAGATATTAGACATTCCAATTATATATTTCGACTTTGATAAGTCAAATATTAGATATGATGCTGAGATAGAACTTCAAAAAGTGTTAGCTGTATTGAACAAATACCCAACTATGAATATCGATATTCGTAGTCATACAGATTGTAGAGGACCAGCTTCTTACAATGAAAAACTTTCAGAAAGAAGAGCGCAGTCTACACGTCAATATTTAATTGATAAAGGTATCGATGCAGAGCGTCTTACAGCAAAAGGTTATGGAGAGTCTAGATTGGTAAACGATTGTGGATGCGAGCCTAGCAGTGAGTCTAGTTGTTCAGAAGAAGAACATCAGTTAAATAGACGTAGTGAATTTATAATTACAGGTATTAATGGAAAAACATGCGACGATAAGCAATAATCCATAAATATAAATAAGAGATTAAATAGCCGTTTAAATTTTAAACGGCTATTTTTATGAAATCCTTTAGCATTTTTAAAGCTATAGATGTTAATTTTGCTGCATGACAGAAGAACAAGTTATTCTAGTAGATGAAAATGATAATCCGATAGGATTAATGCCCAAAATGGAAGCGCACGAAAAAGCCCTTTTGCATCGTGCTTTTTCAGTATTTGTATTCAATGATAATAACGAATTAATGATTCAGCAACGTGCTATGCACAAGTATCATTCACCAGGTTTATGGACTAACACTTGTTGTAGCCATCAACGTGAAGGAGAATCTAATATTGAAGCAGGTATGCGCAGATTACAGGAGGAAATGGGATTTGTAACGGATTTAGAAGAAACCACATCTTTCATTTACAAAGCACCATTTGATAATGGATTAACAGAGCATGAATACGATCATATTTTAATAGGCTATTTTAATGACAAGCCAAATATTAATGAAGATGAAGTAGCAGCTTGGAAGTGGATGTCTTTAGACGATGTGAAAGAAGATATAAAAAATCAACCTGAATTATACACAGCTTGGTTCAAGATTATTTTCGAAAAATTTTATGAATTTATAAACGTGAATAACTCATGAAAGTAACGGTACATAGAAAAGCACATTTTAATGCAGCTCACAGGCTTTATAGAAAAGATTGGAGCTTTGAGAAAAATGATGAAGTGTTTGGTCTGTGTAATAACCCTAACTTTCATGGACATAATTACGAACTTATTGCTAGCGTTACGGGAGACATTGATCCAGAAACCGGATATGTCATAGATGTAAAGATTTTAAAAGACATTATAAAATCTGAAATAGAAGATGCCTTCGATCACAAAAATTTAAATGTTGAAGTTCCTGAATTCAAGGATTTGAATCCAACCGCAGAAAATATAGCCGTTGTTATTTACAATAAAATAAAAGCAAAGTTGGATGAAAAGTTTCATTTAGAAATTACGTTATATGAAACTCCTCGTAATTTTGTAACGTATTCTGGAGAGTAGTTAATATGAAAAGCCAATTATATCCCTTAAAGTTTCAGCCCATATTAAAAGATAAAATTTGGGGAGGAGAGAAGCTTCATCAACATTTCAATAAAAATTCTAAATCGAAAAGTTTAGGAGAAAGTTGGGAGATAAGTGCTGTTCCTGGAGATGTTTCTTTAGTTGCAAATGGGAAGTTACAAGGTAAATCTCTTCAAGAACTTTTAGATACTAATGGTGCTCAAATATTAGGAAGTAAAAACCTTAAACGCTTTGGTAAAAACTTTCCACTCTTAATAAAATTTATCGATGCTAAGCAAGATTTAAGTATTCAATTGCATCCAGATGATGAGCTTGCAAAAGCACGTCATAATTCCTTCGGAAAAACTGAAATGTGGTATGTGATGCAGGCTGATAACGATGCTAATCTTATTGTTGGTTTTAACCAAAAAGTAGATAAAGATATCTACCTCAAACATCTTGAAGAAAAAACACTAACTCAAATATTGAATTTTGATAAAGTAAAAGAAGGAGATACTTATTTTATAGAAGCAGGCAGAGTACATGCAATAGGAGCAGGAGTTTTACTAGCAGAAATTCAACAAACAAGTGACGTTACATACCGCGTTTACGATTGGGATAGAGTAGATGCAGATGGTAATGAAAGAGAACTGCATAACGATATAGCCATTGATGCTTTTAATTTTGATATGAAAGATGACTTTAGAGTATCTTACAAAACCTCTAAAAATAAAGTGAATGAGATGGTAGATTGTCCTTTTTTTACTACTAACTTTTTAGAGTTAGATGCTTCAATGGAAATTAAAAACAAGCAGGATTCTTTCATGATTTATATGTGTGTAGATGGTGAAGTAGAAATATCAAATGATAATTTCAAAGAAACAATATCAAAAGGAGAAACTATTCTTGTTCCTGCTGCCATAGAGACATACAAATTAAGGTCAGGCTATGCTAAATTGTTACAAGTTTATATTTAGAAAACTTCAAAATAAATTAGATTAAATAACTAAAAGGATTTAGTACTTTTGCACAAATAAATTTTACGAATTATGGCGAATAAAAGAGATTTAAAAAAGGATATAAACTACGTTTTAGGTGATATTATAGAAGCAGTTTATGTTTGGGAGTTAGCTAATGCGCAGAAACCTACAAAAGAAAGTGAAGCTATTATTGACGAAGCTATAGCTACTTTTGATGAGCTTATAGCACGTGTAAACGATAGAAGTGTTGAAAATAAACAGGCACACTTTAAGGCTATAAATAATGATCTTGAGTCTAAAGGAAAAGATCTTATTGAAAAAATCAACAAATTAAAATAAATTGATTTGCAAATTTAAATTTCTAGTTTAAATTTGCGCTCTCAATTCGCCGATGTAGCTCAGCTGGCTAGAGCAGCTGATTTGTAATCAGCAGGTCGTGGGTTCGAGTCCCTCCATCGGCTCTAAAAAATAAAAAATCCAATCTGAATAAGATTGGATTTTTTTTATATAGGATTGTTTAGATTCTGAAATAAATTCAGAATGACAAAAGTTATTCTACAGAATTTCGTTTCGAAATCATATCTCCTAACTGCTTTCCATAAAGAGAACTCTTAACAGGCTCAGTTAAACTATTGTAAATGGAATCAATAAACTTAGGATTGGCTGCAGGAATTTCATAAACAGCTAAATATGGTGCTACTTCGCTATCTCTATTATTTAAAGCATATTGAATTGTAAATGAGTATTTGCGTTTTACCAGTTGATCGGCTTTTCGGTTTAATGAATCTATAACCAAACTATCATTATCTCTTTGAGCTAAAAAACTAGCTTCTATCAGGTCTAAATTTTGATTTTTAAAACCATCCATAATATCAAGGTATTCTTCTAAAACCTCTTGTTGTTTTGAACCTGAAATTTCAGCATCAAAATTGAAATTTTTCAAAGATGTATTGATTTCTGTAAGTCCTTTATCTGCAAAAAATGGGATGTAATGTTCTTCACCATCATTTTTAAAAAGCTTTAAATAAAGTAGACGAGGTTCTTCTAAATTAGTATGCAAAGTGAATTCTGATTCGCCAGAAATTTTCATGGAATCTAAATCTATTACAGAAGAATCACCATCTTTTTGAAGGTAAACAACTCCCTTTTTTAAACCTTTCACAGTCCCTTTTAAAGTAAAGTTTTTGTCCGAGTCTTTAGAGCAAGCCATCATTAATAGGGCTAAAATTACAAGGCTTAAATGTTTAGTGTATTTATTCATTTTAAAATTTAAAAATTGGTGCGCAAATATCATATTTTAGATTAAAAATTACTAACCTCCAGCAGCAATTTTCATCAACTCTGCACAAAGAATAGCTCCATAGGTTCCAACAACATAGCCAAAGACAGCTAATAAGGCACCTACAGTTGCTAATGATGGGTGGAATGCTGCTGCTACTACTGGAGCTGAAGCTGCACCACCAACGTTAGCCTGACTTCCAACGGCCAAAAAGAAATAAGGAGCTTTTATTAATTTAGCTATTAAGATTAATAATCCGGCGTGGATTGCCATCCAAACAAGACCAATAAGTATTAAACCAGGATTATCAAGAATTTTTCCTAAGTCCATCTTCATACCAATAGTAGCTACAAGAATATAGATAAAAACACTACCAACTTTACTTGCACCAGCACCTTCAAAATTTTTAGCTTTAGTAAAGGATAATAAAACACCTATTAGAGTAGCAATAGAAATTAACCAAAAGAAACTACTTCCGAATGATGATAAAGCACTTTTAGGATTTCCAACAGCATCAAATGTATCTTTTAAATAAGTGGAAATATGTTCTGAACCAAAATGGGCAATACCAACAGCACCAAAAGCGAATGCTAGAATAATCATTAAGTCTGGTACGCTAGGATTTCTGGTCACTTTTTCGCTAAAAGCTTGTACTTTATTTTGAAGGTCATCTATAGCTGAGTTATCAGCTTTTAGCCAATTATCAATTTTTTTGCGTTTACCGATACCTAGTAAAATAATAGCCATCCAGATGTTAGCAACGACAATATCTACAAGTACCATTCCTCCATAAAGTTCTTGATTGAACTCATAAATTTCTAACATTGCAGCTTGGTTGGCTCCACCACCAATCCAACTTCCAGCTAAAGTGGCTAAACCTCTCCAAGTGGCATCAAGACCAATACCACCAACGGTTTCTGGTGAAAAAGTAGAAATTAGTAATATGGCTAACGGTCCACCAATAATAATTCCAATAGTTCCTGTAAAAAACATAACTAAAGCTTTCCAACCTAAATTAAAAATGGCTTTTAAGTCGATACTTAAGGTTAATAAAACTAATGAAGCAGGTAATAAATAACGGCTTGCTATAAAATAAGTTTGAGATATTTCATCTGATATTAAACCAAAAGAGTTGAATATAGCAGGAATAAGATAGCACATTAGTAATCCTGGTATTATACGGTAAAATTTATACCAAAATCCAGATTTTTTAGATTCTGTAAAAAAGACAAAACCTAAGGCTACCATGAGTAAACCAAATACAATAGCGTCGTTAGAAAATACAGGTTGATTCATATAAGTGTTAGTTTAGACTCTGCAAAATACCAAATTAATAGCGCATAAAAAAAGTGATCATTTCTGATCACTTTTCACCCTTTGGATTATCTTTCTTTTTTGGTTGTCTATTGTGCTCTTTAAGGTATTGCATTAGCATCCATTCTATCTGGCCGTTAGTACTGCGAAATTCGTCTGCAGCCCATTTTTCAACAGCTTTTAGCATATCTTCATTGATTCGTAATGCAAATGCTTTTTTCTTAGACATCGTTAGTTTGTATTGTTTGTGTTTTATAATATGAAAGAACCGCTTCAACTTCACTTTGTTTTTGAGTGCCAATGAGTAATTTTTTGCCATCTTTTAATTCGAGCTGTATACCAATATCACCTGAAACATTAATGGCTTTGCCTTTCTCTTTTTTCCAGAAAAAACCACCTCTTAAACCCCAACCACCATATTCACCAATTGGATCGTAAGTTCTGATATAGATTTTATGAATGTCTTTCCAAGGTATCGTTTTAAATTTAAGATAAAAAGGGAAAAACTTATAGTGAATCCCAAAGTCATCAATCCTAGTGGTAAGTTTGAAAATAAAGATAAAACAAGGAGCAGCTATCATTAAACTCATAAAAATCATTAACTCACCAACAGAATGTTTTGAAGGATCTTTTAAATATTCATTTAGATATATGCCAATTGGGACTATAGTACTTGAAACGATAAGTACTATAATCCATAATTGGGTAAAGCGTTGCTCTTCTTTAAAAATTCTCATTATCTATTTTTATCACGTTCAAAAACAATGAAGGAAATCATATGCTGATTCGGTGTAATTTCTAACAATCGCCATCCTTCTTTGGCATATTTATTTAACAGTTCCTCCAACTTTTCGGTTTGGCTTCTCCAACCTAATTTTGGTTTTATAACTTTATATTCTTTCATTTTAATGGCTTAAGGTTCCTGTGTTAACAACTGGAGAAGCGTCTTTATCACCACAAAGTACAACCATAAGATTACTTACCATAGCGGCTTTGCGTTCTTCATCTAAAACAACAACGTCTTTTTTATTGAGTTCTTCAATCGCCATCTCTACCATACTTACAGCACCTTCAACAATTTTATGTCTAGCAGCAACAATGGCAGTAGCTTGTTGGCGTTTTAGCATGGCATTTGCAATTTCGTTAGCATAAGCTAAATAACCTATTCTAGCTTCTAGAACTTCAATACCAGCAATGGTAAGCCGTTCATCAATTTCTCTTTCTAAAGCTTCGCTAACCTCATTTACACTAGAGCGTAATGTAATGTCTTCATCTACTCCTTCATCTGCAAAATTATCATAAGGATACATACTTGCCAATTTACGAACCGCAGCATCAGTTTGTACTCTAACAAAGTTTTCGTAGTTATCAACGTCAAAAGCTGCTTTGTAGGTGTTTTGAACACGCCAAACCAAAATGGTGCTTATCATAACTGGGTTGCCAAGTTTGTCGTTTACTTTGAGACGTTCACTATCAAAATTACTGGCTCTAAGCGAAATTTTCTTTTTAGTGTAAAATGGGTTTACCCAATAAAACCCATTCTTTTTTACAGTACCAACGTATTTGCCAAATAGCAATAAAACGCGTGATCCGTTAGGTTGCACCATTAAAAAACCAAAGGCAAGTATTATTGCGCCAACAATACCAAATACAGACCAGCCAGTCATTGTAATTGGAATAAGCGCAATGCTTCCAAAGAATAATATTAAAAATAAAAATAGCATTAAGTAGCCATTAGCCGGAACAATAATTTTCTCTTCTTTCATGAGTTCTAAATTTAATTGGTTAATCATTTAATAATTTATATTGATATTAAAATGATATCATAAAGATATAATTTATATAATTAGTATCCAAATCAAAAATTTTGTTACAGATTTAGAAAAAATAAAGTTTGGCATGGGTATTGTATGTGTAAAAGTGTAATGGTTACAGCGAGAGTTACGATAGTAACAACACTACAAATCGCGACATTACATTTTGGTTGGTTAGTTAATAAAAAAGCATCTCAATTTTGAGATGCTTTTTTTATTTAGTAATGTGTTCTGTAGATTATTCTTTGATAAAATCCGTGATACTTACAATAAGCTCTTCAGAAATTGGTCTAAAAGATTCGTTATAGGATTTAGAGTTTTCTAAATCATCACCTTCTATAATAAATAATACGTGATTCATGTTTTCTACAATTTTTAACTCGGCATTTTCATTCGCTTCTTTTAATAGTTTAGCTTCTTCTTCAGAAACTTGCAGGTCTTTTGTACCATTAATAATAAGTACAGGCATTTTTAAGCTTTCAATAACTTCAGTAGGGTTATATGTCATCCAATTAATCATGAATGGTTGTAAGTCTGGTCCAAATAATGATCCAAGAGCAGGAGGGTAGTCGGTTGTTGTTTTCCCATTTTTTAATGTGTCAACTACGCGTTGTGCTTCCTCTCCAAGTTTAGGTGCCATTTTTGTGACTTGCTCAACTAAAACATCACCAATATTATTTCCAGCACCAGCTAAGGATATAAATCCATCAGTTTTTTCTTTTGCGGCTATCATACCTACTAAACTTCCTTGGCTATGGCCTATAACATAGATTTTTGCAAAATCATTTGATGTTTTAAAATAGTCTATAACATCTGAAGCGTCATTAACAAAATCATTAAACATTATATCTTTATCAACATTGCCTTGTCGAATTTGTTTTACGATTCGCTTATCATATCTAAATGATGCAATACCATTATTAGTAAGACTTTCGGCTAGCTTTTTTAACGAGTTATTTTTAACAAAGTTCTGATTGCCATCTCTGTTTGTAGGACCTGAGCCAGCAATAATAATGGCTAAACTAGGCTTTTCAACTTCTGATGGTACTAGCAAAGTTCCATCTATCCATTTAGAAATTGATATATCTTTTTCAGAATAACTTTTTTCCTGTCCTATAATAATGGATGACCAAATAATACATAAGAAGATTAAGTACTGTTTCATTTTTTATTTTTTAAATCCGAATTAAAATTAAATGATAATGTTTAAACGTAAAACTTTATAGGAAATTTTAAAGAGAATTGAGGTGTACTTATTTAAATTTTAACTTGCATTTTATCGTTGAAATGCATGATTTCATCTAAAAATGTTAAAATTAAATGTATTTCATCGATTAAATGTGTTTTTTAGCGTTGAATTTAAAACCTAATTTTATATTTGACTCGTACTAAAATTTAGTTTTTAGTTCAATGGATTAATTAATTAATATTTGCATTATGTTGTGTTGACTTAGAGACCCTAAATCTACTTACATAATAAAAAGCAAATTAAGAAAAACCGAGATTGAGGGATCTCGGTTTTTTGTTTTTAGACCTTAACCAAACTTCTAAATGTAAGGTTAATTCTAGGTTGTATTTGTCGTTTTGTTTTAGCGATTTGGTGTAGCCAATAATGTTGCATTTTGCCTTTCATAAGCAATAAACTACCGTGTTGTAATAGTAACTTGTGACGCTCAGTTTTAATGGTTCTGTGTTTAAAATGAAAAGGACGTTCTTCACCAAAACTAACCGAAGCAATTACAGGATTTTTACCTAATTCTTTTTCATTATCTGCATGCCAACCATTGCTGTCGTTTCCATTACGATAAAGGTTAATCAGTAATGTGTTGAAATGATAATTTGAAAAACCTTCAACCTTTTGCTTTATATCGTTCAATGTTGCAGTAAAAGGATTGGGATACATTGTGATATTTGAGTAGCTATAAGTTTGATTAGATTCTCCAAAAAGGGCAGTTAACCTTGGTTGTTTATAGGTTTTGCCAAAAACGGTAATATCATCATGTTGCCAATTGGTTTCGGAATTTATGATTTTAAAATAGTTGTCGGCTTTTTCTTTGGTAAAGAAGTTAGGCACATAAATCAATTCAGCATTTGGAAGATTAAAAAATTGTTTCTCATCAGAAAACAGGTCCATAGGATAATTTTTCTCTAAATTAGTACTTCATTATGAAAAATAAAATTCTCTTTTTCCTGATTGCTTCAGCGGTCTTAACTTTAGGTTTTGAGCAGAAGCAAGATTTGCCCGAAGGTTTTGTGTATGCCAAGAACATTATTCCTGATTTAGATGTAGAGCTTCGCTATTTTGGAAGCTATAATTTTGTTGGAGATACAATAGATGGTTATAATGCCAATACGCTTATAATTACTAAAGTAACAGCAGAAAAACTAAAGTTAGTTCAAGATGAATTGCAGACACAAAACTTATGTTTAAAAGTTTATGATGGTTATAGGCCACAACGTGCTGTGAACCATTTTGTACGTTGGGCAAAAGTGCTAGACGATACATTAATGAAGTCGGATTTTTACCCAAAGGTTAAAAAGCAAAATCTATTCAATTCTGGTTATATTGCTTCAAAATCTGGACATAGTAGAGGGAGTACTTTAGATTTAACCATTGCTGATGGCGAAACAGGTGAACCTTTGGATATGGGTAGTCCGTTTGATTTTTTTGGAGAACAATCTTGGGTAGACTATTCAAATATTACTGAAGAGCAAAAGCAAAACCGACAATTATTACAAACCGTAATGCTAAAACATAATTTTAGAAACTATCCTAAAGAATGGTGGCATTTTACGTTACGTTGGGAGCCTTTTCCTAAAACATTTTTTGATTTTGAGGTGGAATAGAATATATGATTAAACATTCATTAAATTTTAGAGAAGCTATTAAGCATATAGAAAGGGAATTAGAACTTGTTGTTCGTATAGATAAATTAAACTCTAAATTATGTAAGTATAATTGGGTTTTCGTACATCCATATAGTCAAGGTTTTGAAATTACTTTTTTTGAAAAATTATTAGAAAATGAAGATGATAATTTTATTGAAGAGAAAATATTTGAAAGATTTGCTAAAAAGTTTCTTGACCTAAAATTGACTATTACTTTTATCGAAGGATTTTATAGGAAAAGACCTTATTTGAATACATTTAAGACTCAGATAGAAGAATCTGTAATACTCTGTATACAAAAAGATTTTTCAGGAGCAATTAGCTTATTACTTCCTGTAAATGAAGGTGTCCTTAGGAGTTATTTGATTTCTAAAAGGGGCGAAAATGCAAAGCGCATAATTAAAATGTCAGAACTTAGCTCAAAAGCATTCATGGAAATGTCAAACGAATATGAAGATAAAATAAAGACTTCATTTTCAGAAACAGACAATGTTTACTTTTACGATAAAAACCAACAGAAACAAGTATTAATAAAGCACAGAGAATATTTTAAACTTTGGATAAAACAATTAAATGATTATTTGAACAATAATTTATATTTTGATACTAGAAATTCCGAAATTTTAGACGATCCATTTAATAGACATAATATGGTGCATGCTTTTGAAAAAATAGATTATAGCTTCAAAAACTACTTGAGGCTTTTTAATTGTGTGAATTATCTTTCATGGGCTTTTGGAGTTATATCAGAAAAGTGTTCAGTATTTCCTGAAATTGATGAAAAAAATATAAATGAAAAATGGGTTGAATATTTTAAAATTCTAATAGTTTCGGAATCTATTACTGAAACTAAGTCTAAAATCCATCAATATGAAATTGAAACTTTCAAAAAGTATATTGATGAACCATATCTTAATCTATTGTTGATTTCAGAAACTTTGCATAAAAAACTTTTGAAAATAAAATGATATGTTTAAAATACGCCTAACCCAAATAAACCCAAGCCCAATACATCAATAAAAACTGAAGTGGAATTCGTAAAATTAAAATCCATTTAGGTATTCCTGCAGCAGCCTTTTTACTGCTAAGCATATAAAAGTGGACCAAAAGAAATACTAAAAGCATAGCGATAATGCCATAAATAGCTATTACCTTAAGTGTAGGAATACACAACGCAACGCCAAGTAATATTTCTGCAATCCCACTCCAAAAAACCAAAGCTTTATGGTTTGGTAAATATCTAGGCATAATACGCATATACATTTTTGGTTTTACAAAATGCATTACACCAGCTAAAACATACATAGCTGCCATGATATATAATCCTATAGGTTCATTCATCCTTGTAGGTTTTGTAAGTGATGCCAATACCATAGTTGAACAAATTCTTGTCTAATAAACTAGATTTAAATCCGTTGCCATTATCAAATCGTAACCAATTATTTCCATTGATAAAAACACGTTTTATGTACGTGTTTTTATTATCCATTTCGTCCGTAAAAGGTAATAATGGCCTAAAGTTGGTCGGTATTTTTACAACGCTTCCATCTCTAGATTTTATCTCTTTATATTTTTTGTTTGGTAATAATTTTCCAGAAGTATCTGTATAGCCTAATACTTGTATCGATACAAAAAAGCCGTTTTCAGGAACGTAGATATTATAATCATCAACATTAAGTTCATAGAAGTCTCCATTTTTTTCGGTAGCTCTAAAAACAATGGTTTCATAGGTAAGGACTTTTCCAGGAACGCCATCAGTGCTGTTGTAAAACTTCACTTTAAATAAGGTTGAAAACTTTTTCTTTTCACTATTAGAACGTTTGCGTTTGTTCCAATCTTTAGATTCTAAAGCAATAGGAAAGGTTACTGTTTTAATTTCTTGGTCTTGTTCTGTAGTTTTTGGAAAATACACTGCAATTTCAGACTCAATTGTAGGTAACCAGCAATTATAATAATCGTCGTCTAAGTACGGTTTTAGCGTTTCTTCTTTAAATTTTCGATCTAGTGTGACTCCCAGTAAAACTTCATCCAATTCATGAGCTTCTGGTTGAAGTAGAAGCGTTTGAGATAGGTTTTCAGTAGCAATATTCAAATCCTTAAAGCCTATGGCTGAAATGAAGAGCGAATCAATATCTGGATATAATTTTTTTGTGAAGTAAAATTTGCCTTCATCATCGGCAAAAATTCCATTACCGTTACCAAAGGAAACTGTAGCATAACTTACAGGAAATTTGCTTATGCTGTCTAAAACTGTGATTTGGGAAAAGCTCAGTTGGGAAAATAAAAGTATGAGTAGGTATTTGTACATTTTATTGTAATTATTCAATTTCTTGTGTCGCTTTTATGGCTTAAAACTATCGAGTTAAAATTTTATCGACTTTAAAATTGAAATTTAATTGAACTAAAGATGCTGAAATTAATTCAGCATGGCAAATTATTCTATAATTACATGAGTTGTAAGCACAAAAAAACGCCTCTTTTTTACAGAGACGTTTTAATGATTTTGATTGATTGAAAGTTCTTTTTTCTTAGTCGTCTAAAGCTTTTTTTGTCTGTGTATAGCCAACATAAAGTCCTAGTCCTGCCATTAAGAAAATCATTGCAGGATAAACCGTACCATCGTTTAAGCTTGTGTAAGTTTCTAAGATATGTGCAATAAATACGCCTAAACCTATACCCATTAATAGAAATGCTAGGTTTAGTACTACAACTTTCCAGGCAGATCCAGATCTTTTGCCAATATTAAAAATACTAGCGTCAGCACCTTTTTCTATTAAGGCTAAACGTTCTTTATTTCTGGTGGAAAAATAAAGATAAACGATTCCGAAAATCGCTAGAAATAAACTGATTGGTATTAGAATCTCTTCCATAATGTTTGTTTTTTAATTGATTAATTTTATTTGTTTTTAATCTATGACGACAGCTTTTTGATTTAGGTTACACTTTTTTGAAAAAAAATTTTTGTGCAAGTGTAACCTTATTAAGATTATAGTCGTCTTAAATACAAAATGACCACCAACAACGAACAAATATTAATCGACGCTATTAAAAATGGCGATACTAAAGCGTATGCAACATTAGTTGATCGCTATAAGGATTTAGTATTTACTTTGGCGTTGCGAATGCTTAAGCATAGAGAAGAGGCAGAGGAAGTAGCTCAAGATACCTTTGTAAAGGTTTTTAGATCTTTAAATAGGTTTAAAGGGGATTCAAAATTTTCAACATGGATTTACAAAGTCACCTACAATACGTGTTTAGATCGTATAAAAAAGAATAAAAAACATCAGAGTGATGTTGCTATAGACGATTACACATTCAATAAATTAGATACTATAGACAACGCCTTAGAGAATTTAATTACAAAAGAAAAGAATACTTTAATAAGACAATGTATAGACAAGCTACCCGAAGATAGTAGTGCGTTATTAACTTTGTTTTATTTTGAAGAGTTATCTTTAGAAGAAATTTCTAAAATTATAAATGTTGAAGCCAACACTGTTAAAGTAAAGCTCTATAGAGCACGAAAAAAGTTGGCGGTTATTTTAGAACAGTATTTTCAACCTAAAACAGTTTGAACGATGGAAAAGGATGATAAAAAAATAGAAGAATTAGTAGATAAGTTAATGTCTGTAGATCGTTTAGAACAACCTTCTATAGATTTTACAACAAATGTAATGTCTAAGGTTGAAGCCATCTCTAACTCTAAAGTTACGGTTTACAAACCATTGATTCCTAAATATGTTTGGTATATGGTGTTTTGTAGCTTAGGTGCTTTGGTTGCTTATGTTTATTTAAAAGATCCTGTGGTAAATAGCGAGTGGTTGAAAAAAATTGAATTCTCAAAATTAGCGTTCAATCCTTTTGAAAATTTATCTGTTAACTCCTCTAAAACGATGATGTATTCTTTGGTTTTATTAGCGATTATGGTTGGAGTGCAAGTTCCTTTGCTAAAGAATTATTTCAATAAAAAAGTACTTTTTTAATCAGGATAATACCAAAAAGGAATATTGGCATCTAGCACAGAAGTTGTGTCCGATTTTTTGATTCGTTTTCTAATAACTTTCATTTGATGTTTACCTTCATTAAGGTTTTTTATTCCAATGTAGGTTTCAAACCCTTTTTGATTTTTAGTGGTTTTTCCAAGAACAAACTCAGAATCAAAATGAGTGGAATCAATTTTTACGGAATAAATTGAGTTAAAAGTCTTTAAATAGTCCTTTTGTAAAGTTTTGTTATCAGAGAGTTTATTGCCATTTATAATGATAAATTTCGACTTTATGCCTCTATCATCAGACTCTGGTTTTAGTTTTGGGTTAAACTTGTAAAGTTCATCTTCTATATAATCATCAAAAACAATAAAGACTTTTACGTAGGGCTCAGAAATAACTTTACTATTTATAGCGATATCTTCAATAAAGTCAGATTCGTCAATAAGTTCACTTTCATAATTGTAAGAATTAGCGACAAAGCTGTTGGAGTTCTCATCAAATTCAAAATAGTTCGAATGATTATAATTCAAAGTTGTAATCATTAACAACGCAAAATAGACAGGAACCAAAAGAAAACTCAATCTTTTGCCAAATTTGTTATCTAGGAAGTTGTAAACTAAAGGTCTGTATAAAAAGGCAAGTGTTATAAAGCTAAACACCCAATAAAATGGGAAATATAGTTTACTAATCCAATTTTTCTTTTTTAATAAACCGAGAGATAAAAAGTCAAAAAAGGTGAGGAACATCCCAATAATCATGAATATTAATAGCGGAATTCCAATCCATAGAAGTACAGAACTTGAGTCATTTCCGTCAATCATTAAACTTATTATTAAGCCAATGATTGTAAAGATTAAAGCAAATGCAAGAACGTAAAAGATTAATAGAAATGAGATCGCAAAAATAACACTACAATAGTTTTCTAATCTGGCAATGTAACGATCAAACGATCCGACTTTCTTTTTTAAGTATCCTGAAAACTTTTTACCGTAATTTAATTTTTCATAATCAATATCACCAGAAACGTAGCGCAAGCCCAATGCACCAATCCATAAACCACGTAAAAGGACATGGAGCAAGAGATTGAAAATTAATATAGAACAGGCAGCTAATGCTATAAATAAGAAAATAGTGAACTGAGTATTATTGTCATTTTGAGCAGCTTTTGAAGCCACTTGTAGCGTTGGATATGCCGAAAACAAACCAAAAATGGCAAAACCAGAAATCAATAATTCTAGTTGCCAGCTTTCTTCCTGTAGTTTTACTAATAATTTTTTAAACGCAGGATTATTGTAATCTTGGCTCATGTGGGTTGGTTATTTTTACCCTAATTTAGGCATAATCAATTAATTTTAATCTTTTTTCAAAAAAAATGAAACCCTTCTAAGTTTTTATCGTTTTTTAAAATAGAAACCACTAACTAATCAAATGCATCACCAACATCAAAGTTTAATAGAACGTTGCAAAACAGGAAATCAAGTTGCCCAAATGCAGATTTATGACCTTTATGCTAAAGCTATGTTTACAGTTGCATGTCGTTATTTGGGTAATGAAGAAGATGCGAAAGACGCGATGCAAGATGGATTTTTAAAGGCGTTTTTAAATATAGAAAGCTATAGGCCAGAAGCGGCTTTTGGCGCTTGGTTAAAGCGGATTATTATCAATCAATGTTTAGATGTTTTAAGAAAAAATCAACTGCAATTTAATGATATAGAAGTTTCAGAATTGAAAATTGTAGATGAAGATGATTGGAATTTTGATAGCAATTTAACCAAAAATGACATCTTAAAGGCTGTTGAACAGCTTAGTGAAAATCACAAAGTAGTAGTAAAATTATATCTCATAGAAGGTTACGATCACTCTGAAATTTCAGAAATATTAGACATACCAGTCAAAACGTCTAGAACACATTTAAGGAGAGGAAAATTGAAGTTACAAGAACTTTTAAAACCGAAGTACAATGCAGCAAGATATTAGAGAATTTTTTAAAGCGGAAGAAGAATTGAAAACACTTCCAAAAAATCATAGAAAAGATTTTTTGGATAAGTTAAATGCGCAAAAAGACACTAAAAAGGTAAGCTATTTATGGTTGAAAATTGCCGCTGTAGCCATCGTTGCATTAACTGTTGGATTCAGTTTGTTTTATAACCAACCAACCGAAGAGATTTCTCCGATGATAGCTCAAGTTGAAGCCGTAGAGGATAAGTATTTAAAGGAAATTAATACAGAATGGGAAAACTTTATAGCCATTGCAGATGATGAGGTTCTTATTACAAGATTTGAAAAACGGCTAAAGGCTTTGGATGACGATTATCAAATAATTTCAGAGCAGTTTAAAAACGATTCCAATAATATTTTAGTCGTAGAGGATTTGGTGGAAAACTTGCAAACACGACTTCAAATTTTAAAAGACATACAAGAACACATCAAAATTTTAAATCAAAAAAACGAGCAGAATGAAAAATCAATTTAAGCTTCTATTGCTGACGCTCATCACATCAGCAATGGGTTTCGGGCAAGTCAAGGAAATTTTTAAGAAAAGTTATGATGCTAAGAATTTAAAGTCTATAAATCTTCAACTCAATGGCACTTACGTAGAATTTTCTGAGTCTGAAGATGATAAAGTGCATTTCGATTACACTTTAGAATTTGAAAACTATTCAAAAAAAGAGTTGGAAAGTAAGTTGAATGAGATTGAAACAGAAGTCCAAATTGTAAATGGAATTTTAGAGTTTAAAACTAGTGGTAGTGAAGCTAAAAGTGATATCTCGTATAGTCTAGAAACACTTTATGGAATAACGTTTGAAGGCGATTTTATAAATTTTAAAGAAGAAACAAATCGAAAATTTAGAAAGTCTAAACAGTATTTTTTAGCTATAAACAGTAGCTCTAGAGGTAAAAGTATTAAGGAGTATTTAAAAAATCTAAGAGAATTAGATGATAAAGGAAATAAGAGAAAAATCAACACCAACAATGTGAAGATTTTAAAGACCAAATTTTCTATAAAATTACCTCCTGAAATTATGCTAAAAATAATGGCAGAAAACTCTAGTTTAACTTTTCAAAATGATTTAAAAAATCAATTGGTTATGAATACCAGACATTCAAGTCTAAAGTTTCAAAACATAGAGAACCCTCTAAATGTACTTGATGTGGTAAACGGAAGTTTTAGAGCAAACGTTTTAGAAGGTGGTAGTTATAAATTTACACATGCAGATGAAGTACAAGTAGCACAATTAAAAAGTGTAAATATTGATACTGAGTTTAGTGATGTAAAAATAGGTGAAATAGCAGGAAATGTAAGAATCGTGGACTTTAATAGTAAGTTCTGGTTTCATAATTTCTCTCAAGATTTTAAGGAATTTAAAATGGAATCAGACTATTCAGAGATTAATTTGTTTTTCCCAGAAAAGTCCAGTTTTTTTATAGAAACTTACGGATATAATACTGTACATTATTGGGGAGATATTATAACAGAAATTCCACCAAGCAGAAAAAAGGAACGTTCTAAAATGATGTTAATAGGAGAGGAGGTAAATCCTAATAAAATAAAGATTAACATCACTAACGGTATTATTAGGTTTGGTGAGGATTTTATTGATGTTAAAAAATGAGCAGGCCATTTATATTACAACATTGATTAATTTTAGGATTAAAAAAAAATCACTAAAAAAACACTCAAATACTATTATTGTAATCAAGTTAAAAAATGATAAAATCACTGACAATATTTACAGTTTTAATTTCTATAGCCAGTTTTGGACAAAGTGAATTAATAATGCCTAATAAAGGAAAAACTCTTGAAAAAATAATTCCTCATAATTGGAAACTACTAGACTCTACTACAGGAGATCTAAACAAAGATGGAATTTCTGACTTGGTTTTTGCTATTCAAAAAACTACTAAAGAAAATATTAAATTAAATGAAGGGCTTGGGACAGATACTATTGACCTTAACCCAAGAATACTAGCTATTTATTTCGGAACAGAATCTGGTGCTTTCAGGAAGAAATTAGTCTCCGAAGATTTTATAATCCTTAGAGACTCACCAACAATGGATGAACCACTTGAAGGCTTCAGTATTAATAAAAAGGGAATCTTGGACATTAATTTTAGATTTTGGTATAGTGCAGGAAGTTGGAGTATGTCAAATCACAAATATAGATTTCGCTTTCAAAATAATGATTTTGCATTAATCGGATATGAATCAAACGAAGCACACAGAGCAAGCGGTGAAACAACAGACTACAGTATTGATTTTCTAACAAAAAAAATGAAAATAACTAAAGGAAATTTTTCTAATAATAATACTGAATCTGTAGAATGGAAAGAATTTGACCTAGAAAAACTTCTGACCGTAAAGTCAATTAAAAAACCTTTTGAATTAGAATTTCATGGAATATATCTGTAAGGGAAAGCTTATAGATAGTGCTATAATTTTATTATTTTAAAATTATAAAGAAAACAATCCTTAAATTTTCAGTAATATATCCTAGCTAAATAGTTTAGTACTTTACTCTTATTACTTAGACTATACATGCTAATTAGTACCAACGTCTTTTCTTCTTTTTAGATGCTTCACTTTTACGACCCTTTTTGTACTTACTGCCTTTCTTTTTGTGAATAATAGGTTTGGCATTTGGGTCTAAAGGGTAAGGATGCTCTTTCTCTACAGGAATTTGAACATTGATATAGTTTTCAATCGTTTTTATATAACTTTTTTCGTCTGCAGAACATAATGAATATGCGGAACCTATATTACCAGCACGACCAGTTCTACCTATTCTATGAACGTAAGTTTCGGCAACGTTTGGCATATCAAAATTAAGTACGTTATCTAGCTCATTAATGTCTATACCTCGTGCAGCCACATCTGTAGCGATTAAAATTTTAGCATAACCATTTTTGAATTTGTTTAAGGCTGTTTGTCGGTCATTCTGATTTTTGTCACCATGAATACTATCGACTCGATAGCCTTTTTCTGCCAAGCGTTCCTCAAGCTTCTTTACACCAAATTTGGTGCGTCTAAAGATGATAACATTTCCTTTTACCGTATTTCGAAGCAAATGCAAACACAATTCTATTTTTCTGCGTTTTGGCACGTAGTACAATACCTGACTTACATCTTGGGCTACAGATTGCGTTGGAGTAACATCAATTCTTTCAGGATCTTTTAAAATTGAATTAGCAAGCTCTTCTATTTTGTATGGAATTGTTGCAGAAAATAATAAGGTTTGTTTTTCCACTGGGCAAAGGCGTTCTATTTTTTTTACATCATCAATAAAACCCATGGCTAACATTAAATCAGCCTCGTCTAATACAAAAGTTTCAACCTTATCTAAGTTGATATAATCTTGTTTGTGTAAGTCTAAAAGACGACCAGGAGTGGCAATAAGAATATCAACACCTTTTTTTAGAACATCAACCTGAGGTTCAATAGCAACACCACCAAAAATAACTAGTGATCTAAGGTTGGAAAACTGCGCATAGTTTTTAAAATTCTGCTGAATCTGTAGCGCCAGTTCTCGTGTAGGACTAATTATTAAAGCCTTTATTTTTTTACCACGTTTTGGTGCGTCTTGTTTATCAAACAACTGCTGTAAAATTGGTAACGCAAAAGCTGCTGTTTTCCCTGTTCCGGTTTGGGCAGAAACAATAACGTCTTTACCTTCTAATATTACAGGAATAGTACGTTCCTGCACCAATGTAGGTTCTGTGTAACCTGAAGCGTCAATGGCTTTTAGAAGAGGTTTAATGAGTTTTAGATCCTTAAATGACATTTGTTTGAATTATGTTTAAAGTGGTTTTGTTATTCTACACTTGATGCAGCATGACAATGGTAAAACAAAGGTAGAATAAAATTTTACCAACGGTTTTTTGCCCACTGTTTTTGTTCGTGTTCCGTCAAAAATGTCCAAGCTATAAAACGACTTCTTTTTTGACCTTGTCCCATTTCTATAGTTTTTACGGCCGTAGCCTCAACATTTTCAAGGATTTTATATGTAGGCTTTAAAGTAGCCTCTTTAGACACTAATGTTGTAAACCATAGACATTGTTTACTAAAGTTTCTACTTTCAAAAATCATATCTTTTATAAAACGAGCTTCACCACCTTTGGTCCACAATTCATTATGTTGCCCGCCAAAATTCAATTTGGTTTTTCCTTTAGTTTTACCTTTCAGGTTTTTAAGCTTTCTTAAGTTAGCTTTTTCAGCCTCTTCTTTTGAGGCATGAAAAGGAGGATTACAAATACTAAAGTCTATTTTTTCATCTTCAGAAAGTATACCATTAAAAAACGCTTTACGTTGTTTCTGAAGTCTAAGGTCTATGTAAGAAGAAAGATTTGAATTTTGATCAACAATTTGTTTAGCAGACTTTATAGCATTTTCACTAACGTCAGAAGCAATAAAGGACCAACCATATTCTTGATGTCCTATAATTGGGTAAATGCAATTAGCACCAACACCAATATCTAAAACTTTTATTTTAGAGCCTTCAGGGATTTTTGTGTACGTCTCTCCAAGTAAATCGGAAATGTAATGTAAATAATCTGCTCTTCCTGGAATTGGTGGACATAGATAATGTTTCGGAATTTCCCAGAAATCAATATCATAATGGTGTTTTAACAAAGCTTTGTTTAGTGTTAAAACCGCATCAGGATTAAAAAAATCAACTGAGTCATCACCATATTTATTTTTAGAAACGTATTGAGATAGCTCAGGTAAACTCTTAATGAGTTTAGAAAAATCATAACGTGTGTTATGCTTATTTCTGGGATGCAGTTGCGTTTCTATATTTGAAAGTTTGTTCTCTGGTTTCAATTTTATATCTATTGTAAGGCAAAGATAAATGAAACAAAATGTAATCTGTAATTTGATTTTTCAACAAAGAAAAAGCGCAAGTTTCATCAACCTGCGCTTTTCAAGCTATTAATCCATTAGTTAGGATAAGAGATCAGTTCTCTTTGTTAGGGGTTACAAATTTAAATTCAAAATATTTTAAAAAAATTGATGTATGATAAGAAATGCAAATTTTACATTTCTTTTCGTATTCTGCTGAGGCTCTCGGTAGTTATGCCCAGATAAGATGCGATATGATAGTTTTTTACAATCTTCTCAATATCAGGATATGTTTTTATAAACAACAAATAACGTTCTTTGGCAGGTTGCGATAAACCGGATAATATTCGTCTTTGAAAAGCGGAAAAAGCACTTTCTAATTTTCGTCTAAAGAAGGTTTCTACTTTAGGTATTTTAGAATAAAGGTCATCTTTCTGCTGCTGAGTGATTTTGTATAAAGTTGAATTTTGAAGCGCTTCAACCGTCATTACTGCTGGTGAAGCTGTAAAAAAAGCAGTGTAATCACTGATCCACCAGTCTTTTGTTCCGAATTGTAATGTGTGTTCTTTTCCTTGATAATCTACATAGAAAGATCTAAGACATCCTTCCAGGATGTAGTATTGAGAGTCGGCAGTATCTCCAGGAACAATTAAGGTGTCTCCCTTTTTTACTGTAACTTTTTGAAAAACAGCACTTATAGTCTCAATTTCTTTTTCGGAAAAAATAAGATTTTTGAAAATATGACTAATATATAGACTACTCTTTTGCAACTTAAATTGATATTAAACTACGATAATTTACAAAAATAATTTTGAAGCCGTAATTTAAAATCGATGTGACAAACGTTTATGTGGTTGATTGATAGGTTTCTATAGTTGAATGGTAATAAAACAAAAACCACCTCGATTTGAAGTGGTTTTAGCTTTTTGAGTTTTAATATTTACTGTTTGTATAACTTGAAAAATAAGGTTGGAAGGAACCCTAGGTTCAAGATTATAAATCCTGTAAACATTAAGATGTTAGCAAATGGCCAATGCATCATTTTGAATAAAAATGAGGTGCTGAGAATAAACGCGGCTATAAAGCCTAAGACATAAACTGATTTTTTCATAATTAATTGGGTTTATGGTTAAAATTTAAGATTGATATTTTACGATACGGTCTTTGTATCTTGAATAGAAATAAATAGGAAGCGTAAGAAATATTAAAAAAGCAAAACCAACGACTAAGAGTATACTGGCAAAAGGCCAGTGCATAAACTTAAAAACAATACCTACAAGAATACAACCTGCGGAAATATAACTCAGTATAAACAAGAGTTTATTTCTGTTTTTAGAAGCATTAAAATACAATTGAAGATTGGTTTGGTGTTCAATATGATTTAGATTGAGATGTCCACCAAATTCATGGATTGCTTTTTTATAAGCCATTTCAAAATCTTGCTCATTAGAATTTTCGATGTGAGTACAAATATGATCTAAGAGATCTTCCTTTAACTCATTGTTTTTTAGGCCATATAAATCCAGATTTTTGGAAATAAAAGCTATGTGTTGGTCTGTAAGAGTCATTTAGCTTGTTTTAGGATTAAAAATTAGTGATAAGGTATCTATAAAATCATTGATTTGTTTGGTCTGCTCTTCTATAACATGTTTGCCGGATTTGGTAACGGAATAGTATTTTCTAACACGTTTACCGATGTACACTTTTTCAGTTTCTAATACCTTTTTGTGTTCTAGTTTGTGTAGAATAGGGTAGAGTGCGCCTTCTGAAATATCAATTTTACCTTTGGTGAGTTCTTTTACCTTTTGGGTAATCTCATAACCATACATTTTATCATGCTCGCTTAAGAGCTTTAAGATGATAGGTTGTAATGTGCCTTTAGTGAGTTCTTTACTATACATGAGGCTAATATACATATTTTTTAAATACATTTTAATAAAATGTATTTATTTTTTTGTTTTGAGCATAAAAAAACCACTTAGAATTTTCTAAGTGGTTTAATGTAATGTTTTATTTTTTAGAACTTTTATGGAATATGAAGCGACTATGTCTGACTTTATTTTAAGGTGTACATCATAAGTTCCTCTATGCTTAAATATGTATTTAAAGGAAACCTTTCCGTTTTCATTCTTTAAATTATAAATTTTAAAGGCTTTTTGTTCTTTTTCTAAAACCTGAACTAAAGAAATATCTTTGTCTTCAATTTTCTCTAAACTTTGAAATGTAAAAACGACTTCCTCATTTTTAGGTATACTAGTGTATAATTTTTTTGGTGTTTTTGGAATAATTTGGTGCTTAAATGTTTCTCCGTAAACTATCGGTTCAGCTTCGAATTTGTTTTTAATAAGGCTATCATTTAAAAACCATTTTTCA
Source organism: Winogradskyella sp. SYSU M77433 (assembly GCF_029911945.1). Taxonomy (NCBI): domain Bacteria; kingdom Pseudomonadati; phylum Bacteroidota; class Flavobacteriia; order Flavobacteriales; family Flavobacteriaceae; genus Winogradskyella; species Winogradskyella sp. SYSU M77433. The sequence goes on along the minus strand of NZ_JARYTG010000004.1, from coordinate 267,646 downwards.
TGTACTGGAAAATGATTTTTGGCAAATAATATCGGTTCGGTTAAAAAATACCCATCATTATAATCCTTAATGAAAAAATACCCATTTAGCATATAACCACTGGACCAAGTGGCATCGGATAAATACCATTTATTGTTTAACTTAACAACATTCCAAGAATGGTTTACATATTCTAACTTTTCAACGTTTGTCTCAAATGATCTTGCATAACCCTCAATAATTTTACATTCAATATTAGCTATAAAACATAGTTCTTTGATTAAATATGCATAACCAGTACACATTGTTTTTTTATCTTTTAATAATGTTTTAAAAGCCTCTTTTTTAAATTCATCGTTCCATTTGATATAACCTAGGCTATCATTCTTAAGATCAACTAATTTTTTACTAACCTTATTATGTTGCTTATAATCACCACTAATATTTTCGCAGACCCATCTGTATATGGCTCTGAACTTTTCTACATCTGTTTCTAATTTTGAAGTAAGTTCATGAGCTAAGAGCGGTAAGTTATCTAGACTTTTCCCTTTATTTAATTTTACTATATTTTCAGCTTTTGTGAAATCTATATGTTCAAAATCTGAAGCTTGACCACTAGATGTCCAAGAATAAATAAATACAAAAATTATGATGAACACTTTCATAATTGCGTTGTATTAATTCTTTTTTGACTTAAAGATTTCTTTTACTGCTACTTCACCTACAATAACGCAGGAATCATAATCCATGTTGATTTTCAATTCTATTAGTGATGCGGACTTTTTATTCTCAATTACAATTTTTTGTGATTCCATACCTATATAACTAACAATTAAAACATCGCCTTTTTTTAGTTTATTTGGAAATTCAAAATTCCCATCAAAATCGGTTTGTATTCCTTGGGATGTACCTTGTAAAACAACACTAGCTCCAGGTAAAGGTAAACCATCACTTTCTGTTGTTATTGTACCTTTAACAACTATGTTGTTTTTGTTTTTTAATGTATCAACTATGGTTCCTTGCTTTATTTTGTCTTTAGATTTTTTTAATTCTTGAGCTTTTGCGGTTGAAACGGAAAAAAAAGCTAAAATGGAAAGACAAATGCCAGTAAATAGACCTAGTCTTTTTCTTTTGGGTTTAACTTTTAAAGGTGTTTCTAAATGTTCGATTTTTAATCTGCCGCAAGTATTTTGTGTTTGGTTATTTTTAAAAAAAGTAATGATATCATCCGTATTCATTTTTGTAAAGTCAATCACTTCTTTTTGACAAGCGTCGCAAAATCCTCCTTTTTGAGTTGGGCTAAAGGAACTAAAATCTTCATTGCAAGGTCTATTGATACTTAAACTAATTTGATTTTCCATGGTTTAAAGGTTTTATGTTAGTACAGATCAAATCTATCAAAATCACTATTTTTAAAGAATAAGCACTTAGTCTACACGCTATATGGATGAGCGAAATCTGTTTTTCAATGAGTTTGGTGAATAATAAAAAAACCACTTAGGATTTTCTAAGTGGTTTTTATTTACAATTGGTTAATGCTATTCTATTTTTTTAGCAATCGTTTCTTGTCCGCCTTGGTACAAAGTAAAACTTTCTACTTTTCCTGAAGCATTTTTATTAAATACCATTTTAAGAGCTGTAATTTTTGCAAAGAAAGTAGTTTCATTTTCAGCAAAAAGCGGAAACTGTCCTTGTCCTGTAGCTTGAGCATAGATTTCATTACCTTTTACAGTAATAACCACATTAAAGTTTGGTGCTAATTGGTACTTACCAGCATATTGACTCAAAATGGCGTTAGATAGTTTAATTTCTTTTCTTGCTTCTGGCATAGCTTTGTCGATTTGTTTACCGATATTTTCAGAATCAGTAATAAATATGGCTTGTTTTTTACCATCAGCAGACTTAGAAAATTTGTATTCTATATTATTGTCTTTAAAAATAAATCGATTTTCAGAAAGTGGAAAAATATCAAAAACAGTATTTGTGTCAGATTCTCTCATACTCTTTAGAGCACCATCTTTAAAGAAAATATGTCTTACAGATCCATCTTCAAATTGATAAGCTCCTTCCCATCTTTTTAGCTGATCTTCATTTAATTTTATCACATCTTTCATTGAAGGGAAAGGCTTACCAATGGCAGTAGCAGCTAATTGTTTTGTTACAGTACCAATATTATTACAGCTACAATTGCTTAATCCTATAACATAAACATCTTCATCTATTAAGTAAATACCGTCTGTTGAGGTGCCAAAAATACCACCACTATGTGTATAACCTTTAGAACCCTTAAGCATTAGTTCACCTAATCCATAGCCATAATCAATGTGTTCACCATTGTTTAACTTAGAACCATTAATCGCTTTTTGAAATGTAGATGCTTTTATCAATGTATTATTGGTCAAGGCATTTTGCCATTTTAGCATATCATCGATAGTTGAAGTAAGCGCACCAGCAGCATGTGGTAAAGACATACTTAGGTAACTTGCATTAACATAACCATTGTCTGTTTCTTCATAAGGCATAGCTCTATTTTTAATGATTTTACGATGACTACCGTATTGGGAAGCATTCATATCTAAAGGTTGAAAAATATGATTACTAATAAAGTCTGCATAAGTTTCACCAGATACTACTTCTATAATTTTACCAAGTAAAACATAGCCAGAGTTATTATAACGATAATCTTCACCTGGATCAAAATCCATTGGTTCATTTTTAAAGAAATCTATTAGCTCATCTAAGGTTTTGTCTTGTCTGGCGACTTGTCTTAAATCACCTATACTTGTATAGCTTTTGATACCAGAGGTGTGATTAAGAAGGTGGTGAACGGTTATATTTTTTCCATGAGTAGGATAATCTGGAATAAACTTAGTAATAGGATCATCTAAGCGTAGCTTGCCTTGTTCTTCTAGCATTAAAATAGAAACTGCTGTAAACTGTTTTGTGATTGAAGCCAGCATAAATACGTTTTCTGGAATCATATCTACACCTAATTCTAAATTAGATTTACCAACAGCTTTTCTATATATGGTTTTTCCGTTTTTTGCGACTAAAATTGTAGCACCAGGTGCATTAGAATCATTATAGAATTGTGCTACAATATCATCGAATTGTTGAGTTAAATTTTGGTCTTGAGCAGTTGTAAAAAGGAAGCTAAATACAACAACAATTAGTGAAATCTTTGTTTTCATTGTATAATTTGATTGATTGTTACTTTAGTAAGACGACGTCTCAGATTTAAAGTTACAAAAAAACCACTTAGGATTATCTAAGTGGTTTTGTATCAGTGGTTATACTAAAAAAAGTTCAGTATGACATATCATTCAAGGTTACTTTATCATCTCGTAACTACGCTTAATAAAGTTTGTTAACTCTTCACCTTTAAGTAAGCCTTGCGATAAACGTGCTAAATCTAAACTTTGATTAATTAAACGTTCTTTGTCTTCTTTAGCTTCGGTATTTAAAATATCATTGATTAAATCATGGTTTGTGTTCACTATCAAATTATACATTTCTGGCATATGACCCATACCAAACATACCACCGCCAGTTTGTTGCATTTCTTTCATTCTGCGCATAAACTCAGGTTGTGTAATCATAAAAGGTGATGCGCTACTATCCATAGCTTCTAACTGTACCATGAATTTTTCAGAAGGCACAACTTCTTTCAGTAATTCGTCTAATTTTGTTTTTTCGTCTTCAGACAATTTAGAAATTACCGTATCGTCTTTCTTAATTAAGTTATCAATATGATCTGCGTCAACTCTAGCAAACGAAATGTTTTCTTTTGTTGTTTCTAACTTCTGCATTAAATGACTTACAATTGGAGAGTCTAATAATAAAACTTCATATCCCTTAGCTTTTGCAGATTCTATGTAAGCATGTTGCTCATCTTTGTTAGACGCATAAAGAATAACCATTTTACCATCCTTGTCGGTTTGTTTCGCTTTAACTGCGTTAGTTAACTCTTCAAACGTGTAGTATTTACCATCAACCGTTGGGTAAAGTGCAAAACTATCTGCTTTTTCAAAGAATTTTTCTTCTGAAAGCATTCCGTATTCAATAACAATTTTGATGTCATCCCATTTCTTTTCAAAATCTTCACGATTACTATTGAAAAGTGATTTTAATTTATCGGCAACCTTACGTGTAATGTAAGATGAAATCTTTTTAACTGCACCATCAGCTTGTAAGTAACTACGCGAAACGTTTAGCGGAATGTCTGGAGAATCAATAACACCTCTTAACATGGTTAAGAATTCAGGAACGATACCTTCTACATTATCCGTTACAAAAACTTGGTTTTGGTACAGTTGAATCTTATCCTTTTGCATGTTAAGATCATTCGTCATCTTAGGGAAATACAAGATTCCTGTTAAGTTAAAAGGATAATCTACATTAAGATGAATGTGGAAAAGCGGTTCTTCAAACTGCATAGGATACAGTTCTCTGTAGAAACTTTTGTAATCTTCATCCTCTAAATCTGTTGGTTGTTTTGTCCAAGCCGGATTCGGATTATTGATGATGTCATCAACAGTTATTTGTTTGTGAGGCTCAGTAGTTTCTTTACCGTCTTTATCTGTTGTTGTTTTTGGTGTAAAATCTGGATCGTTTACTTCTTTAGTTCCAAACTTAATTGGAATAGGCATAAACTTGTTGTACTTGGTCAAAAGCTCACGGATTCTTCCTTCTTCCAAGAATTCTTCTTCACCTTCAGAAATGTGTAAAATAATTTCTGTTCCTCTTTCTGTTTTGTCAGACGCTTCTAAAGTGAATTCAGGTGAGCCATCGCATGTCCAATGTGCTGCTGGAGCGTCAGTATGAGATTTGGTAATGATTTCTACTTTTTCAGCAACCATAAATGCTGAGTAGAACCCTAAACCAAAATGACCGATAATACCAGAATCTTTAGCAGTATCCTTATACTTATCTAAAAATTCTTCAGCACCAGAAAAAGCAACTTGGTTAATGTACTTTTCAACCTCTTCAGCTGTCATACCTAAACCTTGATCTATAATATGAAGCTTTTTTCCTTCCTTATCAATTTTTATTTCAATCTTAGGATTGCCATATTCAACTTTAGATTCACCAATGCTAGTAAGGTGTTTTAGCTTTAAAGTTGCATCTGTAGCATTACTGATAAGTTCACGTAAAAAGATTTCGTGATCTGAGTACAAGAATTTTTTAATTAATGGAAAGATATTCTCTACCGATACATTAATACTTCCTTTTGCCATTTTTATGTTGTTTTTATTAGTCCTGAATTAACAGGAGTCTGAATTAATATATTATTTATAATCTGCGTAGCTTTAAACAAATAGAATACCAAGGCAGAAAATGTGACAAACTGACACAGGTATTATGCGCGCATAACGAATATGAATTTTAAAGAAGTGTAATTCCTTTCGTATAGATTAAATTGCATTACTTAAATAAATACTATGTATAATTCAAAGATAATAGGCTTAGGCAAGTACGTGCCAGATAATGTAGTGACTAATGATGATTTGTCAAAAATCATGGATACAAATGACGAATGGATACAAGAACGTACAGGAATTAAAGAACGACGTTGGGTAAAGGAAGGTGATGGAGATACTACAGCAACAATGGGTGTAAAAGCTGCTAAAGTGGCTATAGAACGTGCAGGAATTGACAAGGACGATATTGATTTTATCATTTTTGCCACCTTAAGTCCAGATATGTATTTCCCTGGTCCTGGTGTACAAGTACAACATGCTTTAGATATAAAAACGGTTGGTGCTTTAGATGTACGTAACCAATGCTCTGGTTTTGTGTATGCTATTTCTGTGGCTGATAATTTTATAAAAACAGGTATGTACAAAAATGTACTTGTTATTGGTAGTGAGCTACATTCTCATGGATTAGACAAAACCACTCGTGGTAGAGGTGTGTCAGTTATTTTTGGTGATGGAGCAGGAGCGGCGGTTTTAACACGTGAAGAAAATACAAGCAAAGGCATTCTATCAACGCATTTACATAGCCAAGGAGAACATGCTGAAGAATTAGTGGTAAAAGCTCCTGGAATGGGAACACGTTGGGTTACCGATATTATTGAAGATGATAACAAAGATGACGAAAGTTATTTCCCATACATGAATGGTCAGTTTGTGTTTAAAAATGCAGTAGTGCGTTTTAGCGAAGTGATTATGGAAGGCTTAATGAAAAACAAATTAAAGCCTGAAGATATAGATATGCTTATTCCTCACCAAGCGAATTTGAGAATAGCTCAATTTATTCAGAAGAAATTTCAGCTAGGAGACGATCAAGTGTTTAATAACATACAAAAGTATGGTAATACAACAGCGGCTTCAATTCCAATAGCTTTAACCGAAGCTTGGGAAGAAGGCAAAATAAAAGAAGGAGATACCGTTGTTTTAGCTGCATTTGGTAGTGGTTTCACTTGGGGAAGTGTCATTATGAATTGGTAAAAACTTAAATTATGAAAACTGTTATTGCAATACTTTTCAGTCTTTGTTTTCTGATTACTTCAGCTCAAACAAAGTCGATAAAAAATTCTCCACCACTAACAACTGCCAGTCCTGAAAGTGTTGGGATGTCTGCAGAACGTTTGGCACTTATAGATTCGGTTTGTCTTGAGGCTATTGAAAAATCTCAAATTCCAGGAGCAGTAGCTTTGGTGGCAAGAAATGGCAAAATAGTTTATCATAAAGCTTTTGGTTATGCTGATAATGATTCAGGTAGAAAGCTTAAAAAAGATGATATTTTCAGAATAGCGTCACAAACTAAAGCGATTACTTCTACTGCAGTAATGATGTTGTGGGAAGAAGGAAAATTTGGGTTAGATGAGCCAGTTTCAAAATATATTCCTGAGTTTGAAAACGCCCAAGTATTAGATACACTTTATGAAGATGGTACATATAAAACTATACCAGCTAAAAGTCCTATAACCATAAAGCATTTATTAACGCATACTTCAGGACTTGGTTATGGTGTTATTGATGGTGATAAAAGATTTCAACGCCTATATAAAGATGCTGGTGTCACAGATTTATTTACTACCAAAAAGATAACTATTGAAGAAAGTGTAAAGAAACTTGCAAAGTTGCCTTTACATCATCATCCAGGTGAAAAATTCACTTATAGCGAAGGTTTAGATGTGTTAGGTTATTTTATAGAAGTAGTATCTGGTATGTCATTAGATCAGTTTTTTAGGGAACGTATTTTCAATCCACTAGGCATGGACGACACTTGGTTTTATTTACCAAGGGAAAAGCATAATCGATTGGTAAGCCTTCAAACCAGAAAGGATGGTAAATGGACTAACTATGCTGAAGATTTTTACGATCCTAATTATCCAATTAAAGGTGCTAAAACATTTTTCTCGGGTGGTGCAGGTTTGTCGAGTACGGCAAAAGATTATGCTACGTTTTTACAGATGTATCTTAATAACGGTGAGTTGAATGGAGTACGTATTTTAAGCAGAACAACAATTCAGAGTATGATGGCTAATCAAATTGGCGATTTATGGGAAGGCTCTGGTGCTTATTACGGATTGGCTTTTGGTGTACTTAATGAAAAAGGACAAGCTAGTGGTGGAAGAGGTAGCGCAGGTACATTTGATTGGGGAGGTTACTTCAATACCCAATATTTTGCAGATCCCAAAGAAAACATCATCGGAATTATAATGAAACAAACCGGAAATACCAATGATGATGAAACCGGTTGGAAATTTAGGCAAGTTGTTGGCCAAGCGGTTGATGATTAAGTGGATGAAAAGAATCTAATTGAAGCTTAAAGAGAAAGTGAAATAGTTTCATTTTCTACAAAATTGGGATTAAATAGGCATTAAAAAGCATGTGTTATGTTTCACTGAAAAACTACGTTTAGAAAATACGTAAAGTTACGTATTGACTTAATAAGTACTATATATTAAGTTTGTTGAAAAAAATAATTAATTTAAAAAATGAATTTAATCGTTAGGGAATTTAAGAAACTAATTTTTTTGATAGGAATGCTTCTTTTCACTTATTCCTGCCAGAAAGAATCCATAAATAGTTTTCAAGAAGAATTTTACGAAAAAAGAACATTAACTAGAATTTGTTTGCCTGATTTTAAAGCTAATATGGGAAGTAATAAAGACTATTTAAAACTAAGTGAGTTTTTTGATACTAAACAAAATAATAAAGGTGAAAAAAATATAAATTTATTTAATAATTTTTATCTGTCAACAGACGAAATTATAATGATTGAAAGTGAAAATTTAATATTTTATACTTTTAAAATTGAAACTGGAACAGAAACTGATGAGTTTTATAATCTTGTGATAGCAACAGATGATAGTAATATTATAACCTCAAAAATACTGGAATATATTCCATCTAATAATTGGTTGCAAGATAAGTCTCAACCTTTTAATGGTCAAGTGCAAATTCATGATAATAGTTTTTTTTCTACTAATGGTTTTAACGAATTATTCACCAGTAAATCTAACAATCAATGTGTAACTGATGTAGAAGGTGATTGGGTGTGTACAGGAGGTTATGAGAATGTACCCAACCCACCTGGAACAGAATGTCAAGGTTGGGACTATTTCGTTACAATATTTTGGGGACCTTGTGACCAAACTATAGATGCAGGTGATTCGAATAGTGGTGGATACCCTATAGGAGATGAGGGTGGTACATCTGGCGGAGGAGGTCAAACACCTAATGATGGTAATGATGATAGCAATACTACAGTTATTACCTCACCAATAATCCAGACTCATTTAGATAATTTAACAGAACAGACTAAGGATAGTCAAGTAAAGAATAGATTACAGCAAATGGAGGGGGATTTGGATACATCAGTAAAGGAGCAGGGAAGTGAATTTAGGCGAGTCGCAAATGGTGAAACAATTGGGGAAGATGTTTATTCTGAATATCAAATACCTGAGTCGCAAACTAATTTTAGTGGTACTTATTTTCCACAAGCACAGGCAAATTCTGAAGTTAGAGTGCATATGCACCATAATAATACACAAATTAATGAAGACGGAGAGGAAGAAGGATTGTCACCTGTATTTAGCATGGAAGATGTTTTTGGTATGGCAAGTTTTTATAAGGATGTAAAAGATGCTAACTCTGGTACTTTGAGTAGAAATGATAATATATCTTCAGTACTAGTATCCAGACGAGGTCTCTATGCATTAAGAGTTACAGATGTTGATAAAGCTACAGAGTTTAATGATTTTTTGACAAGTGATTCGACAAATGATGAAGGTCAAACGTATATTGAATTTTTATCAGAATTATTTGAAAAAAATGTAATAAAAAAAACGAACCAAATGTGTGAGAGTTGCACAGATGCATATTATGATGCATTGTTTGAACGTAACTTTAAGAACTTTTTTAAATTACTAGATACAGGTTTAAGTCTTTTTGTTTCTTATGAAACGGATGAGAACGGAAATTATATTTGGACATTCTTAACAAACTAAAAAAAGAATATTATGAGAACATACTTAAGTGTATTTTTAATATTTAGCTTTTTTACAATAAAAGCTCAAGAAACTATTGTACCACTCGAAGAAGAATTAACTTATGAGGGTGAATCAGGTACACCAATCTACTTCAAAGACGTTAACAACATCCTTGATAAATATACAGGTAATTGGGTTTTTGATGATGGTACTTATTATTTGAAAATTTCGATTACAAAAAAAATGCATAAAGCAAAAGGTTGGTCACCTCATTATAATGACCCTAATTTCGAAGACTATTTATCTGTTGTAATAATATACAAAGTAAATGGAGTTGAAATTTATAACACTTCGACTACACCACCTGTTGATAGCTTAATATATGGTAACATAATAAATAGTTCAAATGAAATAGAGTTGTTTTACAATGAGCCAACGGACAGCTGCCAAAGACAAAAAAACGCTGATTTATTATTGGAGTTTATTCCCGATGGAATGATAGGTTCAAACGGAAGTTTACCGAGCGGAACACTAAAATGGACTAGAAAAAATAGGCTGAGTTACATATCACCGCACAAAGAATGCCCAGATGGTAGTCTTGTAGATTCCTCAGAATTTAAAATCCCAGCTGATTTAATCCTTGAAAGGGAACAGTAATAAGCTATAAAAAAAAGCCCTGACAAAATTTGTCAGGGCTTTTTCAGCTATTAACCAACTTTAACTAACACTATGTTATAGAATATGAAAAATTCTAATAACTATTATTATTTAAAACTTATCATCTATATAGACGTAAGAGTTGGGTTTTTATTTCAAACTTTAACACATTTAACGGCTATTTAACAAAAACCCGAAACTTTACGTTTCGGGTTTTCTTTATTTAATAGTCCAAGCATTAACACTAACCATCAACTATTTATGTTGGCTATCAAATATGTTTTATTAGAATAAACCTCCTCCATCTTTTTCATTATCATCTCTTTGTTTACGAGATTTTGCTCTGTATTTTCCTCCACCAAAACGGTAAGATAATCGTCCTGAAATTTGTTGACTTTCCCAGTTAAATGTGCCTCTTTGTAAATATGGTCTTTCACCATCAAACTGTGCATACATGGTATTGAAAATATCATTATAACTTAAGCTAAAGTTAGCTCTACCTTCCATAAAGTTATAACGCATGCCTAAGTTTACCATAAGCATTTCTCTCATTTCAAACTGAATATTTCTGTTTTTAGCTCTATACATTCCAAATGCTGAAAAACTTAAACTTTTGCTTACTTTAAAATTGTTGAAAGCTCTTAGGTTCCATGCTACGTTATCAACTTCAACAGTGTTTAAAACTATGTTTTGGTCGTCATCAAAAGACTCAGCTACACTTTTTTGAGTTTGAGAAAACAAATCGAAACTAGCATTAAAACTCCATCATTTTGTTGGTCTATAATTAGACGAAACTTCAATACCGTAAGATGAAGAATTGTCAAAGTTAAGATTGGTTAAGATCAATCGGTTGGTATCCGCTCTATCGATTAAAATAGCTTGTTGAATTTCATCTTCAATCATTCTATAAAACACGCCAGCTGTAATACTTCCTTTTTCAAATTGTCTTGTGTAATTTGTTTCAATAGAATTGGTAAATTGCGGACGTAATTCCTGATTTCCAAATTGAGAAATTAAAGGTGTATTAAATTCTGGTAAAGGGTTTACTTGTCCTATTCCTGGTCTATCAACTCTTCGGCTATAACTTAATTGGTATGAGTTTTTATCCGAAGGAGAATAGGTGAAAAATGCTGAAGGATAAAGTTCAATATAATCGTTTTCAAATGGAATAGTTAATTCCTCATTACTAGATAAATCGATTTTATAAGCTTCAGAATCTACATTTACAGACTCCGCTCTTAGACCAACTTGGTAACTCCATTTTTCCATCTTCTTACCATAAGTCGCATAAGCTGAGTAAATATCTCTTGTATAGTCAAAATTAGTTGTAGTAGGTATGTAATCTCCAAATTCGTTTTGCTCGCGAGCATTAGATTCGTAAAAAATATTAGTATCAAATAAACGTGCTTGTAACCCTAATTCTAATTTTGTGGTTTCCGATAATGGATTCACATAGTCTAAATTTATCGTGGTATTGTCACGCTCAGTATCTGTAGCTTCAAAGAAATTTGGACGTTGCGAACTGAAGAATACGTTGTTGGTGTCCCCAAAACCTTCAAAAGTATTATAGTCTACTTCAAGTTCTATATTATGACCTTCTTCGTTAAAATCGTGCTTATAATTGAAGTTGTATTGGTTATTATCATTTTCATTATCTGTTCTAGTATTTTGTGACTCATTTAGTGATGTATCGTTGAGATATTTAATTCTAGAATTTACATCTCCCCAGCCATCATACATGTTTTGATTTGTAAAGATTGAAAATGTGTTCTTATCGTCGAGATAAAAGTCTAATCCAACTTTAAAAAGATTCGACTTATTATTGTTAAGAATGTCGAAATTCTGCTGAATGTCTTGTTCAAGTCTATCGATTTGACCATAGTTTACATTTTTAGCAACACTATTACTATATGAACCGAATAAATTAAATTTTCCGTTACGGTAGTTCGCATCAATTGAACTGTTAAATTTTGGTTCTATATCATAAGCAAGACCTACATTGATATTACCATTAAATCCAATTTGCGTGTTTTTGTGCAAAACAATATTAATGATACCACTCATGCCTTCAGGATTATACTTTGCTGAAGGGTTAGTAATCAACTCTATACTTTTAATAGAAGTTGAAGGAATTTGCTTCAATAGCTGATCGGCAGGAATGTTAGACAGTTTTCCATCGACCATAACGCGAACATTTTGATTACCGCGAAGGCTAATAGATCCTGTTTGTTGGTCAACGCTTACCGAAGGCAAATTGTTCATAATTTCACTAGCCGTTGCACCAGCCGTTTGTAAATCCTTACCAATGGTAATCACTTTTCTATCCACTTTTTGTTGAATAGTTGAGGTTTCAGCAACAATGGTAACTTCATCCAGTCCGGTAGCTTCTTCCTCTAATTTTATATCACCAAGGTTTACTTTGTAGTTGCCTTTTGCTATGGTTACAGATTGATTTATGGTTTTGTAACCAATAAATTGAATAGAAACAATAACATTGCCTTCAGGTATGTTTTCAATAGCAAATGTACCATCGTCATTAGTGATTCCGCCTGTTAAAACTTTTTCATTATTGTCTTTAATAACAATATTAACGTAAGGTAGAGGCTGGTTAAGAGCAGCGTCAATAACGCGACCTGAAATAGATCCGTTTTTAAGTTCTGAATTCGAATTGGGTTGTGAAAATGCTATTCCAGAACATAGAATAGCCAACATTACAAATAAATGTTTCATTTGATTGATCGTTTTTTGATTGATTGAAAGTTCGTTTAAGGATAGACGACTATATTTACGGAATGTTACTCTATAAATTTAACTTAACATCTTTTTAACATATGAATAAAAAAACATTGGTCATTGGAGCTTCTCTGAAACCAGAGCGTTATTCAAATATTGCCATCAACAGATTGAAAGGGAATAATCACGACGTCAAAGCTTTTGGATTAAAATCGGGAACTGTAGCAGGAATTGAGATAGATACGGAATTAATGCCTTATAAGGGTATAGATACCGTAACTCTTTACTTAAATCCTCAGCGTCAAAAACCATACTATGATTACATAATGGAATTAAAACCCAACCGTGTGATATTTAATCCAGGAACCGAAAATCCAGAATTTTACAATCTTTTGAATCAGAATAATATCAATTATGAAGTGGCTTGCACATTGGTGTTGTTGGGAACGGGTCAGTATTAAGATTTCTTTTTAAGAAGTAATAATCCTATGAACATTAAAAGCCCATTAATTATCAAAATTTCAAAACCAATTTCGTAACCATTGAATAATTCTTTAGAATAAAGGTTTAAAATGTAAGATACTATTGGTGAAACAATGGCTATAACCCAAACAAGTTTATCTTTAATTTGATATTTGGTAAATAACCCGAAAGCAAAAAGTCCTAGTAAAGGCCCATAAGTGTAGCCAGCAGCTTTAAATAATTCCCATATTACGGAAACATCTTTAAAAATTAAATCAAATAAGATTATTACAAAAACTAACACTACACTAAATCCGACATGTGTTTTTTTTCTGATCCCTTTTTTTGACGCTTCAGGTTTGTTTTCAATATCAAGAATGTCATAACAAAACGAAGTGGTAAGGGATGTTAGTGCAGAGTCTGCACTTGAGTAGGCAGCAGCGATAAGCCCAAGCAAGAAGAAAGCTGAGGTTATAATGCCAATTTCAGGTAACATGGCTATGGTAGGGAATAAATCATCCTTAGTCGCTGTGATGCCATTTTGAGCAGCGTATTCTGTAAGCATTAAGCCCAAAACTAGAAATAAGATATTTACAAAAATCAATACGATACTAAAGGAAATCATATTTTTCTGAGCATCTTTCAAGCTTTTACAGGTCAGATTTTTTTGCATCATATCTTGGTCTAAGCCAGTCATAGTAATAGTAATGAAGATTCCAGAAAGAAAACTTTTCCAAAAGTATTGTGGATCTTTGCTGTTTTCAAAGAAGAAAACTTTACTTAAATGACTCTCTTTAGTATAAGAAATAACATCTCCTATACTATTAAAATCTAGTGCAGATGCCAGAAAAATAATGGTGACAACAACCGATATTAACATGAAAAGTGTTTGTAGCGTATCTGTAAAAATGATAGTTTTTATACCTCCTTTAAAGGTGTATAACCAAATTAGGGCTATTGTTATAACCACAGTAATGGCAAAAGGAATATCAAAAAGGTCAAAAACCAATAGTTGTAAAACTTTAGCTACTAGGAACAAACGAAATGCAGCACCGACAGTTCTTGAAATAAGAAAAGCAATAGAACCTGTTTTATAACTTGTACTACCAAAACGGTCTCTCAAGTAGGTGTAAATAGAGGTGAGGTTCAATTTGTAATATAAAGGTAGCAATACATAGGCTATGATTAAATAACCAAAGAAGTAGCCAAAGACTACCTGTAAATAACCAAACTGTTTCGTCTCTATAGCGCCAGGGACAGAAATAAATGTTACACCAGATAACGAAGCTCCAATCATTCCAAAAGCCACTAAATACCATGGTGCAGACTTGTTAGCTTTAAAAAAGGCAGCATTAGAATCTTCTTTTCCGGTGAAGTAAGAAATTAAGATAAGTACGACAAAGTAAGCAGCAATTAAAATAAGTATTGACGTTGGAGTCATAAAGGTGTGTATAATAAATTACTTAAAAATACTATTTTTGGTGAAAATAGCTAAACAATAAATAACAACTATGAAAAAGATTTCTACTCTAGTTTTGAGTTTGCTTTGCATTTCAATTTTGAGTGCTCAAGATTTTAAAGAATTAATAGCAGAAGGTACACATACTGTTCAAAGTGTGGTTCAAGTAGCGGAGACGCATTTTGACTCTGTTGGTCGAGGGAGAGGTACAGGTTATAAACCTTTTAGACGTTGGCAATATTTTGCCGAAAGAGCTATGGATGAAACAGGAAAGTTAAAATCCCCACAGTTTTACTATGACGAATTATTGAACTATAATTTATCTAATAATGATGAAGGTCTTGCAGCAAGAACCGTTGTAGGTACATGGGAAGAAATGGGGCCAACCTATTGGAATGCTACATCAGGCTACAATCCAGGTGTTGGTAGAATAACATCAATGTCGGTAGATCCGAACAACATGGATCATATTATTGCTGGTGGAGAAACTGGTGGTGTTTGGAAGAGTCTAGATGGTGGTGTAACTTGGATTGTTCTTACAGATAACCTTTCCAACATGGATGTATATTCTCTAGCGATAGACCCTCTAAACAGTTCAAGATACTTTTGGGGATCAACGAGTGGAGCAATATTCAGGTCAGAAGATGGTGGATCTACTTGGACGCTTCATGGGAATCTTCCAGGAGGAACGGTGAATAAGATTTTAGTTCATCCAACAGATTCTAATATTTTATATGCCAGTTCACAGGGAAGCGGCTTGTATAAATCAACAAATGGAGGAAGTACATGGACTTCAATTTACTTCGTTTCAACAGGAAATGGTTTTGATTTTGAATTCAAGCCAGGAGATCCCAATACAATATATGCATCAGGAAATAAATTTTATTTATCAACTAATGGAGGAATGAACTTTACAGAGGTTTCTGGAACGGCTTCAAACCAATTTTCTAACGGGCCAAAGATGATAGGAGTTTCTGAAGATAATCCATCAGTTGTTTATGTAGTAGAGGCTTTTAATGGTGCTTTTGGAGGTTTATATAAATCCACAGATAGTGGTTCAACTTTTGTCAAATTAAACCATGTAGGAAAGAATTATTTTGGATATAGTACTGATCCTCAAGATCCGAGTGATGCAGGTGTGGGGCAAGCACCTAGAGATATGGATATTGCTGTTAATCCCAATGATATTAATGATGTCCACATAGCCGGAATAAATACTTGGAGGTCTACAGATGGTGGTTTAAATTTTACAAACTCGTCACAATGGACACCTTACGGTGCTTCAATAAATAATATAGGCTATTGTCATGCGGATGTAGATTTATTACAGTTTGCTGGCTCAGGTGCTAATGCAAAATTGTTCGTTTGTACAGATGGTGGTATTTATAAAGCGGAAAATCCAACTTTAGTTAATAGTAATTATTATACAGATCTAACCCCAGGTATGGGTATTCGACAATTTTATAAAATTGGTGTAAGCCAAACTAATCCAGTGGTTGTTACAGGTGGTTCTCAAGATAACGGTTCTTCTGTCCTTGGATCAGATGGGAATTGGACAGATTGGTGGGGAGCTGATGGTATGGAAGGGTTTGTGGATAAAAATAACACGCAAATTATGTATGGTACTTCCCAGTTTGGATCCTTTATAAAAACATTTAATGGAGGTCTTAGCATAAGTGGTGTTTCTCAACCAGACGGTAAAGGCGGTGATTATAATTGGAATTGGATAGTACCGTTTGAACAAGATCCAATTGTTCAAAATACCATTTATTGTGCTTTTGATGAAGTTTATAAATCTGAAAATGGTGGTAGTACATGGACGTCGATTTCTCAAAATTTTGGTGATGATATTGATCATTTAAAAATAGCTCCATCTAACAATAATTTTATGTATTTAGCTATAAATGGCAGTTTTTGGTATACTGTTAATGGAGGAGGATTTTGGTCTCAATCAAGTTTTAATGGCGGCTGGATAAATTCTATTGCTGTTCATCCAACTGATCCTACAAAAATTGCTATAGCAACTACAAACAACCAAAAAGTTTATGTAAGTACAGATAATGGTGTCTCTTGGACATCAATAAAATGGGATTTGCCATCATTTGCTTCTCAGGCTGTAGTTTGGCAAGACAACGGAAATGATGGCTTGTATGTCGGTATGAATTACGGGATTTATTATACAGATAATGATTTAGGAAATACATGGACAGCTTTCAATAATGGTCTTCCAAATGTTAGAATAAATGAGCTTGAAATCAATACAGCTGATGACAAAATCTATGCAGCGACATACGGTAGAGGTTTGTGGAGATCAAATGTGTATGACGAATCCTTAAGTGTTACGAATTTTGAATTTGAGGATTTTGCGATGTTTCCAAATCCTACTTCAGGTGAAGTAAATTTAAAATGGGATAGTTCGGAAGATGTGAGTGTTAGAATCTTCAACTCTTTAGGAAAGATAGTGTTTTATGCTAAAGGCTTAAATTTACAAAATGGCCAAGAAATAGATGTTTCATCATTTAATTCAGGAGTGTATTTTGTGAAATTGAATAGCTCAAAAGGAGAAATAACCAAGAAGCTTATTTTAAAATAGACTTAAAATTATAATAAAAGCCTAATCATAAATCTTAATTTGGTTGGGCTTTTGTGTATACAAAATTCAGTACCTTCGCAACTATGGAATTTTCATCAAAACTTCTTGAAAATGCGGTTAACGAAATGTCACAATTACCAGGTATAGGTAAGCGTACCGCTTTGCGTTTGGTTCTGCATTTATTAAGGCAGCCACAGCAACAAACGTTACAATTATCAGAGGCATTATCTAAGGTGAGATCTGAGATTAATTTCTGCAAATCCTGTCATAATATTAGTGATAAACCACTTTGTGAAATTTGTGAAAACCCATTGCGAAACGATGAAATAATCTGTGTGGTAGAAGACATAAGAGATGTTATGGCAATTGAAAATACAAGCTCTTTCAAAGGGTTGTATCATGTTTTAGGCGGAAAAATATCACCTATGGATGGTATTGGTCCTCAGGATTTAAACATAGCAACGTTGGTAGAAAAAGTAAAATCGGGTAAGGTTAAAGAGTTGATTTTTGCCATGAGTCCAACGATGGAAGGCGACACAACTAACTTCTATATTTTTAGACAAATTCAAGATTTTAATGTTTCAACATCTACTATTGCTCGTGGTGTTGCTGCTGGAAATGAATTAGAGTATACCGATGAAATTACTTTGGGACGAAGTATTATTGATAGAGTTCCTTTTGAAGCATCCTTAAAATCATAGGGCAAACATGAAGCTCTCAGTTGTTATCCTTAATTATAATGTGCGTTATTTTTTAGAATTGTGTCTAAAAAGTGTTGAAGCTGCCATTGAAGATATTGAAGCGGAAATTATTGTAGTAGATAATGATTCGTCTGATGATAGCTGTACAATGGTGAAGGAACTATTTCCTAATGTAATTCTAATCGAAAATAAGAATAACTATGGGTTTTCGAAAGGAAATAACATTGGTGTCGCAAAAGCAAAAGGTGAGTATATATGCATTTTAAATCCTGATACGGTAGTTGCAGAAGATACCTTTTCTCGAATTTTAAACTTTACCAAAACAGAAGATAATCTAGGAATTGTTGGTTGCCAACTTATAGATGGATCTGGGCATTTTTTACCAGAAAGTAAGCGTAATGTTCCTAAGCCTAAAGTCGCTTTAAAAAAACTCTTAGGTAATTCCAATGGCTACTACGCCAATCATTTCGAAACGAATTCAATAGGTGAAGTTGATATTCTCGTTGGTGCTTTTATGTTGGTGAAAAAGAAAGTATATGATATTGTAGGAGGTTTTGATGAGGATTATTTTATGTATGGTGAGGATATTGATTTATCATATAAAATTTTAAAAGTAGGTTACCAGAATTTTTATTTTGGACAAACAACTGTAATTCATTTTAAAGGTGAAAGCACATTAAAAGATGCAAATTATGCCAAACGTTTTTATGGTGCTATGCAGATATTTTATAAGAAGCATTTTAAACAAAATATTGTTTTTAACGCTATAGTTTGGTTGAGTATTAAGTTGGCACGTGGCTTAAGTAGTGTGCCTAAAACAGCTAAGAAAAATTACCTAAAAACAATTGTTTTTTCAGATAGGTCAGATGAAACTTTAAAACACATATTGCCTCAACCTGTTGAGCTGTTAAAGGAAATTGAGGCTGATTTAGATCCTAATACACTTGTTTTGTATGATTTTAACTTGTTGAAAGCTAAGGTTGTTATTACTGATATGAAGAAAAAATCGCAACAAGAAACTATAGGCTTTAGATTATTACCGAAAAACAGTAACTTTATCCTCGGAAGTGATAGTGCGGTGGATAGAGGTGAAGTTATCCACTTCTAAAAAATGGTTTGTTGAATAAAAATCAATAAAATATCTGTTTTTTTATTAATTTTGCACTCGATTAGCGAATAAAGACCTTCAAATTATATATATGGCAAAGTTTGAACTTAAGTTACCTAAAATGGGAGAAAGTGTTGCGGAAGCAACCATAACATCATGGCTTAAAGAAGTTGGAGATACCATAGAAGCTGATGAAGCCGTTTTAGAGATTGCAACAGATAAAGTAGATAGCGAAGTACCAAGTGAGGTAGATGGTGTTTTGGTAGAAAAACTATTCAATGTAGATGATGTCGTTCAAGTTGGGCAAACTATTGCTATAATAGAAACAGAAGGAGCAGATACGCAACAAGAGTCAGCGCCAGCAGTTGTAGAGCCTGTTTCTGAGCCAGAACAATCTAAAGAAGTAGCAGAGGTTGCTCAAACAGTCGTGGCTGCAAAAGAATCAGTAGAGCCTGTGATATCTTCGGGTGATCGTTTTTACTCACCGTTGGTTAAAAATATTGCGAAACAAGAAGGAATTTCACAAAATGAGCTCGACGCTATTCCTGGTACAGGAAAAGATAATCGTGTTACTAAAAACGATATTAAAGCTTATTTAGAATCTAGAAGTAATGGTGCTGTAGTACAACAGCCAGAAGCACCAAAAGTTGAAACCCCTAAGCAACAACCTGTAGTTGAGAAAAAAGTTGAAACTCCAGTTGCGGCTCCTAAGACAGAAAAGCCTAAGGAAGAAAAACCAAAAGAGCAAGAAATAAAAGTATCTGGAGGTGACGAAATCATTGAGATGACACGTATGGGCAAGCTTATTGCTAAGCATATGGTAGATTCTGTTCAGACTTCGGCTCACGTACAATCATTTATAGAGGCTGATGTTACTCATATATGGAATTGGAGAAAACGTGTAAAAGATGAGTTTAAAAAACGTGAAGGTGAAAACTTAACCTTCACTCCGATTTTTATGGAAGCTGTAGCCAAAGCTTTAAAGGATTTCCCTTTAATGAATATCTCGGTACAAGGCGATAAAATTATAAAGAGAAAATCTATAAATCTTGGTATGGCGGCTGCATTGCCAGATGGAAATTTAATTGTGCCTGTAATTAAAAATGCAGACGAATTGAATTTGTTTGGTATGGCTAAGCGTGTTAATGACTTGGCAAACCGAGCTAGGGAGAACAAACTTACTCCAGATGATATACAAGGTGGTACATACACAGTAACCAATGTAGGAACTTTTGGTAGTATTATGGGAACACCAATAATAAACCAACCGCAAGTGGGAATTTTAGCATTAGGAGCTATAAGAAAAGTGCCTGCGGTAATAGAAGGTCCTGAAGGGGATTATGTAGGTATACGTTACAAAATGTTCTTATCGCATTCATACGATCATAGGGTGGTAAATGGTGCCTTAGGCGGACAGTTTGTAAAAGCTGTTAAAGATTACTTAGAAGCTTGGGACGAAAAACGTGAGATATAAATTAATATGTCATTCTGAGCGATAGCGAAGAATCTTATTATAAAATAGAAAGCACAGTTTTTAAAACTGTGCTTTTTTGTTGAGGTAAACTTAGGTTAAGCAGGTATATAACCTAACTCACTCAATTCGTTTTTATCAATTGTTTTTAGGTAACCTCTATCTAAGTAAACTAAATTATCAGCAAGTTTTATGATATTAGTGTAGTCATGATCTGTAATTATAAATCCTTTAGAAGTTTTATTTTTATTAATGTAATCAATAATATAGTCTCTCATAATAGGACTCAAGCCATTAAAAGGTTCATCTAATAAAATATATTTTGCTTGTGAATGTATTATTAAAAGAATTTCAATTATTCTTTTTTCTCCACCAGAAAGGTGTTGGTTTTTCTTCCTTAATAGAGGTCTTACATATTCATTTTCTAATACAATTTTTCTACTCTTTTTATCAAGAAATAAACTTATAAGTGTTTTAATAGACGTATTATTTGGTAGAAAGTTTTCTTGTGGCAAGTAATTGATTAAATACCTTCTATCTGTCACATTTTTTATAATTTTATTATTTGCTCTTATGAACTTAAAATCGGATTTCTCGGTGCCAAAGATAATCTTTAAAAGTGTAGATTTACCTGAACCATTTCTTCCTATTAAACCTTTAACTTCTCCAGGTTTACAATTTAAATAAACGTCACTTAATACAACTTTTCCGCTGTACGACTTTGTGACGCTGTCTATGTGTAGCTCACTCATACTAATACTAAGATCAAAAAGTTAATTGTTCCCGTAAAAAGAGTTGAGAGCCAGAGCCTATTTCTGCTTATACCTAAATTGTAATAATAATAGTATTCAGATTTATCTTTTATGTCATAGAAAAAATAATGTAATAAAGGTAGGATTGTAAAAAAGCTAATCCCAATAACATTTAATTTAAGTCCGAATATTATACCAATGATAATTGAAATAAAATATGCGAGAAATATTATTTTTTTCTGAAATAAAAATATGGTTTTCAATAGCTTCATACGAGATTATCTAAAATTACAGAAATTAGTTTTGTATCATGCTTATTTTTCTGTAAAACCTTAACTTATATAAATGAATATTACTTATAGTTATCCTTTTGCTTTACATACAACGTCATTTTAGGATTTCTAAGTATCTTTGATTTTCAAAATCAAAATAATGCAACTCAATCTCACTAAGCCCATTTGTTTTTTCGATTTAGAAACTACAGGTGTGAATATATCCAATGATAGAATAGTAGAAATTTCTGTTCTAAAAGTACATCCAGACGGAAAGGAAGAAAGTAAAACCTGGTTAGTAAATCCAGAAATGCCAATACCAGCAGAAGTTACAGCTATACACGGCATTTCTGATGCTGATGTGGCTGATAAACCAACGTTCAAAGAGCTTTCTAAAGAAATCTATAATATGATTAAGGACTCCGATTTAGGTGGCTTTAATTCTAACCGGTTTGATATTCCACTTCTAGCAGAAGAGATGCTACGTGCAGATGTAGATTTTGATATGAAAAACCGTGTAGCAGTAGATGTTCAGACTATTTTTCATAAAATGGAACAACGCACACTAAGTGCTGCATATAAATTTTACTGTGATAAAAATTTAGATGATGCCCATAGTGCAGAAGCAGATACCAGGGCAACTTATGAGGTGTTAAAAGCTCAGTTATCTAGATACGATGAGTTAGAAAATGATACTAAATTTTTGGCAGAATTTAGTTCTAGAAAAAAGTTCGCTGATTTTGCTGGATTTATCATTTTTAATAAAAAAGGTGAAGAATGTTTCTCTTTTGGAAAACATAAAAACAAAAGAGTAGTAGATGTTTTAGAGCAAGAGCCAGGTTATTTTGGTTGGTTGCTTAATGCAGACTTTCCGTTATACACCAAGAAAATATTAACAGCTATAAAATTAAGACAGTTTAATAATAAATTGAGTTAATAATAAAGTGTCACATAGAACTTGTCGAAGTGTAGATTTTTTCTAATTATATCTTGATAATTAACTAAAAAAAGATTCCGTATCAAGTACGGAATGACAAACAAACCATGAATGAAACTCATCTGCATAGGTCGTAATTACACCGACCATATCAAAGAACTAGAAAACGAAAAACCAACAGATCCAGTTGTGTTTTTAAAACCAGATACAGCTATTTTATTAAGTAAGCAACCTTTTTTTATTCCAGACTTTTCAGATGAAGTACATCATGAAGTTGAAGTTTTGGTAAAAATCAAAAAAGTAGGAAAATACATTGACCGAAAGTTTGCTCACAAGTATTATGATGAAATAGGGCTTGGTATAGACTTTACAGCCAGAGATCTTCAAGCACAATTAAAATCTAAAGGATTGCCATGGGAAAAGGCTAAATCTTTTGATGGAGCTGCCGTGATAGGAAAGTGGTTGCCAAAAACTAAATTTAAGGATGTTAATACTATGAACTTCAGTTTAGAACGCAATGGAGAAGCGGTTCAAAAAGGAAATACGGAGTTAATGTTGTGGAAAATAGATGAATTAATAGAATATGTGTCAAAATATTTTACTTTAAAAATTGGAGATGTTATCTTTACGGGCACACCAGCAGGAGTTGGTAAAGTTTTTGCAAACGATGAACTAAAAGGATATCTTGAAGACCAAGAAATGTTTTCAATAAAAATAAAATAAATGCCACAACATTATAAATTAGATAGAGTAAGAGAAATGGCTGATAACGATGAAGATTTCGTTGCAGCTTTAGCAGCAGCTTTTTTAGAAGAAGTACCAGAGGATGCTCAAAGATTAAAAGTTGCAGTGCCTAATAAAGATTATCGTGAGACTTATCAAGCAGCTCATAAGATGAAGCCAACAATTGAGCTTTTTGACCTTGGAGTGTATGACCAACTTATAGAAGTACAAGATTGGGGTAAGTTTGAGCAACAAGATAAAAACGTAGAAAAGCAGTTGCAAGATGTTTTAAACGCTGTTGAAAACGCAACTAACGAAATAAAGTCTGATTTCGGTTTATAATGCAAGCAGAGATAATCACCATTGGAGATGAAATTCTAATTGGTCAGATTGTAGATACAAATTCCGCTTTCCTAGGTAAGGAGTTCAATAAAATTGGAGTTTCAGTTTATCAGATTACTTCTGTACAAGATGACAAAGCTCATATTCTAAAGGCTTTAAAAGAAGCAGAAGATAATGCAGATATCATTATAGTTACAGGAGGTCTGGGTCCTACTAAAGATGATATTACCAAGCATACTATTTGCGAATACTTTAATGATACTCTAGTTGAAGACAAAGCTGTTCTGGCAAATGTTGAACAGATATTCAGCAAATATAAAGCGCCACTTTTAACGGTGAATAAATATCAGGCTTTAGTGCCTTCTAAAGCTAAAGTTCTTATGAATCACTACGGAACGGCTCCAGGAATGTGGTTAGAAAAGAATGGTAAAGTGTTTGTATCATTACCAGGTGTACCATTCGAAATGAAGGCATTGATAAAAGACCAAGTCATTCCGCAACTTAGGGAAAAGTTTCACTTTCCATACATTAAGCACAAAACAATATTAACCTACGGATTAGGTGAAAGTGCTCTCGCAGACCGTATTGAAGCTTGGGAAGATGCTTTGCCAGCTTATATTAAATTGGCCTATTTACCAAATTTAGGACGAGTGAGACTGCGTTTGTCTGCCAAAGGAATGGATAAAAATATTATTGAGTCTGAAGTAGAACATCAGGTTCAGTTGTTATTGCCTCAAATAGAAGATGTCTTTGTTGGATTTGAAGAAGATAAATCCATAGAAGCTGTAATAGGTATGCAATTAACAGCTATGGAAAAAACGTTGGCTGTAGCAGAAAGTTGTACTGGTGGAACCATAGCACAGGCCATTACAGCAAATGCTGGAGCTTCAAAATATTTTAAAGGAAGTGTAGTAAGCTATGCTACAGAATCTAAGGTTGATATTTTAAATGTTCCAGAAGTAGCCATTGAAGACCATTCGGTTGTGAGTAAGGAAGTTGCTGAAGCTATGGCTAAGCAGGTTAGAGTATTGTTTAAAAGTGATTATGGAATTAGTACTACAGGAAATGCTGGTCCTTCAAAAGGAGATTCTGATGCTGAAGTAGGAACTGTTTGGATTGCAATAGCCACTAAAGACCATATTTATTCAGAGGTTTTTAACTTTGGAAACCATAGAGAAAAGGTAATTATGAGGGCTACAAACAAAGCCTTTGAAATGCTTCAAAAAGAAATTTTAAAAAAGTAGAGTTTTATGTTTGTTGAAATGTAAAGTTTTATTAAATTTGCACCCTGTTTTAAAATAACATACCTAAAGAAAGAAAACAATGTCAAGAGTTTGTGAACTTACTGGGAAAAAAGCGATGGTTGGAAACAACGTTTCTCACTCGATGAATAAAACGAAACGCAAGTTTAATGCAAATTTGATTAAAAAGCGTTTCTACATTCCTGAAGAAGATAAGTGGGTAACATTAAAAGTTTCTACATCTGCATTAAAGACTATCAATAAAATTGGTATTTCTGCTGCATTAAAAGAAGCTAGAGAAAAAGGATTTTATAAATAAAAGCATACGCTTAAAGTCAAGATAAAATGGCAAAGAAAGGAAATAGAATACAAGTTATCTTAGAGTGCACAGAGCACAAAGCTTCTGGTATGCCAGGAACTTCTAGATATATTACAACAAAAAACAAAAAGAATACGCCAGACCGTATGGAGATTAAGAAATTTAATCCTATCCTTAAGCGTATGACAGTTCATAAAGAAATTAAATAAGAGGAATCATGGCAAAGAAATCAGTAGCATCTTTACAGACAGGATCAAAGCGTTTGACAAAAGCTATTAAAATGGTGAAATCACCAAAAACTGGAGCTTACATGTTCGTAGAATCAGTAATGGCACCAGAATTTGTCAATGACTTTTTAGACAAAAAATAATACTTCGTATTTATTATAGATTTATAAAACTGCTTTCATTTGAAAGCAGTTTTTTTATATCTATATTTGATGACGTATGACAACTTTACAGCTAGTTAGAATAGGCAAGGTTGTTGCTATTAGCTAACCAAATACAATAGGATGAGTTTTTTTAAAAAAATATTTTCTTCTGAAAAAAAAGAAACATTAGATAAAGGACTTGAGAAGTCCAAAACATCTTTTTTTACCAAATTAAATAAAGCAGTTGCAGGAAAATCTAAAGTAGATGATGATGTTTTAGATAATCTTGAAGAAGTACTAGTAACTAGTGATGTAGGTGTTAATACAACCCTTAAAGTTATTGAGCGTATTGAAGAACGTGTGGCTAAGGATAAATACTTAGGAACGTCTGAATTAAACCAAATTTTAAGAGAGGAAATAGCAGGATTATTATCGGAAACAAATTCTGGTGAAGAAACTGAATACACCATTCCAGAATTACCTAAGCAGGATGATGGTAAAAAGACGCCTTATGTACTTATGGTTGTTGGTGTCAATGGTGTTGGTAAGACAACAACAATTGGTAAACTAGCCTATCAATTCAAGAAAAAAGGATTAAAAGTTGTTCTTGGTGCAGCCGATACTTTTAGAGCTGCGGCGATAGATCAATTACAAGTTTGGGCAGATAGAGTTGAGGTGCCTATGATACGACAAGAAATGGGAAGTGATCCGGCTTCTGTGGCTTTTGATGCCTTACAATCTGGTGTTAACCAAGATGCTGATGTTATTATTATTGATACAGCTGGTCGTTTACATAACAAAGTAAACTTAATGAATGAGCTTTCAAAAGTAAAGCGTGTGATGCAAAAAGTAGTTGGTGAAGCACCACATGATGTACTTTTAGTTTTAGATGGTTCTACAGGGCAAAACGCTTTTGAGCAAGCTAAACAATTTACAGCCGCAACTGAAGTAACCTCTTTGGCAGTAACCAAATTAGATGGTACAGCAAAAGGAGGAGTGGTTATAGGAATCAGTGATCAATTCCAAATTCCTGTAAAATATATAGGAGTTGGTGAAGGTATAGAAGACCTACAGGTATTCAATAAATATGAATTTGTGGATTCCTTTTTTAAATAACAAATTCCTGTGTATACAGGAATCTTATAATGAATTTTTATTCACTTTTTAATATAGAGCATTTATCTAATCTTAATGTTCCTAGTGCTGAAAAAATAGAAAGCATCCTCAATGAATTACTCACGCCAAAACTAAATCAATTAGGTTTAAGTAATTCTGCTAAAAAATACATTTGGCAGAGTGATTATAATTCAAATGGTATAAAAAGTATCGTTCGGTTTTCATATAGAGGAACGCGAGGAAATCTATTTGTAGGTACTAATTGTAAGTTTGTCCCATCCATTACAAAAAACAATGATTTGGTTTATTACAACGATAAGCTACATGTTTTTGAAAATAGTACTTTTTTTGATGAAAGGAGTTCGATTTCTCTCTGGAATGATAGTTTTTTTAGAAAATCATTGAAGAAATATTTAGATAATAATTTAAATAAAATTACTCACTTTATTGAAACCCTTAATTCTTTTGAAGAGAACATAAGTTTGCTTCAAAGGCAATTGAAAAGTGATAAGTTTCAATATAAAATGCAAAACCCTAGTCCAGCATTTGTTTTAATATACTTATATCAAAAAGTTGGTGATAATTGCAGCGCAAAAAAGATAAAAGATGAACTCATTTTGAGTAATCCTGATTATAAAAGTTTTTTTAGTAAAACCGAATAGTAGCTTTTCGTATTTTTATAAAAAATACTAAACATGCGCCATACCTTCTTTCTTTTAATTTTTTTAGTAGTTCTTTCATGTAAGGATTCAAAATCAAGAGAAGCACGCGAACCGATTTCAAAATCAGAAACGGTTGAAAGTATGAAAACTGTAGATTCTGGATTAGATGCAATTTCTACTAAAGATTTTACAGATTTTAAGATTTTAGATTCTAAAAACTTAACTAAAGCAGAAATTTGGGAAACTATTAACCCTCAAATGGAAGACTTTACTGAGAACGACTACAATAGATTAAAGCCTTTTATTTTAGAAAAATCAATCACAGAACTTCAAGAGAATAAATCTGCAGGAAAGTTTAGTTATGAAGAATTAGTTAAGTTTTATCTCTATCGTATTAGAAAATTTGATAGAGAAAACAAACTGTCTTTAAATGCTGTGATTTCTATTAATTCAAAAGTTATTGAACAAGCTAAGATAGCAGACAAAACTAATTTTATTCAAGCTCCGCATCCTATTTTTGGGATGCCAATCCTCTTAAAAGATAATATCAATGCTTCGGATATGGTAACAACAGCAGGAGCTGTCGCATTAAAAAATAATATTACAAACGATGCTTTTATTGTCAATCAATTAAAATCAAAAGGGGCTTTAATTTTAGGTAAAGCTAACCTGAGTGAGTGGGCTTACTTTTTTTGTAATGATTGTCCTAGTGGATATTCTGCAATTGGTGGACAAACTTTAAATCCTTACGGAAGAGGAACTTTTGATACAGGTGGCTCTAGTTCTGGAAGTGGAGTCGCAACTTCAGCTAATTTTGCTGCAGCTACCATTGGTAGTGAAACTGCTGGTTCAATTTTATCTCCAGCAAGTCAGAATTCTGTTGTGGGTTTAAAACCAACAATTGGTTTGGTTAGTCGAAGTGGTATAGTGCCAATTTCTTCAACCTTAGATACAGCAGGTCCAATCACAAGAACAGTTTTGGATAATGCTATCGTTTTAGACGCTATACACGGTTATGATTCCTCAGATTCAAAGTCTTTAAATACAAGTAAAGCATCTTATTTTAACTTTTCAAAGGAGAAGGGACTTCAAGGAAAACGTTTTGGTGCACCTAAGCGTTTATTGGAGGATACATTATATACCAAGGCTCTGAATGTTTTAAAAAATCAAGGGGCAACTATAGTTGAAATAGAGGAGGAAAAACTCGGTTTACCTAATTTTTTAAGATTACTTAATATCGATATGAAGAAAGATTTACCAGAGTATTTTTCTAGAGCAGCGAATAGTAATCTAAAAATGAAATCCGTAGATGATGTTATTGCATTCAATAAACAGGATTCTGTAAATAGAATGCCTTATGGACAAAGTTTGTTTCATGGAATAGCCAATGATAAAGGTGATAGTAATTATTTAGAAGCCATAAAAGACACCTTAAAAACTAACGGTATGGCTTATTTTAATAAACCAATGAACGCTTATAATTTAGATGGTTTCCTCTCTATTAATAACTACCATGCTGCGTTTGCTGCTGTTGCCGAGTTTCCAGCACTAACCGTGCCTATGGGTTATACAAAAGGGGGTGAACCGAAAGGGCTTACATTTATAGCGAGACCTTTACAAGAAAAACAATTGTTAGAATGGGCTTATAATTACGAACAAGCTTCTAAAGCTAGATTAGCACCAAAGAATTATAACTAATTAATTAAAGCATCAATTTTCTCCCATAAATCATTGTCAAAACTAGAAAGTGCAAAATTTTCACCTTCAGCAGATTCTCCCATACGTATCACAACTAGTTTTTTACTTGGTACTACATAAACTTTCTGGTCGTTTTTACCCAATCCAGAAAACATATCGTCTGGTGCATTCGGAATCAATTCGCCAGGAAAAGAAAATTGACTTTGTGGCAAGTGATAAGACGATTTTCCATTAAGCCACCAAAGATAACCGTAAGCTAAATTGATATCTTGAGAAGTATTTGTACCTTCATTAAGGTAAGCTTCATTTATGATTTCTTGATTTTCCCACATCCCATTGGCATAGATCATTAAACCAAATCTTGCCATACTCCTAGTGTTACTCCAATAAACATTCAAATTATCTAGGTTTATCCAATTGCCATTCATCCCTAAAGGTTCTTTTAATTTGGTGTTGAAATAACTGTTCCAAGTTTCATTTGTAGCTTCAGAGACGACATCTTGTATTTTTACATAAACATTATGATAAGCCCAACGTGTTCCTGCATCTGCCACATAATTTAGATTTGAAGGAGAAACATCATCACCTGCTTCATCATCAAGGCCACTGGTCATAGATAATAAGTGTTTACAGGTAATTAAATTTTCTTTTTCTAATGGTGCGCTTGTCCAGCCAGTTCCTAAGTAATCAGAAACTTTATTGTTTATGTTAAGGTAACCTTCCTGTTCGGCAATACCTGTAACAGTTGCAGAAAGCGTTTTACCTGCACTAGCCCAATACCAAATAGAACTGCTACTGTGGCCATTCATATATTCTTCAACAACAATTTTACCATCATGGAGTATTATAAAACCCTTGGTGTTCTTTTCTTCTAAAAAATTCAGTAAAGGTTGCAATTGATCGCTGTTCCAGTTTAATTCAGAAATAGACTTAGTTTCCCATGTGTCAGAATCATTGGGAGGAAAGTAAATGTCTTCATTTTGAGGATCCGGATTACTAGGAGCATCACTATCGTCTGAACATGAGAATAGAATCCAAAAACTAAGTAGTGTTAGGGCTAGTGGTAAAGATTTCATGGTTAAGTTTTTATATAAGACACATAAATATACTAAAAGGTTTAATTTACGTTGTATCTTTGCAAACTGATTTTTACAAAAAAGCATGAGAACTAAAACGCTAAAGAAGAATAGAATTAATGTTGTAACTCTTGGTTGTAGCAAAAATGTGTACGATAGTGAAGTGTTGATGGGGCAACTTAAAGCTAGTGGTAAGGACGTTGTACATGAGCAAGAAGGCAATGTTGTAGTTATAAACACCTGTGGTTTTATTAATAATGCAAAGGAAGAAAGCGTGAATACAATTCTGGAATTCATGCAGAAAAAAGAGGCTGGTGAAGTAGATAAAGTGTTCGTAACAGGATGTTTGAGTGAGCGTTATAAGCCAGATTTAGAAAAGGAAATTCCAAACGTAGATCAGTATTTTGGTACTACGGAATTACCAGGATTGCTTAAGGCATTAGGAGCAGATTATAAACATGAATTGATAGGCGAGCGTCTAACGACGACACCAAAAAACTATGCCTATTTAAAAATTGCGGAAGGTTGTGACAGACCTTGTAGTTTTTGTGCCATTCCGTTAATGCGAGGTAAGCATAAAAGTACACCTATTGAAGATTTGGTTGTTGAAGCTGAAAAATTAGCGGCATCTGGTGTTAAGGAGTTGATTCTTATTGCTCAAGATTTAACCTATTATGGTCTCGATTTATATAAAAAGCGAAACCTTGCAGAATTACTTGAAAACCTAGTAAAAGTTGAAGGTATAGAATGGATTCGTTTGCATTATGCATTTCCAACAGGTTTCCCAATGGATGTGTTAGATATTATGAAACGAGAGCCTAAGATTTGTAATTATTTAGACATTCCTTTGCAACATATATCCGATGCTATTTTAAAAAGTATGCGTCGTGGTACCACACAGGCAAAAACAACAAAACTTTTGGAAGACTTTAGAGTTAAAGTTCCAGAAATGACTATTAGAACTACCTTGATTGTTGGTTATCCTGGGGAAACAGAAGAAGATTTTCAAACCTTGAAACAATGGGTAAAACACATGCGTTTTGAACGTTTAGGTTGTTTTACTTATTCACACGAAGAAAACACACATGCCTACAACCTTGAAGATGATGTGCCAGAAGAGGTAAAACTTGAGCGTGCTAACGAGATTATGGAAATTCAATCTCAGATTTCTTGGGAACTTAATCAAGCTAAAATAGGGCAGGAGTTTAAAGTCGTAATTGACAGAAAAGAAGGTAATTACTTTGTGGGTCGTACAGAATTTGATTCGCCAGACGTTGATAATGAAGTGTTGATTGATGCTTCAAAATATTATTTAAAAACAGGAGAATTCACCACAATAAAAGTCATAGAAGCTGAAGACTTTGACCTTTACGGTGAGGTTGTTAAATAAATTAGCTTTCCTTTTCAATTTTATAAAAGAATCCATCATATTCGGAATTTAAAATACAAATATGGATTGATGCTACACGAATATAGCTTAAAACAAAACGAATATTTATTCTTGCAGTAAAGTTTTATGTAATAACATTAATTTGATTATTTATGCGTATTATTAATCAATCAATTAGCATAAACATCAAGTTGCTACCTTCATGAAAAGGAAATTAGTTGTTATTCTTCTCTGTTTTTCATTGTTACCATTTATTGGTTTATCTCAAAATGCAAAAATCGATAGCCTAGAAAATATCTTAATAACTCACAAGCAAAAAGATACCATAAGAGTAAATGCATTTGATGAGTTATCCTTTTTATATTATCGAAAGGATATAAAAAAGGCCAAGGAATATACTGATAAAGCAGAAGCTCTTTCCGAAGAATTAGGTTTTATAAAAGGCAAAGGTAATGCCTTATATATGCGTGGTGTTTTAGAGTTGACGCAATCTAATTTTGATTTATCAATAGAGTATTTTAAAAATGCAGCACAATTATTTACAGATAATGGATTTAAAAAGAATATAGCAGCTTGTTACAATGGGATAGGTGTGATTTATTTTCGACAAAGTGATTATTCTGATGCCTTGATATATTTTGAAAAAGCACTCAAGGCAGACGAAGATGTTGGTATAAAAAGAAATATACCTAACTATTTGACCAATATTGGAAATATAAATATGAAAATAGGCAAATATCCAGAAGCTATAGCTTATTACAAAAAGGCATTAAAACAATATAAAGAGGCAGATTATACACTAGGTATTTCTGCATGTCTAAAAAATATTGCATCTATTTACAATAAACAGGGCAATTATCCACTAGCATTAGAATATAACAGTGAAGCGCTATCATTAGCAGAGAAGATACAAGATTCATTAGGTATTTCCAATTCTTTAAACAATATGAGTCTCATATATAAAAACCAAAAAAAATATGATAAAGCTCTAGAATTACTAAATAAATCATTGGCAATTCACCAAAGCAGAAAAAATAATTCAGGAATTGCAGGAGTGAAAAATAATATTGCAGCTATTTATATGATAAAAGAAGAGTTTAATATAGCTGTAAAATTTTTAAATGAATCTTTAGAATTAAACAGAAAAACTGAAAGTAAATCCCAAATATCAGAATGTTTAAATAATCTAGGTGATTGTCATACATCTCTTAAAAACTACACAGGAGCTTTAAGATATTTTGAGGAAGCAAAAAAAATTAACATAACCATAGATAACCAAGAAGGATTAAGCTTTTCATATTTAGGATTGGCAGATTGCTATGTGGATCAAAAGAAGTACGACGAAGCCTTTCCGAATATTTTAAAAAGCTTGGAAATTTCAAATAGACTTGAACTTTTAGACTATCAAAGTAATGCCTATCAATTACTTACGGAAGTATATGAAAATAGAGGGGATTATGAAAAAGCACTAGAAAATCACCAAAAATTTAAAGTCCTTAATGATAGTCTTTTTAATAAAGAAAGTACAGAAAAAATTGCCCAATTAGAGTACGAATACAAATACAAACAAGCATTAGATTCTGCAAGTATTAGAGAATTAAAACTTACCAAAACTGTTATAAGTACATCTCAAGATTTACAAAAATCTAAGCGTAATCTGTTTTTAGGTGTTATTGGCTTTTTAATTACAATAATAATCTTGGGAGGAATCATTTTCTCTTTAAAGTTAAGGCACCAAAAAGCCAAAACTCAAAATATTGCCATCGAACAGAAGTTGTTGCGTTCGCAGATGACACCACATTTTATCTTTAATTCGCTTTCTGTTTTGCAAGGGATGATTCTAAATAAAGAAGATAAAAAATCAGTGTTTTATTTGTCCAAATTTTCAAAATTATTGCGATTAACTTTGGAAAACTCAAGGGACAAATTAGTCCCTCTCAACCAAGAATTGGAAGCTGTGAATAGTTATTTAGAACTTCAAAACCTAGAAGAGAGTGAATCTTATGATTATACAATTTTAGTAGATAAAACTATTGATGAAACATTGTATAAAATACCACCAATGCTTATTCAGCCCTTTATAGAAAATGCCATTGAGCATGCTTTTGAGGATAAAAAGGAGAATAGAAAAATTGATATTCAACTTAAATGTATAAATAACGAATTGATTTGTACTATTAAGGATAACGGTATTGGCATTGATGCACAAAACGGACATAAACGAAAAGATAAAAAGTCCTTAGCAACCACTATAACTTCTGAACGATTAAAGATGCTATCAAAAGATTTCAATATTGTGGGATCGGTAAAGATTGAAGATAGAAAGCTATATAACGAAGAAGGTACTTTAGTTACTTTAGTAATTCCTTATAAAAAAGAAGTAGCCTAATGCAATCAATTATAGTAGAAGATAAAGCCTATATAAGAAAAGGTTTGCTCAACCTTTTAAAACTTATAGATACAGATGTAAAAGTAGTTGGTGAATGCGAATCTGTCAGAGATGCGGTTGTCGTTGCAAATGCTTGTAAACCAGAGCTTATTTTTTTGGACATTAATTTAACCGATGGTAACGCCTTTGAGTTTTTAGAACAAACAAAGCACCTTAATTTCAAAGTAATTTTTATTACGGCTTACGAAGAATTTGCTTTAAAAGCTCTGAAAATGGGAGCTGTGGATTATCTACTTAAACCCGTTGATGTTGAAGAATTAAAGATAGCCTTAGATAAGGTTAAACAACTATCGGTAACAGAACAAAAAGAGCAAATCAACGTTGCTAAACAAGTATGGAATAATCAGGAAGATAAATTAATACTTTCGCTACAAGATAGTTTTCAGGTTGTTGACTTAAGTGAACTTATGTATTGTGAATCAGATAAAGGTTATACCACGTTTTATTGCAATGATGGTAAAAAGCACTTGGTTTCAAAAACGTTGAAAGAATTTGAAGAACGGCTTACTAAGGCCAATTTTATAAGACCGCATCAATCCTTTATGGTCAGTTTAAAGTTCATAGATAAATATGATAAGTCGGGTGTTATCCATTTAAAAAATGGAAAAAAGATTCCTGTCTCTTCCCGTAAAAAAGAACAGTTTGTCACAGCTTTTCTAAATCGAGATTCTAATTGAAATAATCGATCTTATTGAATATTTAGTTGAGTTTATAACGTCAGTTCGAGTGATTTTGAGACACGAAAAAATTGTACCGAGAACTTTTAGGTAAGTTAAATTCTCAGTTTTACGAATATTCTTTAAAGCATGACGCTTATTGATTAATAAGTGTTAGAAATAGTTTCGGTATTTCTTTCTTCATAATAGGGACATACATTTATTCTATTAAATCTAAAAATAGAATGAAACACAAAGCCCCAAAATTAAAGACTCTAAGTATAGTGGTCGTCGTGTTATTGCTCGTTTTGCAAATAACATCTTGCAGTAGCTCAACCAATAATCAACCTGCAACAGCAGAAGGTTTCCAGAATATTGAAAAAGCGCTAAAAGATCAATTTGGTAAGGATGCTTATTACACAGACCTTACTGTTACCTATAACAAATCTATTGGTAATATCGTGGGTGTTACTGTTACAGAAAATCCAGAATCTTTAAAAATGGGGCAATGGAATCTTACCCAAGATACTTGGCAACAAAATTCAGATATCACAATAGAAGTTCCTGCAGGAACTAAAGCATCAGATTATATGTTTCAGCTAGGTGAAGCTATAAGTCTTTCAAAATTAGGTGGATTGGTTGAACAATGCCTACAAAAATTAAAAGAGGAAAATAACCTTGAAAATCCAACTTTAAGTATCGCTGGTTTAAACTTCCCTGATAATGGAGATATCTCAAAAGCACAATATGTGATTAATCTTCAGCCAGAAAACGGAGGAACTACCTTTAGCTTTTATTACTCACTTTCTGGTGATTTAATTAAATCAGATTACTAAAACTATAAATCAAATTTACCATAACCTTAAATCTTTAATATTATGAAAAACTTTACACATTTTCACGAACACTTAAGTAATAGATGTTACATGAGTAAAAAACAAGTACTTATTTTTATGACTCTGTGTATATCTACAATAGGGCTTTCTCAAACTGTTGGTGATACGTTTGTCGACAATTTTATAACCTATGAAGTGACTTCTATTTCACCAAATACAGTAAGCGTTACTAATTATGACAATAACAATGCTGGTACTGATGCAGATATACCTGCTACAGTTACAAATAGCAGTTTAACTTATAGTGTTACTAGTATTAGTGATTTAGCTTTTGAATTTAATGGGCCAACAGCCTTACGATTAACAAGTGTTATTATTCCTAATAGCATTACATCCATTGGAAATAATGCTTTTAGTGCTCAAAATTTATCAAATGTTACGATACCAAGTAGTGTGGTAAGTATTGGAAATTCAGCTTTTGTGAACAATGATTTAACCAGCATTACTCTTGAAATGGGTTTGGTAAGTATTGGTGATAATGCTTTTCAAGGTAATCAAATAGTAGATGTTGTTATTCCAAATAGTGTTACTAGTATTGGTCAGTTTGCTTTTTCAGGTAACCAATTAACTAGTGTGACACTTTCAAATAGCTTAACTACTATAGAATGGGGTACCTTTTCAAGTAATCAATTACAAAGTGTCGTAATTCCTAATAGTGTAACAAGTATTGGTAATAGTGTGTTTAATAACAATCAAATTACAAGTCTTACATTATCTAATAGTTTATTAACTATCGGCAATGGTACTTTTAGAGGTAATAATCTAACTCATGTTACGATTCCAAGTAGTGTTACTGATATTGATTTTGCTGCTTTTAGAGACAATCCTTTAGCAACAGTGACATCGCAAGCGATAAATCCACCAACTATATATGTGCCTGGTATTAATGATTCATTTTGGAATCGTAGCGTTATTGACTTAACGATTCCAGCGGGAACTTCAGCTGCTTATGCAGCAGGCGGTTGGACTGGTTTTAACTCTGTGACTGAGGCTACAACACCTTCGGTAGGTGATACCTTTATTGTTGATTTTATAACTTATGAAGTTATGTCTTTAGCTCCTAATAATGTTAGAACTATAGATTATGACATTACTGGTGGTAGTACAGTTGATATACCAGATACTGTTACTCATACCGTAACCACATATAGTGTTACTAGTATTGGTCTTCAGGCATTTACTAATAAGGGTTTAACAAGCGTAACTATTGGTAATAATGTTACGGGAATCGGATTCAATGCATTCTTTCAAAATCAAATTTCTAATACTATTATTATACCAAATAGTGTTACAACTATTGAAGGTCGTGCTTTTGATGATAATTTAATTACGGATGTAATGATTGGTACTAGTGTAACAACAATAGAATTTGGTGCTTTTAGAAATAACCCATTATCTACTGTTACCTCATTAGCAGTTACACCTCCAACAATAATTACTGACCCAGGTGCTGTTGATTCTTTTAGTCATGATCGAAGTAATATTAATTTGGTTGTAACCAATAATACTACAGACGAATATGTTACAGATTCTGGAGCATTATGGACAGGATTTAAAATGGTTTTTGAGGCCACTTCACCAACCACAGTTGAAGTTTCAAATTACGACCCAGCTAATGGTACTAATGTGGTTATACCACCATCTGTTACAGCAGGTTCAAACGTATTTGATGTCGTTAAAATTGATGATTCATCATTTCAAAATATTGGATTAACGAGTGTTACTATTCCTAATAGTGTTACTGAAATTGGAATTTCAGCATTCGAATTAAATAACTTAACAAGTGTAACTATTCCAGATAGTGTTACACTTATTGGGACTACTGCATTTGCAACTAATTCTATATCAAATCTAACATTAGGAGCTAACCTAACTGATATTGGTATTGGAGCTTTTGTAGATAATAATTTATCTGATATTACCATTCCTAGTAATGTTACTTTTATAGGTCTGTTAGCCTTTGGTAATAATCCATTAGCTAGTGTAACCTCTCTTGCTACAACACCACCAACAATTACTACAGGGACTAATGATACATTTGCCTTTAATAGAAATAATATTCACTTACACATTCCAACAGGTACAATGGGAGCTTATGTTACCGATCCTGGTGCTTTATGGACAGGCTTTAATCCAGTAACCGAAGACGCTCTGAGTGTAGATGAATTTGACTTAGCAACTACTGTTAAAGTTATTACCGCTACAAATGCTGTGAGAATTATTTCAAACCAAAGTCTACAACTTCAAGATTATACAATGTATTCAATTTCAGGAATGGAAATAGTTAGAGGAAAAGAAAGTACTATACCTACAAGCAATTTTGCAAGTGGTATTTATATCCTAAGAATCAAATTTGATAGAGGAACTGTGGTTAAAAAATTTATTCTCAAATAATTGAAATTTATATTAAAACATAAGCTAGAATTGTTTCTAATAGTATTTTATTCAATTCTAGCTTTTTTGATTTTTGTTATTACTTAAAAATAAAAGGATTTAGAATAAAAATCTATCTTAAATTAGTAAAATGCTGAAATTCAATTCTAAATTTAGAAAATGTCTTGTAACATTTAATAGATAGACTGCACTTATATTTTATGGTAAAGGATATTTTATATCAAATTAAATTTTCGTTTTCAAAACTAAAATTTAATAGTAAAAAAGAAACAACTAATAAGTTGAAAGCATCATTCGGAAAGCTAAAGGATGATGCTTTTGACTTTGATTACATTCAAAAATATTTCAGGAATAAGGACCATTCAGAGGCTTTTCAAGTTTTATCTGATAAAACCTGTAATGATTTAGACTTTGAGGACTTATTCATTTTACTAGATCGCACGCATTCCAAAGTTGGTCAGCAATATCTTTATAATCAACTTCGTACAATAGTAGTAAATGAAAATAAAACTAGTTTAAACGAAGCGCTGATTAAAAAAATTACTGAGGATTCTGATTTTAGATTATCAGTTCAAAAAAGGCTTGATAAATTAAACCGGAAAGAAGCTTATTACATAAGTACACTTTTTCAAGAGGAACATCTACATCCTCCAAAATGGTTTTTCGTTATAAAATTATTGTCATTTACAAGTTTGATATCTTTGATATTAGCCTTTTTTAATCCCATATTTTTCATGGTATTATTGGCTGTGTTTTGCGTTAATTTTATACTTCATTATTGGAATAAAAAGAATATTGTGGAGTATGTTGGTTCTATTCCAGAACTTTTAAAACTCAATAGTGTAGCCTCTCATTTGTATGTTTATGACCAGTTTAAAAAGCTAAGTACAGATTTACCAAAGTCTATGGCAATTATCAATGAGGTTAAAAGTAGGATGCGATTTTTTCAATTAGAAGCCAAACTTCAAGGTGAATTGGAAATCATTCTATGGTTTGTGTTTGAGATTATTAAAACCATGTTTTTGTTAGAACCACTTTTGTTATTTGGTGTTCTCAAAAGATTAAACACTAAAAGAAATCACATAGATAATGTCTTTCAATTTGTAGGTCATATAGATATGTTGATTTCTATAGCTTCGTTAAGAGAAGGATTGAATGTTTATTGTTTACCAAATATTAATACAGAAAACCAAATAATAGCAAAAGAAATGAGTCATCCTTTGGTTTTTAATTGTGTAACTAATGATGTTCACCTATCTGAAAAATCTGTATTGTTAACAGGCTCTAATATGTCTGGTAAAACAACGTTTATAAGAGCATTAGGACTTAATATTATTACAGGATTAACGATTAATACCTGTTTTGCAAAAGCAATGACATTTCCATTGCTTAAAATATTTTCGGCAATTAGAATTAGTGATGATTTGCTTAATGATAAGAGCTATTATTTTGAGGAAGTTTTGACCATTAAAGAGCTATTGAGCATAAGTCAAGATGGAAACAACTTATTTTTATTAGACGAAATTTTTAAGGGAACGAATACTGTAGAGCGTATTGCAGCAGGTAAGTCTGTACTGTCAGCTTTGGCAAGAAACGGTAATAAGGTATTGGTGTCAACGCACGATATTGAATTGACAGATATGCTTTTAAATCAATATGATTTATATCATTTTAGCGAAACTGTTAATGAAAATACGGTTGGATTTGATTACAAGTTAAAAGAAGGTAAACTAAAAAATAGAAATGCTATTAAAATTCTTGAGATAAATGATTACCCGAAAGAAGTTATAGAGGAAGCTATGGAAATTTCTAAGGAAATGGATAAGATTTACATTATAAATTAACGATCCCTAAATAAGGCCTAATAACTATTTTGAATAAAGTTTAATGATTTAAAGATAATTTATGAGACAATTAATTATTCTTCTAGCAGTAAGTTTAATGATGTTATCAGCTTGCAAAAATTCTGAAAAGACAAATCAGAAAAACGGTAATGTTATCACAACAGACATTACTAACTTTTGGAATGCTTATGACAAAATCATCACAACCCAAGATTCTGTGTTGCAGTACAAATACCTAGATAGTTTGTATTTAGATAAAGGAACAGCTGGTTTAGAAGGGATGATTAATGCTAGAAGTTATACAGCAGCAGAATATATCAATGCGATTAATAATTATCCTGAATTTTGGAATTCAATAAGAGAAAATACATTACAAGCAAATAATGTCAGCTCGCAATTACAAGATGGCATTAGGAAACTCAAATTAATCTATCCAGAACTAAAACCAGCAAAAATCTATTTCTCTATTGGAGCTTTTCGTACACCTGGTACAACTATGGATAGTTTGGTACTTATTGGTTCTGAATTAGCCATGGCAGATGCTAATACTGTAACAAGTGAATTTCCTGAAAATCTAGCACATTTAAAAACTTATTTTTCTACAAATCCCAATGAAAACCTAGTGTTTTTAAATATCCACGAGTTTGTGCATACACAACAAAAGCCTAGGGTTTATAATTTATTATCTTCAGTTATTTACGAAGGCGTTGCCGAATTTGTGTCTGCAAAAACATTACATCAGTTGTCACCTAATCCACAAATTGAATTCGGAAAAAATAATGCAAAACGAATTAGAGAAGTCTTTGAAAACGAAATGTTTTACGTCGCAAATTTTGGCAAATGGTTAAATAGTAATGATACTAATGAGTTTGATATGCGAGATCTAGGTTACTATGTTGGCTATCAAATTTGTGAAAATTATTATAACCAGGCAGAAGATAAAAAAGTAGCTATCAAAACTATGATTGAATTGGATTACGAAAACGAATCAGAAATTGAGGAGTTTATCAAAAAATCTAATTATTTCTCAACGTCTTTAGAAGAGCTAGAACAAAATTTTGAAAGCAACCGTCCAACAGTTACAGGTGTTGAACAATTTGAGAATAAGAGTGACAATGTATCACCTAACCTCAAGGAGATTACCATATTTTTTTCTGAAGCCTTGGACGGTTATCGTACAAGTGTAGATTTGGGTGAATTAGGACGCGATGCATTTCCAAAAGGAACTTTAAATGGTAGAAAATGGGGTGAAGACAACAAATCTTGGACAATTCCCGTTGAATTAGAGCCTAACAAAACGTATCAAATATTTATTACTAATAATTTTAGAACAAGAGACAATAGACCTTTAAAGCCTTATTTAATAGAATTTAAGACAAAAAAACTATGAAACAATATTTGCTTTTAATGCTATTCGTATTGGTAACAAAGTTAAGTGTTGCGCAATGCCATACAGAATTAGAAAATTATACTACAGCATTTGATACCATTCAAGCCAAATCATTTTCCTTTTTAGATGATGCACTCAA
The DNA here is from genome assembly GCF_029911945.1 of Winogradskyella sp. SYSU M77433. Lineage (NCBI taxonomy): Bacteria > Pseudomonadati > Bacteroidota > Flavobacteriia > Flavobacteriales > Flavobacteriaceae > Winogradskyella > Winogradskyella sp. SYSU M77433. The sequence goes on along the minus strand of NZ_JARYTG010000004.1, from coordinate 226,372 downwards.
TGATATAAGAATTGTTGGCTATGGTGAAGATACTCATGGTACAGCTGAATTTACCTTACTTGCCAAAGAGTTAATGCAATACCTTAACGAAAAGCACGACTTTAAGACTCTAATTATAGAAACAGGTTTTGGTGAAGGGCTTTATCTCAACGATTATATACAAGGAAAAAGAGATGATTTAAAGTTTGTTTTGAAAAACATCAATTCAACTTGGCGCTATAAAACAAAAGAGTTTGAAATCTTAATGAATTGGTTAAGAGATTTTAACCATAAAAATGAAGATAAAATTTATATATATGGTTGTGAAATGCAATATGTGCGTTCTGAAATCGACCGAATCAAGGACTATTTAAAATCAGTCGAGTCCAGTTATAAAATCGAAGGGTTTGAAAAGTATGAGTTATGGAATAATTTTGATGAAAATGAAAAAACGGATCACTTCATTGCTTATGCGAAATTGAAAAAATATTTCATTGAGAATTCTGAAGTGTTTAAAAGTAAAACTTCCGAAGAAGAATTTAATATAGCTTATCATTTAGTTGAAATTTTAGGGCAGTTTGTAACTACCATAAATCAAAATAATGGGCAGCGAAAAGCAGATTTTCGGGATATTTATATGGGAGAAAATATCCTTTGGATTATGAATTTTTATGAACACAACAAAAAAGCAATGTATTGGGCTCATAATGCGCACGTAGGCGATTGGGTAGATAATGGTATAGTGGATGTAACAGGTCATCAATTAAGAAAGCTTTATGGTGAGTACTACTTTAATATTGCTACAGATTTTGGAACAGGAAATTTTATAGCATACCCTAATGATGCTAATAAAACAGGTAATTGGCGTTTTAAAACCTTTACAGTTGATAAAGTAGTTGAGAATACATTTACAGAATGTTTAAAAAACTACGGTAAACCAAATACATTTCTAAATTTTAGAGCAACAAGGACCAATGAAAAACTGGCTTACTATATCAATTCAGAACTAACGTCAATGAGTGGAGCAGGAGCACGAACAAGAAGCAGCGAGACAGAAACTAAAGTATTAGGAAGAGCTTTTGATGCGATAATTTATATTGATAAAACAAGCGAAATTACTTGGGCTGATTAATAATTAAATTTAAAGTCATGAAAAATATAGTTGTAATTCTATCTCTTATAATACTTGGTTGTAGCAATGTAGATAAAACTTCTAATGTAGAAAGTAATATAGTTAAAACAGGTTGGAATCAGCAAAAGAGAGAACAGTATCTAAATAATCGAAATGATTCTACAACTTGGGACAACGAAATGCTTAATAACGATAAACAATTAATTGGCATTAGTGAACTCGGTCCTTTTGAGCTTGGTGTTTTTCCGGTCCCTAAATATGAACTTTTAGGAGAAGGAAGTTTTAAAGGTTTAGGTAATACAAATGAAGACTTTAAAGCAGGAAATAAAACTGTTGTAATGAATAGCTTTTTTGTTGCGAAAAACGAAATAAACAAAGAAAGATTAGATGATAAAGGTAATGAAGTGTTTTTTCAACTTTTGGTGTTAACCGATACTTTAGATACTGAAAATTATAATTTAAATAAAAGTATAGCCATATCCAGGAATCATCCAGATTATGTTGGGCAAGGTTTTGTAAAGACGAAAAGTAATACTATAGATTACGTTGCTTTTGATACTGCTGAAGGTGAATCTTATGCTATTATAAATACCAGATTATTCAATCTTAATTTTGGAAAAACGATACTTATCGCACCTCAAAAAGATGGAACATTTCGATCGTTACAAGTTAAAAGTCCAGTTTTAACTTCCGAAACCATCATAGAATACACAGAATCTATTTTAGAAGAAGATACGATGCTTAAGTTCTTTAATGGCAAAGACGTTATTTAATTTATGAAAATCTGCTTAGCTCAAACTCAATCCAAAGCAGGTAATATTCAAGAGAATATTGCTAATCACTTAAAATTTGTTGAGCGAGCGATAGTATACAAAGCAGACCTTATCATATTTCCTGAGTTATCGATCACTAATTACGAACCTCAATTGGCCAAAACATTGGCCACCAAAGTAGAGGATAACATATTCGAACCGTTTCAGATGTTGTCTAACGAACATGGAGTGGTTGTAGGTGTAGGTATGCCAACAACTACAACAAATGGAATTAACATAAGCTTGCTTATTTTTCAACCTAATAAAGAAAGAGACATTTACTCTAAACAATTACTTCATCAAGATGAAGAACCCTATTTTTTAGCAGGTTATAAACAAACCATGCTCACCATAAAAGGAAAGAAAATAGCTTTAGGTATTTGTTATGAAACTCTTCAAGAAGACCATTTTGTAAATACGATTCAGCAGGGAGTAGATGTTTACTTGGCTAGTGTAGCCAAGTCAAATAAAGGCATTGAAGAAGCAAGTGAATTTTTTTTCAAAATGGCAAAGGCTCAAGGTTTGCCAATTATGATGGTTAATTGTATAGGAACTTGTGATGATTTTGTAAGTGCAGGTCAGAGTGCTGCTTGGAATGCAAAAGGCGAATTGGTTTCTCAATTAGATGCAACAAATCAAGGTATTCTTATTTATGATTTTGAAACAGAGCGGTCAGAAAAAGAACAGCTCACTATTGAAAAAGGAAATGCATCAGATTTAGATAGTCTATTCAAAATCTATAAGGCTGCAAAAGAAACCTTAGAAGATAATAATATTTATCAATGGACCGACAATTACCCGACACGCCAAATTATTGGGAATGATATTGAAAGCGATGTTTTATATGTCTTGAAAAGCAATAATGAAATCATTGGAGCTGTAAATATTAGTGAAGATCAAGAGGCAGAATATGAGGCTATTGATTGGCAGTTTAATCAAGCCAAAGTTTTAGTAATACATAGATTGGTCATTCATCCAAAGAGTCAAAAAAGAGGCTACGCTAAACTTTTGATGGATTTTGCGGAAAAATATGCAAAGCAAGATAACTTTACATCTATTAGGTTAGATGCTTACAGTAAAAATAAACGTGTTGTAGAGTTTTACAAAAGGCGACACTATTTTATCCGAGGTGAGATTTACTTTCCAGAACGCGAATATCCGTTTTATGGTATGGAAAAGGAAATCACTTAAATATGCTGATCTATCAAAATAGTATTACCATCAGGATCTAAAACCACTAAACTCGCTGGTCCAGTTGTGGATTCATCGGCTTCAGAAGTCAGAGTGATATTATTAGATTTTAGATGTTTTTGAATTGCTCTAACATCATCATAATTTTCTAATGTATTAGCATCTTGATCCCATCCAGGATTAAAGGTTAAAATATTGTTTTCAAACATGCCTTGAAACAAACCAATTAAAGTGGATTCGTTTTTCATGATAAGGTAGTTTTTCTCTAAATCGCCAGCAAAAACTTTAAACCCTAAAGTCTCATAAAATGCTTTTGAGGCTTTAATATCTTTTACGGCTAGGCTAACTGAAAATGCTCCGAGTTTCATAATATTATTGATTTAATTAGTTTTTTCAAATTTTGAGATGAATTTATCTTTTGTGTTTTACTCGATAGGCTTCTAATGACTTTTCGAGAATTTTCATAGCTTCAGTTCTTGATTTAAATCCTTTTGTTGTTACAATGTTTTTGCCTTTGTAATTAGTGAACCAAGTTTCAATAATCTCTGTAACACCATTATAATTTTCCTTCAAATCTTCAATATCATTAACTCTAAATAAGTCAGAATTTACCGAAATACCGATAATTTTATCATCATTTTCGCCACCATCTTCAAGGTTCAGAACACCAATAATTTTACATTTTAAAACATCACCACGATTTACAGGAGGACCAATAACAAGTATGTCCAACGGATCTCCATCACCGCCATCTTCTTTTGATAGTAGTGTTTTGGGTATCATACCATAATTTCCAGGATAACCAATGTATTTTATAGTTCTAGGCTTTCCGTTAATAGAATCTCTTTCTATTTTACCAGTTGTTTTGTTAGTTTCCCATTTTTCTAGAGTACCAGCAGGAATTTCTATTATTGCATTTACAATACTATCGTTTACGATTGGGTCAATAGCATTAAGTAAATTAATGTTTTTATCGATCACTATTTCTTTTGTAGCAATAGCTTTTTTATCCTCTCGTTTGGAATTACAGCCTGTAAGTCCAAACGAAAGGATTAAAACAATGTATAAATGAATTTTGTATGTCATTTACTCAACATCTTCAGTGTTTAATAACACAGGTTTTCCAAAACCTAAAGCTTCCAACTTATCTAATTGTGTTGCAGCATCACCAACTATTAAATAAATCATCTGGTTAGGTTTAATGTATTTTTCAACTAAAGCTTTTATATCTGCTACAGTCATAGCTTTAACCAATTCTTCTTGCTGTTTAGCGTAGTTATCATTGTAATCGTAATTACTAATATTCGTAAGCATATTCAGCTTTGCACCTAAAGTTTCAAAAGCTCTGGCACTACTTTTTATGGTAAAACCTTTGGTAACTTCTAAGTCCTCATCATTATAGTTTTTACCATAATTCTCTAGAATTTCTTTCACTAAAGCTGCCGATTCGTAGGTCACATTACTACGCACACCACTGCTTATTACAAATTCCCCTTTGTTGGCAGTGCCATCAAAACGCGAGCGAATACCATAAGTATAACCTTTACTTTCTCTTAATTCTTGTGTGAGTTGAGAAGCAAAACTTCCTCCACCCAAACGGTAATTCATCACTGAAGCAGGATAATAATCTTTGTGTGTAGCTTTTAGTGCAGGATATCCAAAACGGATGACAGATTGTTTTGCACCAGGTACATCATAAAAGTATACCATTGATTCTTCAGGATATAAAGGCAATGCTAATTCAGGAATAGCGACATCTTTTGGTTCCCATGTGGTGTTAATTTTGTTTAAAGCTTTTACAACTGCGGTTTCTGAAATAGCGCCTACAACATGAATGTTAGTAAGCTTTGGTGTAAGATTAGTATTGTAATAATTTTCTAAATCTACAATAGAAATGCTTTCTACTGAATCTTCTGACCCACTGCTGTTATAAGCTAAAATGTTATCCTCTCCATATAGTAATTTTGCAAATTGACTATATGCAATACTATTTGGAATAGCCTGTTGTCTTTGGATATTACTTATAGTACTTTGTTTTATTAATTCAAATTCGGTTTCATCCCAACGTGGTTCTAAAAGAATTTCGGTTACTAAATCCATCGTTGCATCAAAATGCTTTGATAAAGTAGATCCAGCAATAACAATATTTTCTTCTGTAGCATAGGCATAGATGTTGGCTCCAAGACTTTCAATAGCATTTTCTAAATCTTCAGGTGTTTTGTTTTTGGTACCTTTAGTCATAAGACTAGCCATAAGATTAGATACTCCTATTTTGTTAATGTTTTCTAGCATTAATCCACCATCAATTTGAATTTCGAATTCCACTAAAGGGACTTCATTGTTTTCTATACCGAAAACTTTAATACCAGAATCTAATTCCTTTTTCCAAACCGTTGGAATGTTTAACTCTGGACTTTTACCGTAAGGAGGCTCAACACTTCTGTCAAAACTACTAGGTGTTTTTTCATAAGTAGCAGCAATACTTGGGTCGAAAGATTCTTCGGCACCTTCAATAATTTTTTCTTCTACAATATTTGCAAGTTGCGAATTATCAAGCACCAAGTCTATTTGCCCCTTCGGAACAAAGCTTGTAGCGATATAGTTTTTGTCTTTAATATAAGTATTGTAAACACGCATAATATCCTCAGTAGTTACTGCAAGGATATTCTTAACATCTTGATTAATGAATCCAGGATCACCAGCAAAAATTTCATATTGTGCTAACTGGAAACCTTTTCCAAGAACACTAGATAAGCCTTGGTAGAATTCAGTTTCTTGTCCTGCTTTTATACGTTTTAAATCAGCTTCAGAAATGCCGTTCATTTCAAAATCTCTAAAACCATCTTCTATGGCATTCGCAACAGCGTCAAGGTCAACTTGGTTAAAGGCTGTAACGTTTAGCATAATCTGACCAGCAATTTCGGAATTGTATTGATAGAACGATACATTGTCAGTTAATTTTTGATTGTCAACTAGCACTTTGTTTAGCGGTGCTTTTTTTCCGTTAGATAGATAATCCGTTAAAATACTCAAAGCATAAGAATCTTTATCGTATTCTGGTACTCCAGGCCAAGTCAATGTTAGGCTAGGTAAGCGTGCAAAATTATCTTCATAATATAAACGCTTAGAGTTTTTGAGGCTAACAGGTTGCTTTTCCATTTTAGGAATATCTTCACCTCGTGGAATTTCATCAAAATATTTTTTAACCCAAGCTTTAGTCTGTTCAACATCAATATCACCAGCAATCGTTAAAGTGGTATTGTTTGGAGTGTACCAACGTCTGTAAAATTCTTTGACATCAGCTAATGTGGCATTCTGTAAATCTTCAAGAGAACCAATGACTTCCCAACTATATGGATGACCTTCAGGATATAGATTACTGTTAATAACAGCCGAAGTATGTCCGTACGGTCTGTTGTCTACACTTTGGCGTTTTTCATTTTTAACGACTTGTTTTTCCTTTGCTAAAACAGGTTCGGTAACGGTATTAATAAAGAAACCTAATTTATCTGCTTCAGCCCAAATCATTTTTTCTAAAGCGTCCTTTGGAACCGTTTGAAAATAATTGGTACGATCTCTATTGGTAGAACCATTAGCGCCAGAACCGCCAATTCGTGCACTCATTTGGTCTAAACCTCCTTTACCTAAATTTTCGGATTCTAAAAATAAAAGGTGCTCAAATAAGTGTGCAAAACCAGTTCTGTTTTCTTTTTCTCTTGCAGAGCCAACATGAGCTGTTAAAGCAACAGCTGCAACAGGATCTGAGCGGTCTACATGTAGTATAACTTGTAAACCATTATCTAAAGTGAATTTTTCAAAATCGACTTTAAATTCAGGTGTAGTTTCTTTAGTTTCGTTTTGTTTACATGCTGAAAAAGCTACTAAAACAAAAAAACTTAGAAGTAAGGATTTAATTGGTTTCATAATGTATTTTGATTGATTAAGTATAATTAAAATGTTATATCACATTGAGCCTGTCGAAATGTATTTTTCATACAAACTATCATGGTTTCGACTGCACTCAACCAGACAGAAACAATTTACAGTTCAAAAGTATTGTTGTTCACAAAGAAAACGGAGTTCACAAAAAATAATTTTCCGTTTTCCCAAAAACTTCTAAATAAGGTGTTATCTACAAAATAGATAAAACTACCGCTTCCCATGCGCTCTTCACCAAATACTAGCGTATCTCCTAAATCTGCAAGTGCTTTTTTTCCTGCAAAACCAGAATATACTTTAGCGTCATTGAGGTAAGCTACATTGTAACCACTATCTAAAAGACTGTAAGCTGAACTTCCTAATTTAAGCGTGAAGTATTCACTGTCATAACCAAAAGCCATTGGGTGTGTGTTGTCTACTTTGGTTTTAAAAATTGCACCAGTAATTAGGTTGTTGGTATATTCACGTTCACGATCAGCATAAGAAATTAAGTTATCATCTGTGTCTTCGCTTTCCGAAGGTTTGTAATTAAGACTAAAACCGTCTTTACCAGCAAAATTTCTCAAAGCACCATCAATGGCAATAACTTTTCCGCCGTCGCTAACCCAGTCTTTAATTTGAGACATAGTATCATCATTCAGAACTTTTCCGTAATACCCATTTGGAATGATTAGAACATTGTATTTGCTTAAATTAGTTTCGCTAAGATCATCAGTATGAATCGATGTTAACGGATATTGTAATTGTTGCTCAAAGAAATGCCAAATTTCACCATAACTTAGCGATGATGTGCCTTCATTAGAAAGTACAGCCACTTTTTGTTTGTTCACCAATTTAATGTCAGGCGAACCAATATCTGGTGTCATTTGCGAAAATCCAGAGGTGATTTCAGTTAAAGGCTGTGTAAACTCTTGTGCTACGGTATTTAATTTCGAGACAAAATCTTTAATGTGCTTGTTGTCTCCTTTAGTGATGATTAGAGATCCACGATCAAATTTAGAACCGTTAGAACTGAATGGTTTTTCGGTAAAGCGAACTTTGAAATCTTGTTTTAGTAATTCAGCTAAAAATTTAGCATCGTTCATAGAATTCCATTTGCTAACATAGCCATAAGCATCATTTAGGGTTTGAACTGTTTGGCGTTCCATCAATTTAGAACTTAAAACTTTTGATGTGCTTGCATAAGCGTCCAATCCGTAAGCATAAGGAATAGACCAAGCTGTAATATCATACGTAAGGGAATCTGTAAGTTTAGCGTTCGGTTCAAAAAGTACCTTAACCATTTTTCCTTTAGGTTGATTGGTATGCACAACTAATGAATTCGCATCAGCTGTGAAACTCCCTTGTTGACCAGTTTTGTAATTATAACCAGATACTTTGGTGCTGTTGGCATTTTCAAACTGAATATCATGCTTGTTGAGCAATGTTTTTAAGCTATTGATTTTATCTTCATTTCCTGTTAAAACATAGCTCTTGTATTTTAAATCTGAATTATTAAAGAACTTAGCAAATTCTGTATTTAGTTTTGAAGCATTTTTCGAAGCGATTTCAACAGTTGAAAGTCCTGTTGTAGTATGATGGGTTAAACGCTCAACAAGAGTTAGTTCGTGACTCTCATCATTTAGGATGCCCAAACCTGAGATACCATGACCGCCTTGTTCGTAGGTCATACCAATAGATCCCATATAAGTTGGATAAGTATCTCCATAACTTGGATAAAATAAATCAAAACGCTCTCTAGTAAAGAATAACCAACCCTCAGCGTCAAAATATTTGGCGTGGTTTTGTCCTATTTGTGTCTGAAAATCACTTTGCCAATCACTAATAATTTCATGAAAAGGCTCTGCTGCAGGTGCAAAATAATAGGGTTCATTTGGCCCTTGTTCATGAAAATCGACATGAATATGTGGCATCCATTTATTGTATTTTTCTAAGCGTTGTTGAGTTTCAACCTGTGTAGCCCAAGCCCAGTCTCTATTCAAGTCAAAAAGATAGTGGTTTGGTCGTCCGCCAGGCCAAGGTTCATTATGTTCACTGGCTTGTACGTCTGTATCGTAAGGTTGACTTGCTGTTTTGTTATACCAATTAACGTAACGATCTCTTCCATCAGGATTAAGACAAGGATCAATAATCACTATGGTATTTTCAAGTAGATCTTTTCTCTCGGTAAGTAATTTGTATAGTGTAAGCATCGCAGCTTCACTGCTAGATGCTTCGTTACCATGAACGTTGTAGCTTAACCAAACAATAGCAACATCAATATTTGTAGGCTCTCCATCTAAAAGTCCTGTGTTTTTTAAATTATTCTCACGGATGGTTTCTAAGTTTTTGATATTTTCTTCAGAAGACACATAAGCTAACATGAGCTTCCTGCGCTCATTGGTAGTGCCATATTGTTCTAGTTTTACTTGATTAGGAACAGCGTCGGCAACAGATTTAAAATAATCTACAACTTGGTGGTGTCTGCTAAATTGTGTGCCAATATCATAGCCTAAAAAATCACTTGGTGATTGTAAGTTTTGAGCTGTTAATAAGCTTGGATTACAGATTAGAACAAAAAAGATAAGGAGAAACTTTTGCATGTAATACACTTGTTTTTTGGTTGAAAAGCTAGTAAAGATAGTTAGGGATTCTGAATTAACTAAAAATTAGCAGTTAAAAAATAGAAGTACCTTATCTTTATGCCATAATTATTATTTGTATGCCAACCGACTGTATTCCGTTTAGAGCAACCGGATATTTTTCTGATTTTATTTGTGATTATTTAGATCAAAAAGCTGAGCTTAAACCATTATATAATCGTTTTCCAACTTTGGAAAATTTTAAAGCTCAGATAGAGGAAAAGTATCATTCTGAACATGTTTCAGAATCTAGTCGAAAGGTACTTTCTGAAACTTTGGTAAATCAATATGCTAATATTGAGGCTTCTCAATTAACTTTAAATAATATTGAAAGCTTAAAATCAAAAAATACATTTACCATAACCACAGGTCATCAACTTAACCTGTTTACAGGGCCTTTGTATTTTCTTTATAAGATTATTTCAACTATAAATCTCACTGAAGAATTAAAATCAACGTATCCTGATTACAATTTTGTACCAGTATATTGGATGGCTTCGGAAGATCATGATTTTGAGGAAATCAATTATTTCAATTTTAAAGGCAAAAAAATACAGTGGAATTCTAAGCAAACAGGCGCTGTTGGTCATTTTAATACAAAAGGACTAGAGGATGTTTTTGAAGTTATTTCGGCTGAATTTGGTTCTGGTAAATTTGCTGAACAACTAAAAACTTGGTTTAAAAATGCTTATCTCAATCACGAAAACTTAGCAGATGCTACACGATATTTAGCAAACGAACTTTTTGCAGATCATGGATTGGTTATAATTGATGCTGATGATAGAGAATTAAAGCGTTTGTTTATTCCGCAAATGCAAAAGGAACTGTTTGAGCAACCAGCTTTTAAAGCAGTTTCAGAAACCAATAAAATTTTGGAAGATTTAGGGTTGAAAATTCAAGTAAATCCTAGAGAGATTAATTTATTTTATATTCATGAAGGTTTGCGTGAGCGTATTGTTGAGATAGATGGTGTGTTTTCGGTTTTGGATTCACAATTTCAGTGGACTAAAGAAGAATTGATAGCGCATCTCAATGAATATCCTGAACGTTTTTCGCCAAATGTCATTATGCGTCCGTTATATCAAGAAGTGATTTTGCCAAATTTATGCTACATAGGTGGTGGTGGAGAAATGATTTATTGGTTACAGTTAAAATCTAATTTTGAAGCTCAAAATGTTACTTTTCCAATGCTATTATTACGTAATTCAGCTTTGGTGAAAACAGAAAAACAAGCACAAAAATTAGAAAAACTAAATATTTCTGATGCGGACTTATTTTTAAACAGAAGTTCATTTATCAATAAAAAGGTTAGAAAAATTTCAAACATCGATATTGATTTTTCAGAACAAATACAGCATTTAGAACAGCAGTTTAAGGATTTACATCAATTAGCAGAACAAACCGATAAATCTTTTTTAGGTGCCGTAAAAGCACAAGAGGTAAAACAAATAAAAGGCTTAAAACATCTTGAAAAACGTTTGCTTAAAGCTCAAAAGAAAAAATTAGCTGATGAAATAGAGCGTTGTACAGAATTGCAAGAAGAGTTATTTCCTGGGCAAAGCCTACAAGAACGTAACACTAATTTCTCGGAATTATACTTAGAATTTGGCGATGAATTAATTCCTGAGTTGATGAAAGCCTTGCAACCACTTCAAAATGAATTTACAATAATTACCTTGTAAATAAGTCGTTAAAAAAAATATTCAAAAAATAGCAATTGGTAAATCTTCAATCTGAAAGCAATTGTTATTTTTGCACATGCAACACAACAAAGTCCTTATTTTAGATTTCGGATCGCAGTACACACAGCTTATTGCACGCCGAGTTAGAGAGTTGAATATCTATTGTGAAATTCATCCATTCAATAAAATTCCAACCGATTTAGAGAGCTACAAATCAGTAATTCTTTCAGGAAGTCCTAATTCTGTAAGAGGTGAAGATGTTTTACATCCAGATCTTTCAGAAATAAGAGGGAAAAAGCCTATGCTTGCAGTTTGTTACGGAGCACAATATTTGGCACATTTTTCAGGAGGTGAAGTCGCAGAATCTAATACACGAGAGTATGGTAGAGCTAATTTAGCTTATGTAAAACCTGAAGAAGATTTCTTTGAAAATATTCATGAAGGTAGCCAAGTTTGGATGAGCCATAGCGATACAATAAAGAAACTACCAGAAGGTGGCGTTTTATTGGCAAGTACATCAGATGTGGAGAATGCCGCTTATAAAATTGAAGGTGAAGATACCTATGCGATTCAATTTCATCCAGAAGTGTACCATTCAACAGATGGTCATCAATTATTACAAAACTTCTTAATTAAAATAGCCAAAGTAGAGCAAGATTGGACTCCACAGTCTTTCGTGGAGGAAACTGTTGATGAATTAAAAGAAAAACTTGGAAATGATAAAGTGGTTCTTGGTTTGTCTGGTGGAGTAGACTCGTCTGTAGCTGCAATGTTATTGCATAAAGCTATTGGAGAAAACCTTTACTGTATCTTCGTTAACAACGGTTTACTTAGAAAAAATGAGTTCGAAGATGTATTGCATCAATACGAAGGCATGGGATTAAACGTTAAAGGTGTAGATGCTTCGGCACGCTTTTTGGATGCTTTAGCAGGAAAGAGCGACCCAGAGGAGAAAAGAAAAACTATAGGTCGTGTGTTTATTGAGGTTTTTGATGATGAAGCGCATCTTATTAAGGATGTAAAATGGTTGGCACAAGGTACAATCTATCCAGATGTTATTGAAAGTGTTTCAGCAACAGGAGGTCCAAGTGCAACGATAAAAAGTCACCATAACGTAGGAGGTTTACCAGACTTTATGAAACTAAAAGTGGTAGAACCATTAAAAACGTTATTTAAAGATGAGGTAAGACGTGTAGGTGCTTCCATGAATATGGATAAACTATTATTAGGTCGTCATCCATTTCCTGGTCCAGGTTTGGCCATTAGGATTCTTGGAGATCTAACACCAGAGAAAGTACGTATATTACAAGAAGTAGATGCTATTTTTATCAATAACCTACGTTCTTGGAATTTGTACGACAAAGTATGGCAAGCAGGAGCAATGCTACTACCAGTTAATAGTGTTGGTGTAATGGGTGATGAACGTACTTACGAAAAATGTGTAGCTTTAAGAGCGGTAGAAAGTACGGATGGAATGACAGCAGACTGGGTAAATTTACCATATGAGTTTTTACAAAAAACCTCAAATGAAATTATAAATAAGGTGAAAGGTGTTAATAGAGTAGTGTACGACATTAGTTCTAAACCACCAGCAACTATAGAATGGGAATAGTAAGTGACTGATACAGATTTTCGGTTTCTTAAATTTATATAAGCAACATAGATATATGAAGAATATTATAACTGTTATTTTAATTGCATTTTCAATTTATGCAAGTGCACAAAATTACAAAGAGCATAAGGTTAAAGAAGGTGAAACTATAGAAAGTATTGCTAAACAATACTTGGTAACTCCTTTTGATATTTACGCATTAAACCCTGATGCTAAAACAAATTTTAAGCCTAATACAGTTTTAATAATTCCTACGTCAAAGGTAAAGAATGATCCTATTGAAGCAGAAACTAAAGAGCTTATCGGTTACAAAACTCATAAAGTAAAGCGTAAAGAAACGCTTTATGGTTTGTCTAAAGAATATAATGTTAGTGAAGACGACATAAAGAAAGCAAACAGATTTTTGTATTCTGAAAATTTAAAGAAAGGAGATAAAATCAAAATTCCTAGATATAGAACGATTGTATCTAAACAGACTTTAAACAATACAGTTAAGAAATACAAAGTTCAGCCTTCTGAAGGTAAATGGAGAATAGCATACAAATTTGGTATTACGGTAGAAGAGTTAGAAGCTTTAAACCCAAATATGAATGAAGTCATTCAACCTGGTGATGAGCTTAATGTTCCAAATATTAAGAATGAAGAGGAAAAAGCTATAGAGCCAACTTTTGGTTATTATGAAGTTTTACCAAAAGAAGGATTTTACAGATTAAAAATTAAGTTAGGTCTTACACAAGAAGAATTAGAAAAACTCAATCCTGAATTAAAGGAATCTGGTTTAAAGGCTGGAATGATTTTGAAAGTACCTGCAGATGCTGATGTTTCTGTTGATGTTAAAGATGTAAATATTACTAACCTTAAGTCTAATTTAACGAATTTTAAAACTAAAAAATTAGCGTTAATGATGCCCTATCGTTTAGATAGAATAGATACAGATTCTATCGAAGAGGCAAAGGAAATGATTAGGACAAGTAAGTTGCTTTCAATTGTTTTAGATTTTCATGAAGGAGTTACAATGGCATTAGATTCTGCGAAACAATTAGGTATTTCTACGGAGTTAAAAGTATTTGATACACAATACCAACCTTCAAAAACTAGAGAACTTTTACAAGACAATGACTTTTCGGATTACGATGCTATCATTGGACCTATGGAAGAAAATAGTTTCGATAGAGTAGCTTCAACTTTAAAAACTGATAGAGTTCCTGTTGTTGCTGCTATGAATAAACCAAAGAATCTGTATAATAATGTTTTTCAATCTGTTCCGGAAGACAAATTGTTACGTCAAGCAATGATAGATTTTGTTAAGGCAGATAGTTCTAAAACAAAGGTGGTTATTATTTCAGATCAGGCACATAGAAGTTCTAGTGAAGCACTGAAAAATGATTTTCCGACAGCAAAAATTATTTATTCGAGAATGGATAAAAAGGATGCAACGAAAGATGCTTATTTCATTTATCCAACAGAGTTACAAAATGTTTTCCCTGTAGGTAAAACAGTAGTATTTCTACAAACTACAAGTAACTCTTTTGCATCAAGTGTTATTAGTATGCTAAATGGGCAAACTAATAATAAGTCAGAAATAGTTTTAGTAACTTTAGATAGAAACAAGGCTTTTGAAGGAAAGAATATTGATAACTATCATTTGTCAAACCTAAAATTCCATTATCCATCTGTTAAGAAAGATTTTGATGAGTCTAAATCAAATGGTTTTGTTTCTAAATATCGTGAGGCCTATGGTGTATCGCCAAGCAAATATGTAGCGAGAGGATTTGATATTACTCTAGATTTATTATTGCGTTTGGCATCAGCAGAAAATTTGTATGAAGCTTCTAATGATACGATAGAAACAGAGTATGTAGAAAACAAGTTTAGATATAATAGATCTATGTTTGGCGGTTATGTTAATGAAGCAGTTTATATCGTAAAATATGATGATCTTAGAATAGTAAAGGCTAATTAGGATAAAATATTAGCTATTCATTTTACGTTAAACCCATATGCAGATTAAATACCTTTTCATCATAATGTTGTTGTTTATTGGGAACAATCCTGATGAAGAGGTAATCTCTTGGAGTGAAACTAAAAAATTAACATGGAAAGATTTTAAAGCAGAACCAAATCAAAAGTCTGATGCTGTAGCTTTAACAGCTTCAGGAATAACTTTTGGATTTTCAATTAAAACTTCAGATAAAAGAGTTGTAGATTTTTCAACTACGGTTGAGTCACATTTCTATCCGAATAAATCTTGGTATTTTAAAGAAAAGTGTAGTGATCTTATTTTAAGACACGAGCAATTACATTTTGATATTACTGAGTTGTACGCTCGAAAGTTTCGAGAGAAAATAAGCAATCTACAAGCAAACCGAAATATCAAAAAACAACTTAACGGACTTCACACCTCAATAAACAATGAGTTGAACAAAACTCAAAAACGCTATGATGAGGAGACGGACCATTCTATAAATGAAGCAGTTCAGAACCATTGGGAGAATTTTATAGCCGAAGAGTTAATGAAGTTAGAACAATTTAAGTCTAAATAACATTGGAAGGAAGTAAAGAAGCGTTAATTGAACTCGCCCATTACAAAATGCCTTTCGGTAAATACAAGGGTGAATACTTAGTGGCAATACCAGAATATTATTACACTTGGTTTAAACAAAAGGGATTCCCAGAAGGAAAACTTGGACGAATGATGCTACAAATGCATGATATTAAAATCAATGGTTTAGAAGAATTGATTTATAATATTCAAAGAGAATTTAAACGCTAAGACTTTAAGCGCTACGCATTATTTTATCGAGTTTTCTTCCTTTAGCCAACTCATCTACTATTTTATCTAAATATCTAGTTTTTCTGGTAAGTGGATTTTCAATATCCTCAATTCGGTAACCACAAATTACACCTTTTATTAGTTCTGCTTTTGGGTTTAGTTCAGCTCTTTCAAAAAAAGTTTCAAAAGTTACCTTCTCTTCAATGAGTGCTGCTATCGCTTTAGCATCAAAACCCGTTAACCATTCAATTACAGTGTGGAGTTCTTCAACAGTTCTATTTTTCTTCTCTATTTTATTGACATAATGTGGGTATACAGAAGAAAAAGTCATTTTTGCAATACGTGCATTATGTTCAGGTGTTGTTTTCATGGTGTAAAAGATATAAAAGTTTTGAAAAATTTTTAGAAGTTTTTACGAATGAAATTTCATGTTTTTAAAAAGGATAAGTTTGTTGTAATGATTTTATTATCAATAAAATAAAAAAATGCAACACCTTTCTTTAAGATTGCTATTGTTATACTTGTACTTAAGCGATTTTTTATTGTAAATTTGCCTGCGTTTAACAGCGCAACAATGACCACAGACCCTAAGTATATTTTTGTAACTGGCGGAGTTTCTTCTTCTCTAGGAAAAGGAATCATAGCAGCCTCTTTAGCTAAACTCTTGCAGGCTCAAGGTTACAGAACTACTATTCAGAAATTAGACCCATATATTAATATCGATCCAGGAACTCTAAATCCTTACGAACATGGCGAATGTTATGTTACGGATGATGGAGCAGAAACCGATTTAGATTTAGGGCATTATGAACGTTTTTTAAATGTACCGACTTCTCAGGCTAATAACGTAACAACTGGTAGAATTTATCAAAGTGTTATCGATAAAGAACGAAGAGGTGAGTTTCTGGGTAAAACGGTTCAGGTTATTCCTCACATTACAGACGAAATAAAACATAGAATCCAAATTTTAGGTAATTCGGGAGATTATGATATCGTCATTACAGAAATAGGAGGTACTGTTGGTGATATTGAATCCTTACCATATATTGAAGCTGTACGTCAACTACAGTGGGATTTGGGTGAAAATAATGCTTTGGTAATTCACTTAACGTTGATTCCATTTTTATCAGCAGCAGGTGAATTAAAAACCAAACCAACACAGCACAGTGTAAAAACGTTGATGGAAAGTGGTGTACATGCAGATATCTTGGTATGTAGAACAGAGCACGAATTGCATGATGGATTAAAAATAAAGCTAGCGCGTTTTTGTAACGTAAAAAAGGAAGCTGTAATTCAGTCTATTGATGCTTCAACGATATATGATGTGCCTAACTTAATGCTTGAAGAAGGCTTAGATAAGGTCGTTTTAGAAAAATTAGCTTTAAAAAGTGATGTGCCAGATTTAAAACGCTGGAACGAATTTTTAGACAGACATAAAAACCCTAAGAGTGAAGTTACTATTGGTTTAATTGGTAAATATGTAGAGCTTCAAGATTCTTACAAATCTATACTAGAAGCTTTTATTCACGCAGGTGCCGAAAATGAAGTAAAGGTTAATGTAGAGCCAATTCATTCAGAATATCTTAATGAAGACAATATAGAATTCAAACTTGGTCATCTTGATGGTGTTTTAGTCGCACCAGGATTTGGTGAACGTGGTATTGAGGGTAAAATCGATGCTGTAAGATACGTACGTGAAAACAATATTCCATTTTTAGGCATTTGTTTGGGTATGCAAATGGCAGTGATTGAATATTCTAGAAACGTATTAGGTCTTAAGGATGCCAACTCTATTGAGATGGATGAAGCGACATCAAACCCAGTGATAAACTTAATGGAGTCTCAAAAAGATGTTGTAGATAAAGGAGGTACAATGCGTTTGGGAGCATGGGATTGTAACATTGTAAAGGACAGTATTGCCTATAAGGTTTATGGTACTGAGTCCATAAAAGAAAGACATAGACATCGTTTTGAGTTTAATGAAGCTTATAAATCTCAAATCGAAGCTGCAGGAATGAAAGCTACAGGTTTTAATCCTGAAACTGGATTGGTGGAAATTATCGAAATTCCAAGCCATAATTGGTTTGTTGGTGTGCAATACCATCCAGAATATAAAAGTACGGTAGCAAATCCGCATCCATTGTTTGTTGCTTTTGTAAAAGCTGCATTAAAGTTTAAGAATAAAAAATAATATGCCACTTTGGCGTAAAATATAGTTTTGGATACACATTTGAATATCCAACAAAAATACTACAAAGACCTGTTAGATTTAAAAATCTGGCAGGTCTAAAACTGAGAAATAGATGGAAGAAAAGAAATTAGACATCAACTCCATAATAGGTTTTATCCTCATTTTTGGAATAATGATTTGGTATTTATACCAAAACCAACCAACCGAAGAAGAGATTGCAGAGCAGAAAAAAGCAGAGCAAGTTGAAGCTGAGAAAAAACAAAGCAAGCAAAATGAAACGCTCGTAACCACAGCTGCAGATTATTCTAACGCGAAACAATTAGACTCAACACAACTTGTAGATCTTAAAAATAAAGTTGGAGATTTTGCTTATGCATTAACTTTGCCTTCTGCTTCCGAAGATCAAACTACGGTAGAAACTGAAGTTTTTGAATTAAAGTTCAATAATAAAGGTGGACAATTATCTCAGGTGAAACTTAAGAAGTTTGTAGATTATGATTCGGTGCCCATCTATTTGGTAAAAGACGACAACAGTCTTTTCAATATTACTTTTGGTACTTCAGATAATAGAACATTAAATACACAAGACTTTCCTTTTCAACCTTCGGTAACAAAAAGTGGCGAAAACACGGTTGTTTCTATGAAGTTGAAAGTTTCGGAAACAGCTTTCTTAGAATATCGTTATGAGTTAAAACCTAACGATTATATGATAGATTTCTCTATTAAATCTCAAGGTTTAAATGGTGTTTTCAATACATCACAACCAATAGATTTAGATTGGAAACAGAAAGGAATTCGTCATGCAAAAAGCATCACTTACGAAAATCGTTATACGCGTCTAACGTACATGTATGATGGTGATAGAGTAGATAAACTGTCTCAAGCTAGTGATGATGAAGAAACTATTGAAGATGTAGAATGGTTATCTTACAGACAGCATTTCTTTAGCTCTATTATGGTTACAGATAATGGACCATTCAAAAAAGTATCGATCACCTCTAAAGATTTAGTTGAGGATGAAGAAGTTGATACAATGTATACGAAGCTTTACACCTCTAAAATTCCATTAGCGTACAATGGAGGTGAAATCAATAGAAATTTAGGCTTGTATTACGGACCAACAGAAAGTAAAACGCTTAAGGCTTATGATAAGGACTTAGAAAAAAGTATTCCTTTTGGTTGGGGGATTTTTGGATGGATAAACAAGGCTTTGTTTATTCCTTTATTTAATTTCTTGAGTGGTTTCTTACCTTACGGTATTGCAATTATTGTAATGACTGTATTGGTGAAAATTATGCTATCATTTGTGCAATATAAGCAGTTCTTATCTCAAGCGAAGATGAAAATTCTTAAGCCAGAGTTAGAGGCGATCAGAGAAAAGTATAAAGACAACAAATTAAAAGCACAACAAGAAACTATGGCATTGCAAAGTAAAGCTGGTGCAAGTCCTCTTAGTGGATGTTTGCCTGGTTTAATGCAAATTCCTGTATTCTATGCTTTGTTTATGTTCTTCCCTACGGCTTTCGCATTACGTCAAAAAAGCTTCTTGTGGGCAGATGATTTAAGTTCATATGATTCGGTAATAGATTTACCTTTCAACATTCCATTTTATGGTGATCACGTAAGTTTGTTCCCAATTTTAGCAGCTATAGCTATTTTCTTCTACATGAAGATGACAACAGGACAACAAACTGCTATGCAAGCTGCGCCACAAGAAGGTATGCCAGATATGAGCAAGATGATGAAGTACATGATTTACTTCTCACCATTATTAATGCTCATTTTCTTTAACAACTATGCTTCTGGTTTAAGTTTGTATTATTTTATTTCTAACTTAATTAGTATTGGAATTATGTTAGTCATCAAAAACTACATCATTGACGAAGAGAAAGTTCTAGCTAAAATAGAGGTGAAAAAGAGTAAGCCTAAGAAAGAGAATCGTTTCCAAAGAAAGATGAAGGAAATGATGGAGCAAGCTGAGCAACAACAACGTCAAAATCAAAGTCGTAAAAAGAAATAAATTGATATTTTAACTGAACTAGATTCAGAATATAAATAGATTACAAATCAAAAACCCAAGCATATCGCTTGGGTTTTTTACTAACTTAATCAATCAATATAAAAATGAGGTTTGACCTCTTACTTTTAGTTTGAAGTTGGTAATATTACAGTATCAATTACATGTACAACACCATTAATACCTTGGATATCTACAAGAGTTGTTACAATATTACTTTCTCTTCCATTACCATCAGTTAATGTAAAATCACTTGTGTCTGCACTAATGTCTCCACCAAGAGTACTTACTGTTCCTGTACTTAATTCATTAGATTGAACATTAGCACTTACTATATGGTGTAATAGTACGGAGTCTACAGTATCAGTATCTAAATCAGTAAGTGCAGAAATTTCCAATTCCGTTAACAAATTAGCAAATGCGGTGTTAGTTGGTGCAAAAACAGTAAATGGTCCTGCTTCAGAATCTGTAACAGTTGCCAGATATGGAACTGTTGGAGTTCCAGAATCAGCATACATAATTGCATCAACTAGTATTGATAATGCGTCATTAGAAGTTGCAAAAGTGCCAATAGTTGGTAAATCAATAACAGTATCGACGATATGAACAGTTCCATTTGTTGCGGTATTATCAGCATCTGATACTGTTGATATGCCATTAACCATCACACCATTTGTCGTATTAAAATAAAGACTTAAATTTTCTCCATTCGGACCTACTGCAGCTGTATTAGTATATCCAGAGCCAGCATTGACTAAATCTGTTGAGCTTAAGCTTTCACCAATAATGACATGATTTAATAATACATTTCTAACTAAAGCTTCTTCATCTGCAGTAAGATTATTTAAATCGATATTAGCAGAAGTTAAAAATGTAGAAAAAGCGTCATTAGTAGGAGCAAATACTGTAAATGGTCCTGAACCCTGTAAGGTTGTTACTAAATCCGTAGCTTCTAAAGCTGCAGCTAGGGATGTGAGATCATTAGCCAATGCGACGTCAACAACAGTAGTGGATTGTATAGGATTTCCATTGTTATCATCATCATCGCTACAAGAAGTTAAACCTAAAACCAGCAGAAATACTGGTAATAATTTGAGAGTTTTTGAAATAATTTTCATTTTTTTGAGTTTTTAAAATTAATTGTTCATCATTGCAAACTTTAAGTTTGTTTAACTAAATTACAAAATGATTAAACAAAAAGGGTTTTGTACCCTCCTTTTTACAATAATTTTAACAACTGTTTTTGCTCAAAAACCAGTAAATCAATTCGATAAAAACGGAAAACGTCACGGTATATGGACAAAGAACTACTATCAGACAGACCAAAAACGTTACGAAGGCCAGTTTGTTCATGGAAAGGAAGTAGACACCTTTAAATACTACACCTTATCAGAAGGTAAAAGTGTGTTGAGCGCTATTAGAGTATTTAATAAAAAAGATAGTCTAGCTGATGTTACCTTTTATGCATCTACAAAGAAAATCATTAGTAAAGGGAAGATGAATGGCAAAAGGTTTATTGGGCAATGGGTGTATTACCATAAAGATGCTGATGCCAAAATGATTGTTGAAAATTTCAATGATGAAGGAAAATTGGAAGGTGAGAGAAACGTGTTTTATAAAAATGGACAAATGGCAGAGAAAGCTTTTTATAAAAACGGACTGCTTCATGGTGAAGCTAAATGGTTTTCTGAAGATAGTACCTTAATAAAAGTATCTCATTATAAAGATGACAAACTAGAAGGGAAAACTATTAATTATGATGGTTCTGGAAAAGTTGCTTCAGAAGGAGAGTATGTCAAGAATAAAAAACATGGTATTTGGAAGTATTATGAAGATGGAGAACTCATCAAGGAAATAGACCATACCAATGAAACGGTTCGGCGTATTAAACAATAGTTTTAGGCTATGAATTAAATAGCATTTAGGTATAGCAATCTTTCTGAGATTGCTTTTTTTATTTTGTAATTTTGCCGATGTTTTTCAGACAAAGGTATTGCTCATCTTTTTAACTAGTTCAATTTAGATGAGTATATAAGCGTAAAAATAATCAGGTCAATTAATATGAAACGAGTTATAGTAGGACTTTCAGGTGGTGTAGATTCTAGCGTTGCAGCTTACTTATTAAAAGAGCAAGGCTATGAAGTTATTGGCTTGTTTATGAAAAACTGGCATGATGATTCCGTAACCATTTCAGATGAGTGTCCTTGGTTAGAAGATAGTAATGATGCCATGTTGGTGGCAGATAAATTGGGTATTCCGTTTCAAACCGTAGATCTAAGTGTTCAATATAAAGAACGTATTGTAGATTATATGTTCAATGAATACGAAAAAGGACGCACACCAAATCCTGATGTATTGTGTAATCGTGAAATAAAATTCGATGTCTTTATGGACATCGCCATGGAACTTGGAGCCGATTATGTCGCTACAGGTCACTATTGCCGTAAAGCTACTATTGAAAAAGAAGGAAAAGAAATCCATCAGCTTTTGGCAGGTGTAGATAATAATAAAGATCAGTCCTATTTTTTATGTCAGTTATCTCAAGAACAATTAACGAAAGCTTTGTTTCCTATAGGCGAATTAACTAAACCTGAAGTTAGGGAAATTGCCAAAGCACAAGATTTAATTACGGCTGAAAAGAAAGATTCCCAAGGCTTATGTTTTATTGGTAAGGTGCGTCTTCCAGAATTCTTACAACAACAATTAAAGCCTAAAGAAGGTGTTATTGTTGAGGTTGAAGAATCTTTAGATGTGTATAATAAAAGTGTACCTAACTTTGACACGAAAGAAAACGAATTACAATTCTTGGCCCAAAAACCAGTCTATAACTTAGCTGATGGAAAAGTTGTAGGCAAACATCAAGGAGCACATTATTTTACTAAAGGTCAGCGTAAAGGTTTGGCAGTTGGTGGTACAAAAGAACCTCTGTTTGTCATAGAAACAGATGTAGAAGATAATATTATCTACACAGGTCAAGGGAAAAACCATCCAGGTTTACTGCGAAACGTACTTTTTGTAAGTAATGACGAATTGCATTGGATTCGTGAAGATCTAGCTCTCAATGAAGGAGAAACAATGAATGTTATGGCAAGAATTCGTTATCGTCAACCTTTAGAAAAGGCTATACTTCATAAAGTGCCATCAGGCTTGTATGTGGAATTTGAAAACAAACAGTCTGCCATTACTGAAGGTCAGTTTGTTGCTTGGTATAATAATGATGAATTATTGGGTTCTGGGGTGATATCTTAATGTCCTTTGTGATAAGGAATGTATCATTATTTTATGATTTTTAAGTATATTATCACAAATCCGTAAATTGCAATAAAAGAAAAGCTATGGTTAAAAATTTACTTCTATTTTGTGTGTTTCTTTTTACCATAAATATGCAAGCACAAGAAGATGCTTGGGTATATTTTACTGATAAACCAAATGAGGCTACAGCTTTAGCAAACCCACTGTCAATATTAACTCAAAAGGCAATAGACCGAAAACAAAATCATGGTGTGGTCATTGACTCACGAGATGTACCAGTTCACGAACCCTACATAACCGATTTAAAAACACAGCCAGGTATCTTGGTTTTAGCGAAGTCAAAATGGTTTAATGCTGTTTATGTAAGAGGAAACGATGTACAAAGCATTAACGACTTACTTAATCTCCCTTATGTAGATAGTATAGATTTTGCAGATAATAGTTTAGATACAGTGTCGCGTCCCTTCACGGTCCAAGATAAAACTAATATTGAAGACGAAGCCATAGTTTTCAATTATGGTGATACTCAAAATCAGGTTGAGATGATCAATGCTGACGATTTGCACTTGGATAATTTTACAGGTGAAGGTATTACTATTGCTGTAATGGACGCAGGTTTTCCGAATGTGAATACTATGTCAGGTTTTCAACGTCTAAGAGATAACAACGATTTATTGGGTGGGTACGACTTTGTAAATCGTAATCCTGATGTGTATGCTAATACATCGAGTTCCCATGGAACAAAAGTTTTGAGTACTATGGCAGGATTCGTTCAAGATCAATATGTTGGGACGGCACCAGATGCTTCTTATTATTTATTCATCACAGAAGATGTTACTAGTGAAATGCCAGTTGAAGAAATGTATTGGGTAGAAGCTGCAGAACGCGCTGATAGTTTGGGAGTAGATATGATAAATACTTCTTTAGGATATACGGTTTTTGATAATTCAAATTACGATTATACACCTTCCGAAATGGACGGAAATACAGCTTTTATCACACGTGGAGCATCAATCGCTGTGGAAAAAGGTATTTTAGTCGTAGTGAGTGCTGGTAATTCAGGTGCGACATCTTGGCAAACGGTAGGAGCTCCAGCAGATTCACCAGATGTTTTATCAATAGGTGCTGTAGATGCTGCTGAAAATTATGTAGCCTTCAGTTCACAAGGTAGCAGTGCACAAGTTGGCTATCAAAAACCAGATGTAGTAGCTCGTGGAGGAGCTGCATACGTCATTAGTGAGAATGATAATATTGTTCAAAATAATGGTACATCCTTTAGTGGGCCAATTGCTTGTGGTGGTATTGCCTCGTTATGGCAAGCTATACCTGAGGCATCACCAACTGAAGTAATGGAATATGTAAGGCAATCGGCATCGCAATATACCTCTCCAGATAACTTTTTAGGTTATGGTATTCCTGATTTAGCATTAGCAAGAACGTTGAGTTTGGAAGAATCTGTATTGGAAGATTTTCGCTTTTATCCTAATCCAGTGCAAACAAACTTACATGTTGAAATATCAACACAATTTACAGAAGTAGAGCTCAAAATCTATAATCAATTAGGTCAAAAAGTATTGCAAACAGACTTAACTTCAGAATCCAACACCATTGATGTTTCTAGTTTGTCATCAGGAATTTATCTTTTGAAAATTTCTACAGGAAATCACTCAAAAACTTATAAGTTTATTCATTCTTAAATAAAACTTTTAGCGTCGAATTGAGCTTATCGAAGAACTTGTCCTTAGATAGTGGAGTTTGATATATTATACCTTAAATAAGGTGCACTTATTTAAGAATATTAATATCTTCATACTCTAAATAAAACTAAAGATGACAAACAGAATCACAGAACTCTTCAATATAAAATATCCAATTGTACAAGCAGGAATGATATGGAACAGCGGTTGGAGACTCGCCTCAGCTGCAAGTAACTCAGGTATATTAGGGCTTATCGGAGCAGGTTCCATGTATCCAGATGTGCTACGCGAACATATTCAAAAATGTAAAGCCGCAACAGATCACCCTTTTGGTGTAAATGTGCCAATGTTATATCCAAACATTGAAGAAATCATGAACATTATTGTTGAAGAAGATGTGAAAATAGTTTTTACTTCTGCCGGAAACCCAAAAACTTGGACCAAATGGTTACAAGACAAAGGAATTACAGTAGTGCATGTAGTAAGTAGTTTGAAATTCGCTCTTAAAGCACAAGAGGCAGGCGTTGATGCAGTAGTTGCTGAAGGTTTTGAAGCAGGTGGCCACAATGGACGAGATGAAACCACAACACTAACGCTTATTCCTATGGTAAAGGAGTACTTGCAAATTCCATTGATTGCGGCTGGTGGAATTGCTACAGGTAAGGCCATGTTAGCATGTATGGTTTTGGGTGCAGATGGAGTACAAGTTGGTAGCCGATTTGTAGCGAGTGAAGAATCTTCAGCACATCAAGCTTTTAAACAAGTCGTGGTTGATGCTAAAGAAGGAGATACACAACTTACACTAAAAGAACTAGCACCTGTAAGACTTATAAAAAATAAGTTTTTTAATGAGGTACAAGAGCTATATAAAACCGCTCCCACACCTGAGCAACTCAAGGAACTTTTAGGCAGAGCGAGAGCCAAGCGTGGTATGTTTGAAGGAGATTTAGAAGATGGTGAACTCGAAATCGGACAAATAGCTGGCTTAATTCATGATATAAAACCTGTTGCTGAAATTGTAGAGAATATGATGACAGAATTTGAAGAGGCAAAAAGTCAAGTGTTACAGTTTTAGTAGGCTAATTAATGAAAAGAGCATCAATAATATTTGTCCTAATTCTTTGCACGTTTATTTCCTGTAGACAAAGTGAAGAAAAAAAAGAACCAGTAATTTCTGATAATTCAGAGTTTACCAAAATCATAAAGGAAGATTACGAACTTTATATACCACAGGAGGAAATTAAAGCTGTTTTAATTTTATTTGGTGGTTACCCTGAAGTCGCAGAAGATATTAAGAGAGAATTTAAAATATTAGATACTACAAGACAAAACGGTATTGCTGTAATACTATCTAATTTTAATCAAAAGTTGTGGCTTGAGGAAAGTGAAAAGTACCAACTAGCAAAAAGTTTACAAAACATAATTGTACAAAATCAATTACCAACCGATAATATCTATATTGGTGGCTTCTCAAGCGGAGGAGTTGTAAGCCTTTTAATAAGTGACTTTATAGTCAGTAGGAAACAGTTCTACATCGACCCCAAAGGAGTCTTTATAGTAGATTCACCAATAGATTTAGTTGCCTTATATCAGTCTTCAGAAAAAAATATAAAACGAAATTTTTCACAAACATCAGTTGAAGAAAGCAAATGGTTAATAGCAACTTTGGGAGATAGTTTAGGAAACCCTAAGGGTGATATTAAAAATTATGAAGACAAATCTGTATTTACATTAAAAACTGATAACACCTCCAATTTAAGAAAATTAAAATCAACAAAAATCAGACTTTATACAGAACCAGATACGCTTTGGTGGAAAGAAAACCGCATGGCAGATTATGATCAAACAAATGCATTTTACATCAAAGAATTATCCAAAAGTTTGAATGATAAAGGCTACAAGAATGTTGAGTATATTGCTACAAAAAACAAAGGATATAGGGCAAGTGGAGAACGACATCCTCATAGTTGGTCTATTGTAGATAAAAAAGACTTGATAAATTGGATGATGAGTAAATGAACACTCTATAAGTAAATTAAAAGTTTTATGGAAAACACATTTAGTGGCTTAACTAGTTTAGTAATTGTTATACTAATAATAACCTTCCTTTGGATTATCCCAATTTGGTTTGGCTTAAAATGGGCAAGGATTAAAAAAGTTTCTAAACTTTGGATGCTTTTTGGCATACACCCAATGACAGGTTGGATTGCATACTTAATTTTGAGATACGGAATTGACCCAAGAAAACAATGTAACAAATGTAAAGAATCAATTAAACTTGAAGCTGAAATTTGTCGTTATTGCGGTAATCAGATGAGTCCAGAGGAAATAAGAATGACAGTAAGAGATTATGAAGAAAGAAAATAAAAAGGTTATAAGCTAATCTTATTAAGAATCAAGTGTTTTTATAAAAATTAATAGCTAAACATCAGCTATTAAAATATTATTAAAATGAAAAAGAAAATAAAAACACTATTGATAATTTTAATTTCAATAGTTATATCAAGTTGTAGTTCTCATAAAAATAATGAGCTCACATCTAAAACAATTTATGAATCCGAAAATTTGATTATTGTTCAAGTTTCTGAAAATGTTTTTCTTCACACATCTTTTTTGAGATCTAAAAATTATGGTAAAGTTCCATGTAATGGCTTAGTAATAGGTAATAAAAAAGAAACAATAATCTTTGATACTCCAATAGATAATGATAGTTCAGAAGAACTAATAAAATGGATTGACCAAACACTTCACTCAAAAATTACAGCGATCATTCCTACACATTTTCATGACGATTGTTTGGGAGGATTGAAGATTTTTCATAAGTATCAAATTCCTTCATATTCATATTATAAGACTATAAAATTTGCTAAAGAAAAAAATTATGAGGTTCCTCAAAATGGGTTTAAAGATACTCTTGTTTTCAAAATTGGTGATAAAGAAGTTATTGTAAAATATTTTGGAGAAGGGCATACAAAGGATAATATAGTTGGCTATTATCCATATAAGAGTATTCTGTTTGGTGGATGTTTGATGAAAGGAATTAATGCCAAAAAAGGATATTTAGGTGATGCAAATCTCAGCGAATGGTCTAATACTGTAGAAAAAGTTAGCTTAGAATATCCTAACGTAAAAATTATTGTTCCGGGACATGGAAAGTATGGTGGTAAAGAACTCTTAGATTATACAATTAACTTATTTCAAAATGAATAAATTAGTACGTGATATAGAAATCTATAATTTCTCTTTTGTAACAGATAATCAAAACCATCAATCATAAAATGCCTAACATCCAAAACAGTCAAGCAAACTACATAGACGGCTTTGTTTTTCCAATACCAAAACAGTATATAGAAGACTATAAAGTCATTGCACAGCAAGTCGCAGAGATTTGGAAAGCGCATGGTGCCTTAGCTTATTTTGAATATATTGGAGATGAATTAACTTTAGAAGGTGTAAAATCTTTTACCGAAACTCTACAAACAAAAGACGATGAGGTTGTAATATTTGGTTGGGTAGTGTTTCCATCAAAAGATGTACGAGATTTGGCAAATAAAAATGTACCAGAAGACCCTAGGATGGCAGATTTAGTAGCACCATTAATTAATCCAAAACGATTAATTTTTGATGCTAGTAGAATGGTTTATGGAGGTTTTAAGCCATTGATATAGTAAAAAGGAAAAAAAATCAATAAATGGGAATAGTTGATGAAATAATACCTTTAAAGGATATAGATAATGACAAAGAGTTTTACAAAGGAACAAGGTTTCGTCAATACGAAATAGGACTAAATTTTACTAAGAAAGAGGATAATTTCTATGAGTATATGTTAGCTGAGGTGCCTGGTAATAATGATTATATGTTATTAACGTGTGTGGTAGGGCATAAGTCTGGAAGTGCCTTAGCTTGGGTTAAAACTATAAGTGACAAATCAAGGTTTGTGGTTAATGCAAAAGCGTTAAAATATTCAATGGGAACTGAAAATACATATTTATCAAAACCCAATAATATTTAGGTTACTAAACTTTTGAATAAATTGAAGAATATACTCGTAATATTATTTATTGCAATTTTTGTAGTCTCGTGTAAAAAGCAGAATATAAAACCGTTAAATCAAAGAATTGAAAACTTCAAAGTTTCTGAATGTAGAACGAATTGCGGAATAGACTCAATTGGTGTTTCAACAACTAAAAGTAAAAGTGACTTATTTGTTAAATTCGGTTATATAGTAAATTGTTGTTGGGATCAAGCTGTTTTTAAAGATATAGAAGAAGTTAATGACACTTTAATAGTTGAGTTTGATAGACCAAATCAAAACGGAGAGTACCCAATATGTGAATGCGATTGCTTTTTTTATTTTACATTCACCATTAATAATTATACTAAAAAGCCTAAAGCAATTAGGGTGAAAGATATTTTTACGGAACATAAGTTCTGGGATGAAAGGAGTTTTGAACATATGGTTATAGAAGAAACCATTATTGATACGACTAATATTTATTTTAATTAATGAAAAATATAACCTTATTAGCTTTAGCTATTTTAATTCCTTTTTTAAGTTTTAGTCAAAATTTTGAAGGAACACTTACTTACCTAAACGATGTTGAGATAGCAGAGAAGTTTTCTGAACAATTTGGTATGACAAAAGAGAAATTAATAGAAACCGGACAGTTTTTTGAAGAAATGGAGATAACTTATAAGGATAATAACTATTTAGTGAGTCAGTCTAATAGTAAAACTAAAGTTGTATATAACCCAGAAAGAAATGAAATTTTAACAATAGATAGAAAATCTGATTTGGTTACAGCTATAAAAGCAGGTATAGATTTGCAAACTGAGACGAGAGGAATAAGTCCAAAAATAACGGTTGAGGATACTGAAGACATGGTTATGAATATAAAATGTTCTAAAGTAGTTGTGGAATGGGAAATGGGTACATATGAATATTATTTTAATTCAGAATATTTGAAAATGGATCCAGAATTATATAGTAATCATAAATACGACATGTGGTCTGAATTTTTGAAATTATCTAATGCATTACCTTTAAAAATTGTAAAAATCATACCTAATATGATGACAATTACAATGACGCTAAATAAAATAGATGAACACTCAGTAAATGATAAAGTTTTTAAATTGCCTAAACTAAAACTTAGTGAAGAGTTTACAATTGATAAAGGAAACCAAGTCTATTATGAAAAACAATAGCTTTTAATATTAGTAATCCATGAAAAAAAACTTACCAGTAATTCTAATTATAGTCAGTGTTATTCTAATTCTTATCAATATTATTACTTTAGAAAAGTTAGACAAAACCTTTTGGACATCCATAACATCTAGTGTGCTTATTATCATCGCTATGATTTTAACTATAAAAGATAGAAAAGGGTAAAATAACAGCTAAGAACTTTACTTTAAATACAGTATTATATTTTATAATTCTTTTAAGGTATCAACACATTGCAACAATTGTAAATGCACTACATTTGTCTTGTCTTAAACGAGATAAAGACTTATGAACTTAACCACCGAAAATATACTTTTAGTAGGCTCAATATTACTTTTTATAAGTATTGTGGTGGGTAAGACATCCTATAGGTTTGGAGTGCCAACCTTACTCTTATTCCTAACAATTGGTATGTTGGCTGGGTCAGATGGTATTGGTGGTATTCAGTTCGATGATCCTAAATTGGCACAGCTCATAGGTATTGTATCACTCAATTTTATATTGTTTTCGGGTGGATTAGATACCAATTGGGATGCGGTAAAACCAGTGCTTAAACAAGGTTTTGCATTATCCACGCTTGGTGTGTTTTTAACAGCAATTACCTTAGGTACTTTTGTATTTTACATCACAGATTTCACCATTTACGAGAGTATGCTCTTAGGATCTATTGTCTCTTCAACTGATGCGGCTGCGGTATTTTCAATCTTACGATCAAAAAATATTGCACTAAAGAACAATCTAAGACCAACTCTAGAGCTCGAAAGTGGTAGTAACGATCCCATGGCTTATGTACTAACTTTAGCATTTTTAACCTTGGTAATCAATCAAGATCAAAGCTTGGTGTCTATAGTACCAATGTTTTTTCAGCAAATGATTTTAGGTGCTATTGCAGGTTTTGGTTTTGGTAAACTAAGTAAGATTGTCATTAACAATATACAATTAGGTTTTGAAGGACTCTATCCTGTTTTGGTAATAGCCTTAATGTTTATCACATTTTCAGCAACGGATTTTGTAGGTGGTAACGGATTTTTGGCTATCTATATTTGTGCAGTGTATTTAGGAAATCAGGATTTAATCCATAAAGGAACCATTCTAAAAATGTTTGATGGTATTGCATGGCTCATGCAAATAGTATTGTTCCTTACGTTAGGTTTATTGGTATTTCCATCTCAAATGATTCCATATATGGGCATCGGATTGCTCATTTCAATATTTTTAATTCTAGTTGCTAGACCTGTAAGTGTATTTGTAAGTCTATTGTTTTTTAAGATGAAACTTAGAAGACGTTTTTATATTTCTTGGGTAGGCTTGCGTGGTGCAGTACCAATTGTATTTGCTACTTATCCTTTGTTGGCAGGAATTGATAAAGCCAATGTAATTTTCAACATTGTATTCTTTATTTCGGTAACCTCTGTTTTAATTCAAGGAACAACATTGTCATTATTTTCAAAATGGTTACATGTAGCTTTACCAGAAGAGATAAAGAAAGTTACAGAGAGCGACCGCTATATATTAAACCTTCCAAAATCCGCAATGGAAGAAATGACGATTTCAGAACATAGCGATGCTGTAAATAAACGAATTGTAGACTTACATTTCCCGAGTACAGCGTTCATCGTTATGATAAAACGAAACAATAAGTATGTGAGACCAGGCGGCGCAACAATCATTGAAGCCAATGATACTTTAGTTATTCTTCTGGATGATAAAGAGAGCTTACTTGAAGTAAGAAGAATACTTTACGGTTAAGCAAGTTTAGTGCTTTAACGGATTTGATCCGTGATACTTTAAGTGACATACAAGGCTTTCGTTGTAAGATAAATAAGAACAACCACAAATTTCATTATTTTGAAATTATTTCTAAAAACTAAATCCAATCCGCTATTTTTGTAATAATGGACTTTAAACCCGTTAGACTATGAAAAAGATTTTCGTTTTGGTATGGTTAGTTTTGGTATGTGTGTCTTGTGAAAATGAAAACAAGCAAGACGAACTCAAAAAAGTCAACTGGAAAAACCGAGTCGCTAAAGTATCTCCAACAGATTCATTAGAAACAGGTGAGTCTTATTTATCCATCTACTCGCAGATCTATAGTTTGTCCCAGCACAAACGTTATAATCTAACAGCTATGGTAAGCCTTAGAAATACGAGTAAAAAAGATACCATTTATTTACTAAAAGCCGATTACTACGATACACATGGCGAACTTATAAAAACCTATTTCGATCAGCCAGTGTACGTATCGCCAATGGAAACCTTGGAAATTGTAATTGATGAAGGTGATATTTCAGGAGGAACAGGTTCTAACTTCCTTTTCGATTGGCAAATACCACAAAACTGTCCAGAACCGCTTTTTGAAGCTGTAATGTCCTCAACAGTAGGCTCACAAGGTTTATCATTTACCACACAAGCCAAACGTATCCAATAAATCTAAGGACGAATTAATATAATTTGATGGTCGCACTGAGCTTAGTGAGAGGAGAAAGCTACTCATAACTTTCATTGAGCATAACTACATTAATCCCGAAAACATATCAAAACATATTAAAAATTAACCATATTTAAATAGTAAGCTCCTTCGGGTCTTATCCGTATCTAAGTCGGGTCTAAAGCGGGTCATATTCGGGTAAGCTATGGATTTTTCTTACACCTTTATTTTTTGAACCAAATTATTGATAAGTTTTATTGAAAATGACATTCAGTTCTAAAGCCTAAAGAACTACTTTTGCAAAATGGTATTGAGCAACTACACAAAAGAATTCAGATACAACCTTAGACTAGCGTCACCAGTGATTTTAGGTATGCTTGGGCATACTTTTGTCAGTTTTATAGACAATGTTATGGTTGGGCAATTAGGTGCAGCAGAGTTGGCTGCAGTGTCTCTAGGTAATAGCTTTATCTTTATAGCTATGTCGCTAGGTATTGGGTTTTCAACGGCCATAACTCCATTAGTTGCAGAAGCCGACACAGAAAAGAACTTTAAAAAAGGAAAACTAGTCTTTAAACACGGTTTATTTCTGTGCACGGTTTTAGGTTTGTTGTTGTTCATAATGTTATTATTTGCTAAGCCTTTAATGCACATCATGGACCAACCTGAAGAAGTAGTAGAGTTAGCTTTACCATATTTAGACTTGGTGGCTTTTTCGTTGGTGCCACTTATCATATTTCAAGCGTTTAAACAGTTTAGTGATGGACTGTCGTTAACCAAATACCCAATGTATGCTACTATTTTAGCCAACGTTATCAATGTCGCCATAAACTATGTACTCATCTTCGGGAAGTTTGGTTTTCCTCAAATGGGTATTGTTGGTGCAGCAGTTGGGACTTTAGTCTCACGTATTGCTATGGTCGCTTTCTTATGGTGGTTACTGGCAAAACGCGACAAGTCGAGTGCCTATGTAACCAATATAAAAATCTTTCAACTTAGTAAGCAACCTATTAGAAAGCTAATCAATTTAGGTTTGCCAAGTGCCATGCAGATGTTTTTTGAGGTTGCAGTGTTTACTGCTGCCATATGGCTAAGCGGTACACTTGGAAAGAATGCTCAAGCGGCTAATCAAATTGCGTTAAACTTAGCATCCATGACTTTTATGGTGGCTATGGGACTTAGTGTAGCGGCAATGATTAGAGTTGGTAACCAAAAAGGCTTAAAAGATTACGTGAATTTAAAACGCATTGCCGAATCTATATTTTTGGTAGGTACCATTTTTGCCATTGTTTTTGCCTTGTTTTTTGTGGTATTTCACGAGTTTTTACCAAAACTGTATGTCGATTTAGATGATCCTACAAACGCAGTAGATACCGCTGAAGTAGTGAAAATTGCAGCCACTTTATTATTGGCTGCGGCAGTATTTCAAATTACGGATAGCTTACAGGTTATAGTTTTAGGTGCACTTCGTGGACTTCAAGACGTTAAAGTGCCAACTATAATCACTTTTATAGCCTATTGGGTGATTGGTTTTCCTATTAGTTATTTCTTAGGAAAAGAAGAAGCGTATGGCAGTTTAGGTATATGGATTGGTTTGTTAGCAGGATTGAGTTCCGCAGCAGTACTATTATTCATAAGATTTCATGTTTTGACCAAAAAGTTAATTGTAAAATCTTAGGTTTTACGATTGTGTTCGTCAGGTCTAAGCAAATTTGTATTTTTGTAATCTTAATAAAAACTTCAAGCGTCTTGCTTCGAACTTCAAATTAAACGAATGGAACTACCAAAATTCATACTTGGCGATAACACCGATTATCCTGATGCTATTTTCATCATTCATACTGAATTCCCTCGATTTATCATTAATTTAGAAAATGATGAGGTAGAGTGGTTTGAAGAATTTGATCAGCATGATCAAAAAGAGCTTGAAACCGAAATGGAAAATTATATTCAACAGGCAACGGATTTCTACGATAGAGAAATTGCCAGATATGATGAATAGTTAAACAAACTTACATGATTGAAAGATTGATAGAGCTCGATCAAGAGCTATTTTTATACCTAAATGGACTTGGAAATGTGTATTGGGATGCTTTTTGGATGGCTTATACAGCCAAGCTACATTGGATTCCACTTTATGCTATCCTTCTGTATTTATTGTACAGACGTTTAGGAACTAAAATGGTGCTTTTAACTATTTTAACAACGGTTTTGATGGTGTCTTTTACAGATCAAATTACCAATCTTTTCAAACATGGTTTTGAACGTTTTAGACCATGTCATCAAGAAGGCATCAAAGAAGTGATGCGTGTTGTTAAAGATGGTTGTGGTGGACGTTTTGGTTTCTTTTCAGGACATTCAAGTAATTCAATGGCACTTGCTATATTAATAGGAATGACACTGCGTGATAAGTACAAATGGATGGTTTATGCGTTAGTCATTTGGGCACTTCTTATGGGCTACAGCCGAATCTACATTGGAGTGCATTATCCTTTAGATGTACTTTGTGGCTGGACTTTCGGAGCGATTTCTGGTTACGGATTCTACAGATTAGATAAATACTTACAATCTAGATTTACGCTTAAAGAAAAAGATAAAGGCATTTAAACCTACTTTCTACTTAATTTATAAAGTTGATTGACTAAACGTTTTTTATAACCTTTTCCTCCTTCTTCAGGAGTGTTGAGGTCGTAAGTTTCAACAAATTCAATAGTATAATAATCTGAAAGTTCTTCAAAAGCTTCAGGTTTTGGCTCGTCAGTTAGTAGAAAAAAGGTGTTTTCAAAAGGTAAGGTGAATCCTTCTTCTGTTCTAATATCAGGAATTTTATCTCCATAATCGTAAATGACCTCAGGAGCAACATAACCTAATCCGTATAAAGGTGTATCATTTGATTTCAAATCTGAAACGGATTTGTAATTAGCTTGTGTGTGGACTTTAGCAATAGGAAGCGCAACAAAACCGACTGTTAGCATGAAAGCTATGGAAAGGTAGAACAGAGACTTTACATTTTTAGACCTTAGATTTTTAAATAGCAATAAGCCAATGCCAAATAGCAATATACCTGTAATAATGAATCTCACTAAGGCTATACCATGAAGTACATCAGAAGAAAAGAAACCTATAATCCAAAATACGCTCGCTACTGTAGCAATAAGTCCAAATTGAAAATACACAGGAAAGGTTTCCTTTTTGTCTTTTAAATTTTTAAACTCACGAATTAAATAGTCAATATAAAAACCAATATTAATCGCCAGAGGAATTAAAACTGGCATTAAATACCTTGATTTTTTTTCTGGGATGATAGACAATAAAATAACAGCCAAAATCGTCCAGAAGAAACTAAATTTATAAGCCTTTAAATCAGAAACTCTAGATTTCAAATACGGATACAATAAACTTATAAAAGCAGGAATGGTCCACAAACCACTTTGTACAAAAAAGCTCCAGTAATAATAAAACGGTCTTACATTATAGCTTCCCCAATTTGAAGTTTCTCTAGTTGCAATTCTAGCAAAAGTTTCAGGATCGGCAACCCGTACATGAAAATACCACCAACCACCTAAAACAATTCCAAAAACAAGAAGGCTAAACAGCTTTAAAAAGTGAAGCACATTGCCTTTAAATCTAAATGCAATACCATAGGAAATAACAAATGGTAAAAACAAAACATAAAGTGATACAGGTCCTTTCGACAATACAGAACCAGCCAAAAATAGAACAAAAAGTAAGCTTCTAACGATGGAAGTTTTTTGTTCTTTGAATAGTATGAATAATTGGTACAAGGCCATAATCATAAAGCCATGGGTGTAAATATCCCAAGGAGCTTCAATGGTAATACCAATAGCATAAAATGAAGTTAAAGCAATAAAACCATTAATTAGGCTGTGTGTTTTAGAAAGTTCAAGTTTTTTAGACAATAGATACACAGAAACACCAATACTCGCAAGAAAGAGTAGAGCAGGCCAACGTAAAGCGAGAACTGAGGTTATGCCAAAAATATATCCAAAAAAAGCTGTGATCCAAGTTGGTAAAGGTGGTTTTTCATATCTAGCTTCGCCATTCATAGTAGTTAAAATCCAGTTATCGTCAGTAAGCATTTCTCTTGCTGAAATAAAATTTCGAGCTTCCATAATACTCACAGGAATGGCATCAATTGTAAAACCAAGCATGATAATTACAAAGAAGATCAAACTAGGTATTGGATATTTTTCTATGTATTTAATCATTGGTTTTTCGAATTAAATAAGCATTTCTAGCATAAATAATCATTCCGAAGAAATGACCAAAAAACAGAACGGGATCTCTTCTAATAATAGCATAGGTTAAAATTAAAGACGCACCAACCAAACTCAAAACCCAAAAACCCAAGGGGAGCGATGATTCTTTTTGTCGTTCGGAGTGAACCCATTGATAAATAAAACGTAAAGTAAAAATCACTTGTGCAAAAACACCAAGAACTAATAACCATGTCGGAATCTCTTCATTTTTGAAGAGCAATTCCATATCTATCTGATTGTTGTTGTAATAAAAAATAACAATAAGAATTGGGACGAAGAATAATAAATATTGAATCAACTTCGGAAATTTCTGCCATTGACCTTGCAACTGTAGATTCCTTATGTAAATAAAATATGTTAAACTCTGACCGAGCATAATGGAAAAATCTAAGCGTAGATAGCCATAAATAAATAATAAAAATGAGGCTATTAGGCTAAGAATCCAAAAGGTAGTTGGTGTAATAACTTTGCGTTGGCGCTCTGAAGTAATCCATTGAATAATCAGCCGAGACGAAAATAAAATCTGAGCTAAAAATCCGATGCTGTAAATAATCCAATCTTTCAAATTACAATAGTTATTTACTAGATTTCTCTACTTCGTAATTGATATACTTTTTCTTCATCCATAGGTAAGCAAAACAATCCATAAGAGGTCCTAAAAGTCTATTCCAAACTCCAAAATTCGCAGTACCAGCAATTCTTGGAAAGTGTCTTACAGGAATTTGGGTAATACGTCCATTTTGTAATAAAATCATTGCAGGAAGAAAACGATGCAAACCTCTAAACATAGGAATACGTTTCGCATAATCCGCTTTGATAACTTTTAAAGGACAACCTGTGTCGTCCATACCATCATGCGTAAAAGCACGTCGTATGCCATTGGCAATTTTAGACGACATATTTTTTACAAAAGAATCTTTTCTGTCAGCTCTAACTCCCGTAACTAATTCATGGGAGTCAATATGCTTTAAGAGCAGATTAAAATCTTCTGGTGAGGTTTGTAAATCAGAATCAATGTAACCGACTAGTTCGCTATCAACATGATCAAAACCAGCTTTTATAGCTGCGCTTAAACCTCTATTTTCTTTAAATGAAATATATTCAAAAGCATCATTACGATTACAAATAGCTTCAATCAATGTCTGACTTTTGTCTTTAGAGCCATCATTTACAAATAAAATTGAAGTAGGAACAATAGCAATATTTAGATAGTTAGAAAGTTCCTTTTCTACACGTTCTAGATTGTCTTCTTCATTGTAAACAGGAACAACTATTGTAAACTTATAGGTCATGCGATAATTAGCTTAGTCAGCACAAAAGTATTGTTTTTTTATTTCACAGCGAAAGACTTCATATCTAAAGCGAATCAGTCTCAATTTGAAAGTCCAAGCAAATAATCCGCTGCTGCAAAAGGAGTAGTTTTTCCTGCTTCAATCAATTCTATTTGAGCCTTTAATTCAGACTTGATTTTAGGAGAATTATAAAAATCAGATTTTAAACGTTCTTCAATGGTTTGTAGTAACCAAAACTTATTCTGGTCATTACGTCTGTGTTCAAAATAACTATTAGAGGTTGTAGTTTCGATATAGCTTTCAACAATATCCCAAACATCAGAAATGCCTTCTTTTTTTAAAGCACTACAGAGTGAGACTTTAGGCGACCAACCCGATTCTTTTTCAGGATACAAATGCAAAGCTCTATTAAATTCTACTTTTGCAGATTTAGCTGCTTTAAGGTTATCTCCATCTGCTTTATTGATAACAATAGCATCAGCCATTTCTATAATACCGCGTTTTATACCTTGTAATTCATCGCCAGCACCAGCTAACTTCAACAGTAAGAAGAAATCAACCATACTGTGTACGGCAGTTTCACTTTGGCCAACACCAACGGTTTCAATAATTATAGTGTCAAAACCAGCAGCTTCACAAAGAATTATGGTTTCTCTAGTTTTTCTAGCAACACCTCCAAGTGAGTTTCCAGAAGGAGAAGGACGAATAAAAGCATTTTTGTCTTTTACCAAATCTTCCATTCGGGTTTTATCTCCAAGAATACTTCCTCTGCTTAAAGTACTACTTGGGTCAACTGCTAAAACAGCGACTTTTTTTCCTTTACCTGTAAGGTAACTTCCTAAAGCTTCAATAAAAGTACTTTTACCCACGCCAGGCACACCTGTAATGCCAATCCTTATAGAGTTATTGGCAAAAGGCAGGCAAGCCGTTATAATATTGTGTGCTTTTTTAGTGTGTTCTAGATTGGTACTTTCTACAAGTGTAATGGCTCTGCTAAGATCCGTAATATTTCCTTTGGTAATACCTTTAACTAACTCATCAGCCGAAGGCTGTTTTCGTCTTTTAGCCTTGATGTTTTTTGCTGAGTTACTGTTGAGGATATCGGGAGATTCCACACCATCCTGTTCGT
Organism: Winogradskyella sp. SYSU M77433; assembly: GCF_029911945.1. Taxonomy (NCBI): domain Bacteria; kingdom Pseudomonadati; phylum Bacteroidota; class Flavobacteriia; order Flavobacteriales; family Flavobacteriaceae; genus Winogradskyella; species Winogradskyella sp. SYSU M77433. The sequence continues at coordinate 187,118 of NZ_JARYTG010000004.1, read as the reverse complement.
GCAAAGCAGATTTATATGTGTCTTCTTTTTTAGCCACCTTGCAAAGGTTTTCTTAGGATTTAGTTGCTTCGTAAATAGAAATTGGAATTTCAATTAATGTATCGTCCCAAGCCATGGTGAGTTTTAAATTGCCTGTAGTATTATCGAAAGCAATAGTGAATTTTTCAACTACGGTATCTAAGTCTTCAGAAGGAACTTCAATTTCCATAGCATCATAATTAGGATCCCACATTGGCTCCATTTTCTCGTTAACTCCCCATTCGTATTGTTTAGAGTTAAACATTACCTTCCAAGCGTCTTCCATAGGAACCGTCCAAAGTGTATACTTCCCTTTTCTAAGAACCATGCCTTCAATCATCAGATCTTTATTGGTTTCAAACGTGGTGGCCTCATTAGCACCTGTTCGCCAAACCTCATTATATGGTACTAAAGCACCAAATATGTCACGCTCACGTTTAGACGGTCGGTTGTATTCTACTTTAATATCCAAATCGTTCAAGGATATTTTAGCCGAATCTTTAGGACTCAGACGCTGAGAAAAAATATTCTCTACAAATACAGAATAAACTAATAATCCTAAGGCTACTATAGCCAAGATAATTAAAAGACGTTTTAAGAAGGTGTTCATGTAATGTTATAACAGTTTAGTTCGTTAATTTGATGAAAGTTTAAATATAAATCAAATAGCTAAATTTATAGAATGTAACGCTGATTTTTAAGTAAATCTTATAAAATTGAAAAATTTTGAAATTTTTTGCAACACTCAAAATTTTGTGTCGTCTTTAAGGTGAAATGATTTTAAAATAAGATATGGGAATTCCAAAAAAGCAATATCTTAAATCAATGATCAGGTTCAATAATTTAAATCTCGATTTATCGAGTACAACCAATCAAAAATCGAAACCAAAATTAGTTCATTTCAAATTCATATTGTAGAGAAGTGCAAGCAAAATGATAGGCAAGCACAAATGCAATTGTACAATCAGTATTGTAACGGTATGCTTGTCGTTGCTTTTAGGTTTGTAAAAGATACCATGGAAGCTGAAGATATTGTACAAGAAGCATTTATAAGGGCATTTTCAAAATTAGATCAGTATGAGGCTCAAGTTAGTTTTGGTGCTTGGTTAAAACGTATTGTTGTTAACCGATGTATTGATGTTTTAAAATCGAAACGTAAGAGATTGATAGAGCTCGAAGAGCATCATCTCAGTGTCATAGATACAGATTATGAAAGTGATTGGACAATTGATGATGGTATAAGTATAGAAAATGTAAAACAAGAAATAGAGCAATTACCAGAAAAATACAGATATGTTGTGATGTTGTATTTAATAGAAGGCTATGATCACAAAGAAATCTCTGAAATATTAAACATTTCGGAAGTAGCCTCTAGAACACAACTATCTCGAGGAAAACAAAAATTGCTAAACAAATTAAAATTGCAGAAAAATGGCACAAGATCTTAGGAAATTATTTAATGAAGAGGCAAAGGATCAGAACGTGAAAATGTCTGAAGGACATGAAGCACGCTTTTTACAAAAGCTAGATAAAGCTTTGCCAGAGGATAAAAAATCATCCAACCGTTTTGGGTTTTTCAATATTGCGGCAAGTGTTGTGGTGCTGTTAGGGCTGAGTTTTGGAGCTTACAAATATTTTCAAAAGCCAACTACAGTAATTCCTAAAACACCAGAAAAAGTTGTGACTAATGAGATAAAGAGTCTAGGAGATGTCTCTCCAGATCTTAAGAAAGTAGAAGATTACTACCTCGCAAGTATCAATTTAGAGTTGTCTAAAGTAAAATTAACTCCAGCAAATAAAGAATTGTTTGATGGTTATGTACTTCGTCTCAAAGAATTGAATGACGAGTATGACAGGCTAACCGTAGAGTTAACAGAAAATGGACCAAATGAAGAAACTTTAGATGCTTTAATAGATAATCTTAAATTCCGATTAAACCTTGTGATGCGATTAAAAGAAAAACTTCAAGAGTTTAATGATGAAAGTTATAATCAAGTAAACGCATAAATTCAATCATAAATCAAAAAACGAACAGTTAAATCAAAAATCATGAACAAAATTAGAATTTTAGTATTGTGTCTTATAACCACATTTGGTTATGCACAGAAAAAGTTGAACAAAACATCACAATCCGTTAAGGTTAATAAAGATGTTGTTGTAGACTTAAATACAAGTTATGTAGAAATAGAAATCGACACTTGGAATAAAGATGTTGTTGAGGTAGAAGCGTATTTGGAGAGTTCAAAATTATCTGAGGAAGAGTTAAAAAAAGCATTAGCAGCTTGGAATTTAACCATAGATGGCTCTAGTGATAAAGTGGTAATTTCCTCATCAGGAGGTCGAAGTTTTGGCCTGCATAATGAAGGAGATTACTCTGTGCTTTTGAAGGATTTAGAATTTGAATTGGCAAATATTCCTGATATTCCAGAAATACCTGAGTTGCCAGATTTACCAGAAATGGCCGAATTTCCAGCAATGCCAAAAATGCCAAAGTTACCAGAATTGCCAAGTGGTATAAAAGCTGTTCATTTTGATTACGAAAGATATCAAGAAGAAGGCGAAAAGTACTTAGCAGAGTGGAGCAAAAAGTATGAAGAAAAAGGAGGTAAAGAACTTCAAAAACGTATGGAAGCGTGGGCTAAAAAATTTAGTGAATCGGGTTACCAAGAAAAAATGGAAAAATGGGGAGAAGAATTCGCAAAAAGTTTTGAAGGGGAATGGGCTAAGGATATGGAAAAATGGGGAGAAAAGTTTGGTGAAAAGTATGGTAAAGACATGGAGAAATGGGGAGAGGAATTCGGTGAGAAATTTGGTGAAGAATGGGCTGAAAAGATGGAAGCTTGGGGAGAGCGTTTTGGAAAACAAATGGAAGAGCATGCTAAAGCTATGGAAAAGAGAACTGAAGCTATGGCAAAACGCCAAGAAGAGCAAGCAAAGCGACATGAAGAACGTGCAAAGCGCCAAGAAGAAATGGCTCACAGAAGAGCAACTACGTTAAGAAGTAGAGCAGATTTTGGTAGCAATAGTAATGTTAAAAAAGTCATCAAGATTAAGATTCCAAAAAAGGCTAAACTTAAGACCAACATAAGACATGGTGAGTTAAAACTGTCTTCTGTAATATATAATATGAAAGGGGAATTATCTCATTCGTATTTGGTAGCAGAACACATTGATGGAGGAGATACCTCCATCAATGTATCTTATTCTCCTGTGGTTATAAATAATTGGAATTTAGGAACACTAAATCTCAATTTTGTAGACAAGGCACAGATAACAAAAGCAACACATTTGGTATTGAATTCAAAATCGTCTAATGTTAATATAGTTCAGTTATCAGATACGGGAATTATTGATGGGAGTTTTGGTGATTTGACGATTTCTGATCTTACATCTACATTCAAAAATTTAAATTTAGTTCTGGAGAATAGTGATGCTTTGGTAAACTTGCCAAAAAACATCAATTATAGTCTGTACTTTAAAGGTAACAGATCTAAGTATAATAATCAGTCGACAACACAGAAGACAGTTCGTAATTATCCTGATGGACAATCTTCAGGTGGAAATATCATTGTAAATGCTAAGTTTAGTAATGTAATTATGAATTAAACTTGGATTCAGTTCCATAAATGGTACTGATCAAAATTTTATTTCCTTTGTTGTTTCCATAAAGTAGATTTGTAATTTTATGGAAATTTTATTTTTATGTCCTTTTCTTCTTTTGAAACCTTTTTAAAGTCTTTAAATCCCTTTCCTGTTCTAGGAAAACATATTTCAAAAGAATCCTACATTCCTTTAGACTTATCCATTCATAATACCGAATTACAAACGGTTGATTTATCGTCTTCTTCAGATTTAGAAACCTATATCTGGCATTTTATGAAAGCTCAAAATGCTAAAGTGGCTTATGGAGGCTATTTAGAGCAAAGGGGAATTTATCAGCGTAGTGATTATTTTAATGCAAGTCAGACTGAGCAAAGTCAACAAGAAGAACGAAATATCCATTTGGGAATCGATCTTTGGATTGAAGCTGGTTCACCAATTTATGCACCTCTCAGAGGAGAAATACATAGTTTTAAAAATAATACCAACTATGGCGATTATGGCCCAACTATAATTTTAAAACACCATATAGAAGGCAAAACGTTCTACACACTTTATGGACATTTAAGCTTGGATTCTATTGAACATTTAAAGGTAGGAGTAGAAGTGAAGCAAGGCGAACAAATTGCGACTTTAGGTAAGGCTGAAGTTAATGGAGATTATCCACCACATTTACATTTTCAGATCATTAAAGATATTCAGGATTATATAGGTGATTATCCAGGTGTCAGTAGTGCAAAGGATTTAGAGTTCTACAAAACGAATTGCCCAGATGCTAATTGGCTTCTGCGACTTTGATTCTTAATTGTTTTTCTTCTTTTCTGAAGTTTTGAAAATCCATTCTACAACAAAGCAAAGTTCTATAATTCCTATAGAAACTAAAACTCCTGTTAGATTAGATTGGTATTGTTGGTGAATAAGAATAACTAATGCTGCAAGACACAGAATAAAGCCTAAAAACGGAATCATTTTATGACTTTTCGTGTCCTTGGCGCATTTATAGCCGACTAAATTCACGATACCAAAAATCAAAATAAACCCGACACTTCCAGCGGTAGAAATACTTTCTAGGTCTAAAATATTCACCAATACTAAAGTCGCAATGGCAGTGATGAGTAAACCAATGGGTTGATTCCAAAATTTAGATAAGAAGTGGTTTGGTAATTCATCATCTTCAGCAATTTCGAAGTTGACACGACTTCCTCCATATAAAGAAGCATTAATAGCGGAAAATGTAGATATCAAAGCAGCAATGGTAATAATGGTAAATCCAATTTGCCCTAACATAGGTTTAGCAGCTTCAGCTAAAACATAGTCTTCAGCTTTTGCAATTTTATCAAAAGGAAGTGAGCCAACCGTTACAATGGCAATTATGATATAAAGTACAATGACAAATAATACCGAGTAATAATAAGCTCTAGGAATATTCTTCTCAGGATTAACAATATCTGGAGCAGCATTAGCAATAAGTTCAAAACCCTCATAGGCTACAAAAATTACCATGCCAGCGGCAAACAATTGTACTGGATTTTCCCAATTGGATATGGCTAACTGGGAAAGACTTTCATTGCCTATAAGACCATAAGCACCAATACCTATAAAGCCAAGAAGTATGACTAATTTTATGATTACGGCATAAGATTCAATTTTACCAACTATAGCAATACTGTAGTAATTAATGATGGTTGCAAATACAATAATTGCACTAGCATAAATATGAAAATCAATAGTCTTGTTACTAGTAATTTCTAATAAATTTGGTGCATAAGATCCAAATGCTGAAGCGTATAAAGACAGCATAATAATGTAGCTTATCCAAAGCAGATTATTAATGGCTCCACTAAAAATAGAAATGCCAAACCCTTGATTAATAAACTTAACGGTTCCTCCTCTGTCAGGATATTTTTGAGAGAGTTTTACATAACTGTAGGATGTAATTAAAGCCAAAGCTCCTGCAAAAAGAAAGGCAACAGGTGTACCACCTTGAGCTATAGAAACAGCCAGACCCAAAACGGCAAAAATTCCACCACCAACCATACCACCAATACCAATGGAAATAGCTTCTTTTAAATTTATTTTGTCAGACATTGAGCTGCTCGTTTAGTTCTTTAGAAATTCATCAAAATCGTCAATTGCAAAAGCTTTATTATAATCTGCTTCTCCGATAGTTCCATTTTCAGAAGAATCGTAGTCTAAAGTGATTTTCCAATGATCATCTCTTTTCTTCATGATAACATGAAATTGTCCATAGTAGGACTCTTCATTCTTAGTTCCTTTATTGCGTGTTAGCTTATATATGCCGCGTTCACTAGCAGTAGTATTAGTATTGAGACGTTCAAAAAAGCGCAATGAAATCTCACTAATTTGATGACTTTCTTTATCACGTTGAAAACCAATTTTATAATTATTGATGTAGGTGTCATAATCTAAAATTCGTTGACCACCCGAAATACGCACTAAGTCTTTGGCATGAATATCTGCCATCAGAGTATAATCTAACGTTTCAAAAGCCTTATAGAATTTTTGCCAAGTCTCATTGATAGCCTTAAGATTTTCTAGGCTTTGAGCTTCAATAGATGTATTGCTAAAGAACAATAATATCAATATGAAAATGGGTTTTTTATACATTTTTAGTAGTGATTCGTTTTTGAGCTAAGGTTTTTCCAATAAAGAATCCGGCTATAGTAAGAATACCATCATTTAATGTAAACCACAGTTCCTTAGGAAGCAAAATGATATTAAAAACTGTTGCGGCAAGCATAAATACTCCAACAATATAACTTGGTATCATGCTCTTTTTTGAAATTAAAGCAGCAACCAACATTCCCACAACTATTCCTGCAAAATGGGCAATAACAACAAAGACTTTAGAACCTACAGGAATTTTATCCATATTGTTTTTTATCCATTCCATATCCATAGCTTGAGCACCTTCCGGAAGCGGAAATAGGTTATGACCTATAAGCGTTTCGAAAATATAAACCGTTACTGAAGCAGCTATTAAGCCAACGATTGTTGCTAATACATTTTTCATAATTTTAGTTGTTTAGTTAGTGTTATCAAGGTAATAAAAAAATCCTGATGGTTTAGCATCAGGATTTTTTAGATTCTGAAACAAATCCAGTGTGATAGTTAAGAATGACAAGCCTTTTATTTCGCCAGTTTGAGTGAATTTTATGATAGGAATGAATAAAATAAGTATTTCGATAAGCTCGGCAGAACTATCGAGAATTTTTAAAAAGCACATCATTCACACTCAGCCTGCGTAACTTTATTTTTCCATTGTATCCAATATTCTTGTAAGCCTTCTTTTGTAGTTTTTAAGTCGCTGATGTCTAATTCTTGGCCATTCATTAAAGCTCCTTTTAGTTGTTCTTTTCTTTGGGAAAGAGCAGGAGTGTGGTTCCAACCACCAACATGATCAAAAGAGGTAAACGCATCACAATTTTTATCTACTTTTTTAAAAGGAATAGACAGATAGTAAGTTACCATACCAGAACCCATACCTTCTGTAGTCATTACAATTTTAGAGAAATCTACTTTACTATAGTTACCAGCTTTGTATAAGGCTTTTAGTTGATCCCCAACTTTAGCGGACATGCTATTTGAGAATTGATGCGCTACATCATTACCATTTATAAATTCTTTGCCTATATATGTGCCTTGGCAGTTATTGTCTGTACAGGTGATTGTGTTTTTTTGAGTTTGATTAGTTGTTTGGTTTTTCTTTGGGTTGTGTAAAGAAACAGTGATAGTAATTAGTGCGATAAGATGGATCGATAAAAATTTTAAGTATTTCATAACTCTAAAATAAAAAATCCTGATGGTTTGCATCAGGAATTTAGATCCTGAAATAAATTCAGGATGACAATATTTGTTTAAGGTTTAGTCGTTAACCAAAACCCATTCGCCTTTGTCGATTAAAGGAATAGCTTGTTTGTATTTTACTTCTTTACTTTCGCCACTCATTACATGCTTAATGGTAACTTTATCATTACGACCAATTTTTGGTTGCTCTCTAACAATAGTTTCAACGACTTGTTGCTGTTGACGTGAAGCTCCTTGTCCTGCAGCTCTGCTTTGAGCAGCGCGTTCGTCCATATTAGGGATTTCCTCTTTCTGAGTTTCAAGCTTCTCTTGCTTACGTTTTTTAGCTTCTTGAATCGTATCAGCCGTTTCTTGAGGAATTTCACCTTTAAATAAGAATGAAATTACATCTTTATTCACTTGGTCAATCATACTTTTGAAAAGCTCAAAAGCTTCAAACTTATAGATTAACAACGGATCTTTTTGCTCATGTACCGCTAACTGAACAGATTGTTTTAACTCATCCATTTTACGTAAATGTGTTTTCCAAGCGTCATCTACAATGGCTAACGTAATGTTCTTTTCAAAATCATTGATAAGCTGCGTTCCTTTGGTTTCGTAGGCTTTTTCTAAATCAGTAACCACTTGAAGGTTTTTAACCCCATCCGTAAAAGGTACAACGATACGCTTAAATCTATCACGTTGTGTATTGTAAACATTCTCAATAACTGGGAATGCTAAATCAGCAGCACGCTGCATCTTTTCACGATAGTGTTTAAAGGCTTCTTTATAAATCTTACCAGCAATTTCTTGAGCTCCCATTTTTGCAAATTCGGCTTCAGAAATTGGTGATGGCATTGAGAAATAACGAATCAATTCAAATTCAAAGTTCTTGAAATCGTTAGCATCTTTATTACTGATAGCAATACCTTCAGACGTATCAAAAATCATGTTTGCTAAATCCACACGAAGACGTTCTCCATGTAAGGCATGACGACGACGTTTATAAACCACCTCACGTTGTGCATTCATAACATCATCATATTCTAACAAACGCTTACGAACTCCAAAGTTGTTTTCTTCTACTTTTTTCTGAGCACGCTCAATAGACTTAGAAATCATGGAATGTTGAATTACTTCACCTTCCTTAAGTCCCATTCTATCCATCATTTTAGCAATACGCTCAGAACCGAATAAACGCATTAAGTTATCTTCTAGAGATACGTAGAATTGCGAACTTCCTGGATCTCCTTGACGACCAGAACGACCACGTAGCTGTCTATCTACACGACGAGAGTCATGACGCTCCGTACCAATGATGGCTAATCCTCCAGCTTCTTTTACTTCTTTACTCAATTTAATGTCGGTACCACGACCAGCCATGTTGGTAGCAATGGTAACTTGACCAGCATTACCTGCTAAAGCTACAATTTCAGCTTCTCGTTTGTGCTGTTTCGCGTTAAGTACGTTGTGAGGGATCTTACGAATACTCAACATTTTACCTAATAGCTCAGAAATTTCAACATTTGTTGTACCAATAAGTACTGGTCTTCCTGCATTAGAAAGGCTTACTACCTCGTCAATTACAGCATTATATTTTTCACGTTTTGTTTTATAAACTAAATCGTCTTTATCGTCTCTGGCAATTGGTCTGTTAGTTGGAATTTCAACCACATCCAATTTGTAGATTTCCCAAAACTCACCAGCTTCAGTAACCGCAGTACCTGTCATACCAGACAGTTTACGGTACATTCTAAAGTAATTTTGAAGGGTAACAGTTGCAAAAGTTTGCGTAGCTGCTTCAATCTTTACGTTTTCTTTAGCTTCAATAGCTTGGTGAAGACCGTCAGAATAACGACGACCGTCCATAATACGACCAGTTTGCTCATCTACAATCATTACTTTGTTGTCCATAACAACATATTGTACGTCTTTTTCAAAAAGAGCATACGCTTTAAGTAATTGATTTAAAGTATGAATACGTTCCGATTTTACACCGAAATCTCTAAATAAGTCTTCCTTAAGATTTGCTTCATCTTCAGAAGATAAACCTTGACTTTCAATTTTAGCAATTTCAGTTCCCATTTCTGGCATCACGAAGAAATTAGGATCATCTTCACCTGAAAGGAAATCAACACCTTTATCAGTTAATTCAACTTGATTGTTTTTTTCATCGATAACATAATAAAGCTCTGCATCAATTTTGTGCATTTCTCTGTTGTTATCTTGCATGTAGAAGTTTTCAGTTTTTTGAAGTAATTGTTTGATACCTTCTTCACTCAAAAACTTAATTAAAGCTTTATTTTTAGGAATACCTCTGTAAACACGCAACAGTTGGAAACCACCTTCTTTAGTATCTCCTTCTGCGATTAATTTTTTAGCTTCTGCTAATACACCAACTAAATACTTGCGTTGTACTTCTTCAATTTGCTGAACTTTTGGCTTCAGTGCATCAAATTCATGTTCATCACCTTTTGGAACAGGACCAGAAATAATTAATGGTGTACGTGCATCATCAACCAAAACAGAATCCACCTCATCCACAATAGCATAATGGTGTGGGCGTTGTACTAAATCTTCTGGTGAATGTGCCATGTTATCACGTAAGTAATCGAAACCAAATTCGTTGTTAGTTCCGTAAGTGATATCTGCATTGTAAGCTTTGCGACGTGCATCAGAGTTTGGTCTGTGGTAATCGATACAATCTACACTCAATCCATGGAATTGGAAGATTGGTGCCATCCAAGCGCTATCACGTTTTGCTAAGTAATCGTTTACTGTTACAAGGTGAACACCTTTACCAGCAAGAGCATTAAGATATACAGGAAGTGTAGCCACTAATGTTTTACCTTCACCAGTTTGCATCTCGGCAATTTTACCTTGGTGCATTGCAATACCACCAATAAGCTGAACATCATAGTGAATCATGTCCCAAGTGATTGGCTTACCTGCAGCATCCCAAGAATTGGCCCAAACAGCTTTGTCGCCATCTAGCGTTACATAATCGTTTTCACCAGAAACCTCACGGTCAAAAGCGTTTGCAGTAACTTCGATTTCTGTATTATGTACAAAACGTTTAGCTGTTTCTTTAACCACAGCAAAAGCCTCAGGAAGTATGTCGTTTAAGACGTCTTCTGTAACTTCATAAATCTCATCTTCGATTTTATCTGCTTCAAGGTAGATGTCCTCGCGTTCATCAATATCTTCGGTGTTTTCAGCTTTAGCTAAAAGTTCGTTTTGCTTTTCTAAAAGTGGTTTGCGAGCTTCGGCAATCTTTTCTTTAAACTCAATAGTTTTTGCTCTTAGTTCGTCGTGAGATAAGGCTTCCAGTGCACTTTCAAACGTTTTTATTTTATCTACGATTGGTGTTATAGCACTAACGTCTTGTTTGGATTTGTCACCAACAAAAACCTTTAGTACTTTGTCTAATATACCCATGTTATATGTGTTGTAACGGTTTGATTGATGTCAAAACCGTGTATTAATTTCAGTAAAATTTGGCTAGCAATAATGTGCTAGAAGTTGTATCGAATTACAAGAATTCGAAAATAAAAAAAAGTCTCTTAGTTAAGATAACGCAAGAGACTTTTTTATACTATTTTTATATGTTAATATTCGTCCTCGTTCCAGAGGTAATCTTCGTCAGTTGGATAGTCTGGCCAAATCTCTTCAATAGAATCATACGAATCTCCTTCGTCTTCTATTGATTGTAAATTTTCTACAACTTCTAAAGGTGCTCCAGTTCTAATTGCATAGTCTATAAGCTCGTCTTTTGTTGCTGGCCAAGGTGCATCACTTAAATAAGATGCTAATTCTAATGTCCAATACATTTGCGTTGTGGTTTTAAATTTTTGCAAAAATAATTTTTTAGTTGAATTATTCAAGAAAAAATTAAATTAATTATTCATTAATAAAAAGAACGTACAATGTTTTCAGTTTTTAGGTCTAAAAATTGAAATATTCTTAATCAGTAAGCTAAAAGTTTTAAGAATCCTTTCTAGGAATCCATTTTATTTCTTCAGCTTGCAAGTCATGTGACAACTTCCGTGCCAATACAAAAAGATAGTCAGATAGTCTATTGATATACATTAATGTTTCAGGTTGGAAAGGCTCTAGGTCATTGAGATGCGATGCTAAACGCTCAGCTCTACGGCAAACCGTACGTGCTATGTGACAGAATGACACAGTTTGATGACCACCAGGTAAAACGAAGTGTGTCATTGGAGGTAATTCGGTTTCCATGGCGTCCATTTGTTTTTCTAGGAGTTCAATATCTTCTGAAGATATTTTTGGAATCTTTAGGCGTTGTTCACCATTTTTTAAGGTTGCTTTTTCTGGGTCGGTTGCTAAAATAGCTCCGATAGTAAATAAGCGATCTTGAATTTCCATTAACGTGTTTTTGTATAATGGATTAATCTCTTGATCTCTAATTAAGCCAATGTGAGAGTTAAGTTCGTCAATAGTACCGTAACTTTCTATTCTGATATGATGCTTAGGTACTCTTGTCCCACCAAATAGAGCAGTGGTACCTTTGTCACCTGTTTTTGTGTATACTTTCATAGAAACAAAGTTACAAGTTAAAAGTTGTAAAGTGAAAAGTTGGTTGAATTGTTTATATATTGAATTGTGTATGAGGTTAACTGTTTATTCGTTGAGTTGTCAAGAAATTTATGGGTTATGGCCTTTATGAATTTATATGATAGTTTGTTTTACTAACAACTAATTATAAGTATCACTTTCAATTAGCCCATCACGTAAACGGATAACACGTTTGGCATGTTCTGCAATTTCTTCTTCGTGTGTTACCATAATTACAGTATTACCAGATGCATGAATTTGATCAAATAAAGCCATAATCTCAGTTCCAGTTTTAGAATCTAAATTTCCAGTTGGCTCATCCGCTAAAATTATAGACGGTTTGTTAACCAAAGCTCTACCAACAGCAACACGCTGACGTTGTCCACCAGAAAGCTGGTTAGGTTTATGATCCATACGATCTGCTAAACCAACATCAGTCAAAACTTCTGCTGCACGTTCTTCACGTTCTTTTTTAGATTTTCCAGCATATACCATTGGTAATGCCACATTATCTAAAGCCGTGGTTCTTGGTAACAAATTGAACGTTTGAAAAACAAAACCTATTTCCGTATTTCGGATATCAGCTAGTTCATCATCGGTCATTTGGCTTACATCTTTACCGTTTAGAATATAACTTCCGGCAGTAGGTGTGTCTAAACAACCCAATAGATTCATAAGTGTAGATTTTCCTGAGCCTGATGGACCCATGATGGCTACATATTCACCACGTTTAATGTCTAAATCTATACCTTTTAAAACATGAACGGTTTCTTGTCCTAATTTAAAATCTCTTATGATATTTCTTATTTCGATGACATTGTCACTCATACTAATTTGCAATTTAAAAGAGGTTTCGACTGCGCTCAACCTGACATGGAAAAGATGATTTAAATCCTTTGCAAGATAAAGAATTTAAAAATCTGTTTGTGAGTTAGACGTTAAAGTTATGGAGTTGTTACAGTCTAATTTTAAAATGTTCTTCAACTTGTTCTCGTCTAAAAAACACAAAACCTAAGTGAAAGCAATCTACAGTTACACTAACAGAATTGTGATTTTTTATGTATTCCCATGCCTCGCTCATGCCTTTAGACCAATAGATGTCATCAAAAATAAAAACCGAATCGTTATGTGCTTTAGGTAAAAGTGATTCAAAATATTTGATGGTGGCTTTTTTGTTGTGATGACCGTCAAAATAAATGCAATCAAAATTATCTTGATCTAAGTTTTTAATTTCAGATGAAAAAGATTCTGACTTAAAACTTACATTCTTAACCTTTAATTTATTCAATTGTGATTCGGTATAAGATGAAGTGTTTTTGCAACCTTCAACTGTTATGATTTTAGAGTTTTCATTGCCAAGTGCAAAAGCATAAGTTCCCACGCCTAAAGATGTGCCTAGTTCTAAAACATTTTTGAAATTGAAGTATTTTGAAATTCTAAAAAGTAACTCGGCTTCCTTTTTTGAGCTACTTGAGGTTTTTACCATAGCACTGACTTTTCGCTTTTTGGAATCTAAAACTTTTGAGCCTTCCCCTAAATCTGTGATGTCTAATTCAACTTTTGAGGTTTTTAGAATGTTTCTGTAGTACTTTAATTTTGAATAGGCTTCATATTTCTTTTTATCGTATAGACATTTGGTAACAAATTCATATACAAAAGGTGAATGTACACCATGTTGGTTGGTAGCGGTAAATAGAAACTTTATGTAGGAAATGAGTTGGTACATTTACCCTTCTAACTTTTTAGAAAGTTCAAACCAACGCAATTCTTTTTCTTCAATAGTATCTAATATCGCTTGAAGTTCTTGTGAGAGTTTATTGATATCATCTTGAGATAAATCAGGATTGTTGAATTTAGCTTCTAAAGCCACTTTATCTAATTCTAACGAACGAATTTTAGATTCTAGATTTTTGTATTCCTTTTGTTCGTTATATGAAAGTTTGTTGGCTTCATTTTGTTTAATAGCTTCGGTATTTACTGTCTTCTCTACGGTTTCAACTTGTTTTGGTTGACTGCTGTCGTAAGCTCTAAAATCTGAGTAATTCCCAGGGAAATCTTCAATAACACCTTCACCTCTGAATACAAATAGATGATCTACAATCTTATCCATAAAATAGCGGTCGTGGGATACCACTAAAAGCACTCCAGGGAAATCCATTAGAAAATCTTCGAGGACATTTAAAGTCACAATATCCAAATCATTTGTTGGCTCATCGAGAATTAAGACGTTCGGATTCTGAATTAAAACCGTACATAAATATAGGCGCTTTTGTTCGCCGCCGCTTAGTTTTTCAACGAAGTCGTATTGCTTTTTACGATCGAACAAAAATCGTTCTAGTAACTGCTGAGCACTTATTTGGCGACCTTTTGCCAGAGGAATGTAGTCTCCAAACTGACGGATAACATCGATAACCTTTTGTTCTGGTTTTACGGTAATACCACCTTGAGTATAATACCCGATTTTTACGGTTTCACCAATAACTATTTTACCACCATCAGCGTTTAAACTGCCGGTAAGAAGATTTAAAAATGTAGATTTTCCTGTACCGTTTTTGCCAATAATACCAATACGTTCTCCTTTTTTAAAAGTATAATCAAAGCCGTCTAAAATGGTTTTTTCTTTGAAGGATTTAAAAACATTATGAAACTCTATAATTTTGCTGCCAAGACGTTCCATATTGATTTCTAATTGAACTTGGTGATCTTTTCTGCGTTGATGGGCTTTTTTCTTTATTTCAAAAAAATCATCAATTCTACTTTTAGATTTAGTGGTACGCGCTTTTGGTTGGCGACGCATCCAGTCGAGTTCTTTTTTATAAAGTTGTTTGGCTTTACCGACTTCAGAAGTTTCGCTCTCTATTCTAGCTTCTTTCTTTTCTAAATAATAGGAATAATTGCCTTTATAGGTGTATAATTCACCATGATCTAATTCAATGATTTCATTACAAACACGCTCAAGAAAATAACGGTCGTGAGTGACCATAAAAAGGGTTTGCTGATTTTTTGCAAAATAGTCCTCTAGCCATTCAATCATTTCAAGATCGAGATGGTTGGTAGGCTCATCTAATATTAATATGTCAGGTTTGCTTAGTAACGCTTGAGCAAGCGCTAAACGTTTTTTTTGTCCACCAGAGAGTGTAGAGACTTTCTTAGATAAATCATCTAGCTTTAATTGTGATAATGCTTGTTGGTATTGTGTTTCAAACTCCCAAGCATTGTTGCGGTCCATAGCTTCAAAAGCTTTTTGATAAGCTTCTGTGTCTTCAGGATTTTTTAGAGCTTTTTCGTAAGCTTCAATCGTTTTTAGAATGGGTATATCTGAAGCAAAAATGGTTTCTTCAATAGTGAGTTTAGGATCTAAATCTGGTTCTTGATCTAAAAAAGCAAGTCGAAGCCCTTTTCTAATCACAATTTGACCATCATCAGGAGTATCCTTTCCAGATAAAATATTGAGAATAGAAGTCTTACCACTTCCGTTTTTGGCAACGAACGCAATCTTTTGGTCTTTATGAATGCTGAATGACAAATCTTTAAAGAGTACAAGCTCTCCGTAAGATTTTGATATGTTTTCTACGTTAAGATAATTCAAACTGTATTTTTTGCAAAGAACGTAAATAAACCAAAAAGAATATCAATAGTTTTGTTATTGATGTTGATACATTATATTTGTCTGTAAACATCTATTATAAGCATGAAGCGTCTAAAGCTTTTAATTATTCTTTTGAGTTGTATTGTTATTAGTTCTTGTATTCCTCACAAAGATACAATCTACCTTCAAAATAAGGAAAATGCAACAAATGATACTATCCAAAATAATCTTAGTGAAGTTCAGAAACCGTATAGGGTTCAGGTGAATGACATACTCAATGTAAGGGTAAAAGCGTTAGATCAGGAAACGGTTGAGATTTTAAATCCAATAGGGGAAGGTAATTTAAATGCAAGTGGTGAAGAGCGTGCTTATTTTGATGGTTTTACTGTAGATAATCATGGTAATATTAGAGTGCCTACTTTGGGATATATTAATGTTTTGGGCTTTACTACTGAAGAGATTGAAAAAATGATTGAGAAAAAACTTTTAGATGAGCAATTTAAAAGTACAGCTAGCATTTTTGTCACTGTGAAGTTGGCAGGCTTAAGATTCACAGCCAATGGAGAAATAGGAAGACCTGGAACAGTTGTTATTTTTAAGGATCGTGTAAATATTTTTGAGGCTATTGCGAATGCAGGTGAGATTCCTATAACTGGAAATAAAAAGGATGTTTTGATTATAAGACAATATCCACAAGGACAAAAAATTCATCATTTAGATCTTACTAATATAGATGTGATGAAGTCACCTTATTATTATATTCAACCTAATGATATTATCTATGTTAAACCCTTGAAGCAGAAATCTCTGGGAACAGGGGAAACTGCAGTTTCAAGTTTAGCTACACTTGCTACTATAGCTTCTTTGATGACATCTGCGATTCTAATTTTTACAAGACTTTAATATGGGGAATAGGGATTTTGAAGATTTAGATATACAAGATTCTCAACGTATAAATTTCGACTTTAAGGGTTATTTGTTTAAAGCGTTGAGTCTTTGGAAATTAGTCCTCTTTTCTGTTGGTTTAGCTTTACTTATAGCATACTTTATAAATGTAAGACAAGAAAATATCTATAGACTAGATTCTTTAATAACTGTAGATAATGATCAAAATCCATTCTTTACAGCAAATACTAGTATATCCTTCAATTGGGGTGGAGTTTCTGGAAAAGTAGGGAGTATATTAACAGAAATAAAAACAAGAACTCATAATGAGTTTGTGATAGACTCCCTTGAATACTATAAGCAATATCTCAAGCAAGGTAAGTACCATTTGATAGATGTTTATAAAAATACACCTTTCAATGTTCAGTTAGATAAGACTAAACCTCAAATATTAGGCAAGGCTTTAGGCATAAGAATTTTAGATAGTAATAAGTACGAACTTTATTATGAATTTGAAAATGTAAGGGCATTAGGTCAAATTTATGAGTCAAAAGAAACCGTAAATATTGTATTAACACCAGGTGTGTTCTCTAAGATATATGCTTCAGGGGAAACTGTAAATACTCCTTTTTTTAATGGTAAAATTAATATTGAGGCCAATGCTTCAATAAATAAAGAAGAGGCTTTCTTTGTTAAATTTTTAGATTTCGACAGGGTAGTAGAGCAATATAGAAATGCTATCCAAATAGGGCCATATTCTAGAGAATCTTCTTCAGTTTTAAAACTATCACTTATTGGAAAAAATAAGTTAAAAATCGTTGATTTTCTAAATACAACTTCAGCAATTCTCAGTAGAACAGAATTAGAAAGAAAAAACCTTTACGCTACAAATACCATTAAGTTTATTGATAGTAGCTTAGGAACCGTAAATGATAATTTGAAAAGTGTTACGGACGAAATGAATGACTTTAGAAAACTAAATAAAGTCTTTAATGTAGAGGAGGAAATAACGCAAATATCTGAGCAATTAAAAGGATATGACCAAGAAAAACTAGTTGAGGAATCAAAACTGAATTATTTAAATAGTTTAGAAAGCTATTTAAAAAATAAAACGGATTATACTAAAATAGCTGCTCCAACTTCTGTTGGGATTGAAGAAGCAAATATATTGTCTGGGGTAAGTAGGATAATTGCATTATCTGCTCAAAGACGTAATTTAGAATATTCAACTAAGGAAGGTTCTATTTTATTTGAAGATTTGGATCGTCAAATAGATACAGAAAAGGATGTCTTGTTGGAAGCAATAGATGTTACCAAAAATACTATAGGCATTCAGCTAAATACGATTAATAGAAAAATAGCTAATCTTGAAGCTAAACTTATAGATCTTCCTGAAGATCAGCAAGAATACCTTAAAATTCAGCGCAAACTTGATTTAAGTCGTGAGGCATACGATATTTATCAAGCCAAAAGAGGAGAAGCTGCAATTGTTAAGGCTGCTAATGTATCTGATATCACTGTTATTGATGAGGCAAAAGATATAGGTAACGCTCCAATCGGACCTAATAAGTCATTGAATTATATGATGGCTTTGATGATTGGCTTTTTCTCTCCAATGTTTCTGATTTTTGTGGTTTATCTTCTAGATAATACTATTCACGGTTCTGATGAAGTAGAAAAAATGTCTAGTATTCCAATTTTAGGATTGATAGGTAAATACAGGTATAAAAACAACTTAGTGGCTTATGAAAAGCCAAAATCTGCAGTTGCAGAGTCATTCAGAGCTATACGTTCTAGCTTACAATTTATCTTTAAAAATAAAAATCAAGATGAAGATAAAGCTAAGACTTTGATGATTACATCTTCAGTAAGTGGTGAGGGAAAAACGTTTACTTCAATTAATGTCGCAACTGTTTATGCTTTATCTGGAAAGAAGACAATTCTTTTAGGGCTAGATTTGAGAAAACCTAAGATTTTTGATGATTTTAATATCACTAACGAAAAAGGTGTTGTCAATTACCTAATTGAAGAAAGTAGTATTGAAGAGATTACGGTAAATACTCATGTGGAAAATTTAGATTTAATCACTTCGGGACCAATACCACCCAACCCATCCGAACTATTGATGGGAGATAAACTAAAAGAGTTAATAAATGAGCTTAAGTCTAATTATGACATTATCATATTAGATACACCTCCATTAGGCTTAGTAACAGATGCTTTGGAGTTGGTTCAGTATGCAGATGCAACATTGTTTATGGTGAGATTAGATTACACTAAAAAAGGTATGCTGCAATTGGTTAATACAAAGTACAAAACAGGAGAACTCAAAAACGTGAGTTTTGTATTGAATTTTTATAAACATAAAAATAATCACAACTATGGTTACGGCTATGGTTACGGCTATGGTTACGGTTATGGTGTGTATGGAAATGCTTATCATGAAAAGGATAACGTTTCTATATTAGAGAAAATCAAAATCTTCTTTAGAAGGTTTTAATACTTCCTTATTTTGATTACAAAAACACAGTTAAGACAAAAGCGGATATTTGACTTAGTTTTGGTCTTATTGCTTTTGCCATTTCTGCTTGTGCCTATTATTATTTTAGTTCTCATTTCTACTATAGATACAGGAATGTATGGTATCTTTTCTCAATTACGTGTTGGACAACATGGCAAACTTTTCAAAATTTATAAAATTAGAACACTTAAGGAAGGGATTCATCAATTGGGGCATCTAGAAAAAAGCGCCACAACTTTTGGAAAATATCTAAGAAAAACCAAATTAGATGAATTACCTCAATTGTTTAATGTTTTAATTGGAGATATGAGCTTTGTTGGGCCACGCCCAGATTTACAGGGTTTTGCAGATAAGTTAGAAGGTGAAGATAGAACTGTCTTGATAGTAAAACCAGGTATTACAGGTGAAGCAACTTTAAAATATAAAGATGAAGAACGTGTATTAGAACGACAAAAAGATCCAGAACATTACAACAGAACGATTATTTGGGTAGATAAAGTGAAAATCAATAAAAACTACGTAATGAATTATAGTTTTTATTTAGATTTGAAACTCATTCTAAAATCTATTTTTAACAGATGACACATTCTGAAGATAAAATTGCAATCATAGGCTTAGGTTATGTTGGTTTACCATTGGCTGTAGAATTTGCAAAACAATTTTTTGTTGTTGGTTTTGATATTAATAAACAAAGAATCAGTGAGTTAAATTCTGGTGTAGATAAAACATTAGAAGTTGATAACGATAATCTCAAATCTGTTTTAACTTCAGATCTAAGTGCCAATCAAGGTTTATTTATAACAGATGATTTAGAAGCCTTAGCAGTAGCTAATTATTATATCATTACTGTACCAACACCTACAGACGAGTTAAAGCGTCCTGTATTTACACCACTTATAAAAGCAAGTGAAACCGTAGGTAAGGTTTTAAAGAATGATGATATTGTTGTTTACGAATCTACAGTATATCCTGGAGCAACAGAAGATATATGTATTCCGGTTTTAGAAAAAGTATCAGGTCTTAAGTTTAATAAAGATTTTTATGCAGGATATTCTCCAGAACGAATTAATCCTGGAGACAAAAAGCATACGGTAACTAAGATATTAAAAGTAACCTCTGGTTCAACCCCTGAGATTGCTGAAAGAGTAGATCAACTTTATAAAAAGGTAATCACTGCAGGAACGCATCTAGCTCCTTCAATAAAAGTTGCTGAAGCGGCCAAGGTTATTGAAAACTCTCAGCGTGATATTAATATTGCTTTTGTTAATGAGTTGTCAAAAATCTTCAGGCTTTTAGATATAGATACCAAAGCAGTTTTAGAAGCCGCTGGTACAAAATGGAACTTCTTGAAGTTTTCGCCTGGATTAGTAGGTGGACACTGCATAGGTGTTGATCCTTATTATTTAGCACAGAAAGCTATCGAAACAGGATATAATCCTGAAATTATTTTAGCGGGTAGGAAAATGAATGACAGTATGGGAAGCTATGTAGCAACTGAAACTGTCAAAATGATGATTAAAAAAGGAGCTACCATTAAGGGGTCTAACGCATTAGTTTTAGGTATCACTTTTAAAGAAAACTGTCCAGATATTAGAAACTCTAGAGTTATTGATATTATAGAAGAACTACAATCCTATCATGTTAATGTTGATGTTTACGATCCTTGGGCTTCATCTGAAGAAGTGAAACATGAATACAGTTTAGATTTAAAATCCTCTATGGATGATTTACAATCTAATTATGATGCTATTATTTTAGCAGTGTCTCATAATGAATTTTTAGAATTATCTATTGATAATATTAAATCTGATAACTGTGTAGTATTTGATGTTAAATCGTTATTACCAATCAATTCAGTAGATGCTCGTCTATAAATCTTAAACACAACCTTATCATGTACTCCAATCAATATCATAATCAAGATTTAACGCAATTAAGTTTTTTAGTAACAGGTGGTGCTGGCTTTATAGGCTCTAATATTTTAGAGTATTTATTAAAGTATGGTGCCAAAAAAGTTAGAGTACTAGATAATTTTTCTAATGGTTATCGCGAAAATTTAACTGAGTTTATGGATAATCCTTCTTTTGAATTATTGGAAGGAGATATTAGAGATTTGGAAACCTGCAAAGAAGCAATGGATGGTATAGATTATGTGACGCATCAGGCAGCATTGGGTTCTGTGCCTCGTTCTATTAATGATCCTGCAACTTCAAATGAGGTAAATATTTCAGGATTTTTAAATATGCTAATTGCTTTAAAGGAAAGTAAGACTGTAAAGCGTATGATGTATGCTGCATCAAGTTCAACGTATGGAGATAGTAAATCCTTACCAAAGGTAGAAGATACTATAGGGAAACCTTTATCGCCTTATGCGGTAACAAAGTATGTGAACGAATTGTATGCAGATGTTTTTGGAAAAACTTATGGTACAGATGTTATAGGATTACGCTATTTTAATGTTTTTGGACCAAAGCAAAGCCCAAATGGCGCTTATGCTGCGGTAATTCCACTATTTATGCAAGCGTTGAAAGACAATAAGCCATCTAAAATAAATGGTGATGGAGAGCAAACTAGAGATTTTACTTTTGTAGATAATGCAGTACAAGCTAACATTAGAGGATTCTTTGCGCCAAAAGAAGCAGCAAATGAAGTGTTTAATGTTGCGTGTGGCGAACGTATTTCAGTAAATTACCTTTGGGATTCACTTAAAATTGCAGCGGGTTCTGAGTTGAATGCAGTCTATGGGCCAACAAGGCAAGGAGATGTAAGAGACTCATTGGCAGATATTTCTAAAGCAGAAAAGCTATTAGGTTACAAACCTCAATATACGGTTAGAGAAGGTTTAAAAATTACTTGGGATTACTTTAATTAGTACAGCAAATACTCCCGTCTTTATTATAAAAATTCTGAATAAATAGTATATTAGCAAGACTAATTAAAACACGCTAAATTGTTAACTAATAAGGAAGATGAATGGCTTTATACCATCTCTGCAAAGAGAAAACTCATCGACTTCAATTTTAAAGAAATTTGGCGTTATAGAGATTTATTGTTTCTGTTTGTAAAACGCGATATTGTAACGCTTTACAAGCAAACTATTTTAGGACCGCTTTGGTATCTCATTCAGCCTTTATTTACTTCTGTAATTTTCACTTTAATATTTAATAATTTAGGTCAAATAAAAACAGGGAGTGTACCACCTTTTTTATTCAACCTAGCAGGTATTACCGCTTGGAATTATTTTAGAGACTGTCTTAATAATACGTCGAGCACCTTTACAAAAAACCAGAATATCTTTGGTAAGGTTTATTTTCCAAGAGTAATATTACCAATGTCTATTACGATTTCCAATCTTTTAAAGTTTGGTATTCAGTTGCTGATTTTTGTAGGATTTTTTATATACTATTATGCAACAGGTTACAAATTAAGTATAAACTCTAATATTGTATTATTTCCAGTTTATGTGGTTATTATGGCAATGTTAGGTCTTGGTTTAGGTATGATTTTTTCATCCCTTACCACTAAATATCGAGACTTAACGGTGTTATTAACTTTTGCAGTACAACTACTCATGTATGTGTCTGCCGTGCCATACCCAATGTCTGAAGCTAAATCAAAATTTCCGCCATTGGTAGCGAATATTGTAGAGTATAATCCTTTAACTCAAATTATGGAAGGATTTAGATATATGCTACTTGATATTGGTGAATTTAACCTAGTTAGATTTTTATATACATTAGGTATAAGCTTGTTTATATTTTTAATTGGATTAGTTATTTTTAATCGTACCGAAAAATCCTTTATTGATACCGTGTAGAAAATGTCTGAAGTAATCCTAAAAGTAGAACATATAAGTAAGCAATACAGGTTAGGTCTCGTAGGTACAGGAACACTTAGTCATGATCTAAAACGTTGGTTTTATAAACTTAGGGGAAAAGAAGATCCTTATCTAAAAATTGGTGACACCAACGACAGAAGTAAAGCCGCTGAGAGTGATTACGTTTGGGCAATTAAGGATATTAATTTTGAAGTTAAACGAGGGGAGGTTCTTGGTATCATAGGGAAAAACGGTGCAGGTAAATCTACTTTACTTAAAATATTGTCTAGAGTTACTAGTCCAACTACAGGTCAGATAAAAACCAAAGGTCGTATCGCTTCTTTGTTAGAAGTAGGTACAGGCTTTCATCCAGAGCTTACAGGAAAAGAAAATATTTATCTCAATGGTGCCATTTTGGGAATGACCAAAACCGAAATAAAAGCTAAAGAACAAGAGATTATAGAATTTTCAGGATGTCAACGTTATATAGATACTCCAGTGAAAAGATACAGTTCCGGTATGCGTGTGCGTTTAGCCTTTGCAGTAGCAGCATTTTTAGAACCTGATATTTTAGTGGTAGATGAGGTCTTAGCAGTTGGTGATGCAGAGTTTCAGAAAAAGGCCATTGGTAAAATGCAAGATATTTCTAAAGGAGATGGCAGAACGGTGTTGTTTGTTAGTCATAATATGGCTGCTGTTGAGAATTTATGTACAAGAGCTATTTTGCTTGAAAACGGAAAAGTAAAATTTGAAGGAGGTACAAAAGATTGTATTCAGATTTACTTGAAAGGAAAAAAAATAACATCTAGCGATTTTGATTCTAAGTTTATCAAGAAAGTTAGAATGCTGAACAAAAATAATGAAGTGTCTAATCAATTTGTTATGGGTGAGGATTTTACATTAGAAATAACAAGTTCAGGTATTAAAAATACAACTGGATTACATTTAGGTTTTTTTATTAAAGACACTTACGAGCAAAAACTTACTGCCTTTAGTACAGCAATGAAAAGTGTGGTTGTTGAGCAGAATAAAGGTCTAGATGAAGAAGTTTTTCTGTTTAAAATAAGAAAGCCTAATTTAATTGAAGGGGATTATATAATTGATATTTCTGTGTCTTTCAAAAAAGGTGGTAGGCTAGATTTTATAGATTCTGCAATTTCTTTTAATGTTATAGCAAGTGATATCTATGGAAATGGAGTATTATTAAACAGTCACTTTGGAAAAATTTATTTAGATGTTGAAACGACTCTTAAAATTAATAGCTAAGTTTAGAGCTACTGAATATAAGGTAAAAGGTGACCCCAATAGAATTATCATTGGTAACAATACCTCAATTGATCCATCGGTTATATTAAATAATTCCAAAGGCGGTACTATTGAGATTGGAGATAATTGTCACATTTTTGAAAATGTTATAATTGCGACTTATGGTGGAAATATTAAAATTGGAAGTCAAACTAGTATTAATCCATTTTGTGTGTTATATGGACACGGAAATCTAACCATTGGGGATGATGTTCGAATTGCAACTCAGAGTGTATTTGTTCCGGCAAATCATAATTATGATGAACTAGATATTCCTATTAGAAAACAAGGCTTAACTAAAAAAGGAATAACAATAGAAAATAATGTTTGGATTGGTGCAGGAGTTAAGGTTTTGGATGGAGTATATATTGAGGAAAATGTTATAGTAGCGGCAGGTTCGGTTGTTAATAAGAAAATTCAAAGAGGACTAATTGTTGGAGGAGTACCAGCTAAATTGATTAGAAATAGGAATAAGTAATGGGGCTGTTAAAGAAAATTATAAAAAGATTAGTGAAAAATCAGCCAAAAGATGATTTTAAGTTAAGCGGCGATTTTTATTATAAAGATTTTGAAGGACTAAAGATATATTCACACAATAGAGCATGTATTGAAAGAGCTTTTACTCAAATTTTTAATCGACATGTGTATAATTTTAATTCAAAAACAGAAGAACCTTTTATAATAGATGCAGGTGCTAACATAGGAATGGCAGTATTGTATTGGAAAAAAAGATATCCAAAAGCAAAGATTATAGCTTTTGAGCCCTCAAGAGAGGCTTATAAATCACTGGTTAAAAATGTAGAAGCAAATAATTTGAAAGATGTCATATGTATAGATAAAGCATTGTCAAATACAAATGGAACACAAAAATTTACTACTAATGAGGTTATTTCAGGTTCTTTAATTTTAGAAAAAGACTTGGCAAATAATTATGATGTAGAGACCACAACCCTCAGTGAATATCTTAAAGATGAAGTTGATTTTCTTAAAATTGATATTGAAGGTGCAGAGAAATTAATCTATGATGATGTAAAAACTAATTTACATAAATTAAACCATGTTTTTTTAGAGTATCATTCATTTATAAACGAAAATCAATATCTATCTAAATTTTTAGATTTATTTGAAAAGAATAATTTTAGATATTTTATTGAAGGTGAATATAATAAGACAAATCACTTTGTAGAACCAAAAGTATCTCTTAATCAAGATATGCAATTAAATGTTTGGGCAAAGAAAGCATCAATCGATGATGAGTAATGGACTAAAAATTGATATTCCTATTAGTAAGAGCCATCATGTAAAGGGAAATCTACAATCATTAAAAAAGATACTGTCTATTGATTCTGGGAAACTTTCTGTTGTTAATGGTGTAGATATTTTTAAAACTAATAGATCTGTAGAGTCGTTACCTAAAAACTTTAAATCTGTTGTTTGCACCACTTATTTTAGTTCTAAAAAAGATCCACAGCGAGAATTAAAAATAGATTCTAATGACATAAGTTATATAGCTCCATGGTATAACAGTATGCTAAAACTAAAGCTAGAAGGAATAGTTTTTTATGACCATTTATCAAGTGATTTTATTGAGAAGTATAAGACAGATCATATCTCTTTTGTAAAATGCCAGTTAGGAAATTATAGCCTTAATGATGAGCGTTTTATAATATACTACATGTTTTTTTTAAAGCATAAAGCAGAACAAATTCTTCTAACTGATGGTAATGATGTTGTTATAAATAAACCAGATTTATTTAACTTTTTTACTACAAAAATCAACTCTACCCTATTCATTGGTAGAGGGAAAGAGAACAGAATTTATCAGTCTAAATGGAATATGATGCTTGTAGATAAATTTGAAAAAGGTCTAGAAACAAAACTACCAAATAACTTTTTTAATATGGCAGTTTATAATGCCGGAATAGTTGGTGGTAGCCAAGTTACTATGTTGTATTTTTTAAGGCAGATATCTTCTATTCTTTTAAAAATAGATAATGATAACAATAATAATATGACAGCTATGCATTATGTTGTTTATCATTTCTTTTATCCCAAATGCCGTAAAGGCTTGCTAGGTGTTTTAAATAAAACTATTGATAGAGATATAAAAATAAGATTAGCTAGAAAATTAAAGAAATGGAATTTATCATTTCTTGTAGATGATGGCATAAAATATCATGAAGATAAGGCTGCAATTTCAAATCATATATTTTCTGGATACCCTTTGAACAGTAGGTTCAATCATTTTGAAACAAACAGCAACGCATATATTATACACAAATAGCGAATAAAATTTTTTCAAACATAGTTTATGGCTATACTTAAAATTATTTTATATAGATGAAGGCATTGGTTTCAATAATAATTCCAACTTATAATAGGGCTCATATTATTGGTGAAACTCTAGATTCTATAATAAAACAAACATACAGTAATTGGGAGTGTATTGTAGTAGATGATGGTTCGTCTGATAACACAAAATCTTTGCTAGAAACTTATAGTTCTAAAGATAATCGGATTCAGTACTATACCAGACCCAAAAATCATTTGTCAGGTGGTAATGGATCTAGAAATTTTGGGTTAAAGCTTAGTAGAGGCGAGTATATTCATTGGTTTGATAGTGATGATATAATGAAACCAAATAAATTAGAGTTGTGTATACGAGCTATTGAAGAAAACAAGAAAGATTTAGTGATATGCAATTTTAGTATACTAAATAATGAAACAAAAACAATCAACTTAGAGTTTGATAATTTATTAAAGTTTCTCATCACTGATGGCACAATTAATACACCAATGTGTTTCTTTAGAAAAGAAGTTGTAGAGGGATATACTTTTAATGAAACTTTAGTACGTAGTCAAGAATTTGAATTTTTTACAAGGCTTTTTGGCTCTAAACAGTTTAGCTTTTGTGTAATAAAAGAACCGTTGTCCGAAATACGATCTCATGAAGATTCTATAACAGGACGTTTTGAAAAAGGTGATAAAGACACTATAGCCTCAATGCTCTTTGCTAAGTTTAGTGCTGTAAAATACGCCAAAGATCTTGGTGTAGAAACAAAGAATATTGTAAATGTAAACTTTGAAAAAGCACTTTGGAAATCATTAATTTTTAGACACGAAAAATTATATTGGAAATATCTAAAGCTATACACAAGAGAAAGTACTGATATAAGATTGGTAAAAAGAATGAGGCTAAATATATTTGCTTATTTGTTTTTTAAATTTAATAGAGGAGGGCAATTTATAAGAAAGTATTTTATCCACTAAAGATGCTATTCAATTCAATAGATTTTGTAATTTTTATCCCAATAGTATTTCTAATTTATTGGTTATTAAACTCTCATCTAAGGGCTCAAAACCTGTTTGTAGCCATTAGTAGTTATGTGTTTTATGGATGGTGGGATTATAGGTTTTTGTTTCTAATTTTCTTTAGCACTGTTGTAGACTTTTATATTGCAAAGAATATGCAAAAATATAGGGATCCAAAAGTTAGAAAACTTCTCTTAGTATGCAGCCTTTTTACAAATTTAGGATTATTAGGTGTCTTTAAATATTATAACTTTTTTGTTGAAAATTTTAATCAGGCGTTTACTTTTTTAGGATACCATGTTAATGGTAGTAGTTTAAATATTGTTTTGCCAGTAGGAATTAGTTTTTACACGTTTCAGACCCTCAGCTATACCATTGATGTTTATAGAAGTAAGTTACAGCCAACACCTAATTTTGTTTCTTTTGCGGCATTTGTTAGTTTTTTTCCTCAGTTAGTTGCAGGACCCATAGAGCGCGCAACAAACTTATTGCCGCAATTTTATAAATCTCGAAAATTTGAGTATACCAATGCTGTTGATGGGTTGAGACAAATTTTATGGGGATTATTTAAGAAAATGGTAATAGCCGATAATTGCGCTTTGTACGCAGATATGATTTTTAATAATTCCGAAAGTTATTCTGGGAGTACCTTAGCTTTGGGTGCTGTCTTTTTTGCTTTTCAAATTTACGGAGACTTTTCCGGATATTCTGATATAGCTATAGGAACTTCAAGGTTATTTGGTTTTAACTTAATGCAAAATTTTGCTTTTCCATACTTTTCTAGAGATGTTGCAGAGTTTTGGAGACGTTGGCATATTTCGCTTTCTACATGGTTTAGAGATTATTTATACATACCCTTGGGAGGATCTAGATATCATAAGGTTAGAAATGTGTTTGTTATATTTTTGGTCAGTGGTTTTTGGCATGGAGCTAACTGGACATTTATTATTTGGGGAGCAATAAATGCACTGTATTTTATACCACTGCTCTTAGCAAAGCGAAACAGAGTTAATACAAGTATTGTTGCAGAAAATAAAAGATTACCAAGTCCAAAAGAGCTCTTTAATATTATAACTACCTTTAGTCTTGTAACAATTGCTTGGGTGTTTTTTAGGGCAGAGTCTATATCTCATGCACTAATTTTTATAAAGGATATGTTTAGTTTAGATTTATTGAGTTTACCAGTCTATAGTATTAGAAAATTAATATATCCAATAGTTGTGTTACTTGCTTTTTTTGTAGTAGTAGAGTGGTTTGGAAGAAA
The DNA here is from genome assembly GCF_029911945.1 of Winogradskyella sp. SYSU M77433. NCBI lineage: Bacteria > Pseudomonadati > Bacteroidota > Flavobacteriia > Flavobacteriales > Flavobacteriaceae > Winogradskyella > Winogradskyella sp. SYSU M77433. The sequence goes on along the minus strand of NZ_JARYTG010000004.1, from coordinate 158,422 downwards.
AGATAAATATGCAATAGAGAATCTCTTGAAAAATAAATTTACACCAATACGTTGGGCATTTTATACATTAATCATTTTTTTAATAGGAATGTATATGCAAACAGAAGAGACTCCATTTATTTATTTTCAATTTTAGTTGTTTTATAATGAGTATTCAAATAATTAGTTTAATTAAGAGGATTTTAATCTTTTCTGTTTTTCTAATTATAGGATATACATTATTATTGTTTTTGTTTGGTAATGTATTAAAACCTAAACATGTGCCAAACTTAGTGTACAAAGTAGGTCATAATTATTTAAGATTACAGGAAGTAAAACAAACGTCTAACGTTGATTTGTTGTTTTTAGGGTCTTCACATGCCTATAGAGGTTTTGATACAAGAATTTTTAGTGCGTCAAACTATAAAGTTTTTAATTTAGGTTCTAGTTCTCAAACACCTATTCAAACATTAATTCTAATAGATAGGTATTTAAAAAAATTAAATCCTAAGCTTGTTGTATTTGAAGTTAATCCAATGGTCTTTACTTCAGATGGTGTAGAATCTGGACTAGATTTAATTGTGAGTGATAACAACGATAGACATTCATTAAAAATGGTATTTAATCAAAAAAACATAAAGTTATATAACACCTATTTGTATACACTGGTAAATAGTATTTTTAACGATACAGCATATGTAAAGAATAAAGCTTATAAAAAAGGAGGATATGTTGCCAAGTTAAAACCAGCATACTTTAATGGAGAGGTACAAGATAAAACTTTAATTACTTTTAATGAAAATCAAATTAAAAGCTTTGAAACTATATTAAGAAGATTAAATAAAAATAGCATAAATTATATATTGGTACAAGCCCCTGTGACATCTCTAAAATATAATTCATACTCAAATATCAAAGGGTTTAATAGTTTAATGGCTTCTTATGGCGATTATTATAATTACAATGAAGTTTTAAATCTTAACGACACCATAGATTTCTATGACAGTCATCATCTTAACCAAACAGGTGTTAATGTTTTTAATAAAGCTTTTATTAACTTTTTAGATAACAACTTTCAAGATTTAAAAGAATGACTCCGTTAGTATCCATAATTATCCCAACATTAAATCGCGCATATTTAATAAACGATACGTTAGATTCTGTCTTAGCGCAAACGTATACAAATTGGGAATGCATTGTAGTCGATGACGGAAGTACAGATGATACAGAAATTTTAATACAAGAGTTTATTAATAAAGATAATAGGTTTCGGTATTTTAATAGACCAAAACACCACCTGTCAGGAGGTAATGGTGCGCGAAATTATGGTTTTACAGTAAGTAAAGGAGATTATATACAATGGTTTGATAGCGATGATATTATGAAACCTGAATTTCTTGAAAAAAAACTACAACCCTTTATTACTAATAACTCTGTAGATATTGTGTTTTCTGCTTTCGAAAATCTAAATAAACACGGAAAACGAACCAGACTAGCCAACCAAAAATTTAGTGGTAACATACTTAACGATCTTGTAGATGGTATTGTATCCTTTGGTCCATTATCTTTTCTTATAAAGAGAGAGTTGCTAGTAGGTTATAGTTATGATGAAACATTGACCAAAAACCAAGATCTCGATTTTTTCTTTAGGTTTTTTACCTCACAACCTAGTTTACGTGTAGAGCATGTGAGTGATATACTTTATACAGTAAAATCTCATAAGGGTTCAATGACCTATAGTACAAGTAAAGACATTTCTAAAATGGCTTCCACCTATAGGGTTTATCTTATGGTGTTGAATTACTTTAAAGAACACAAACATACTAAAGGTGTTTTAAAATATAGATACCATTGCTTAAATACCTTAAAGGTTATGTTGAAAAATGGCTTTTATAATGATGTTTTAAAACGGCTAATGCCCTTTGAATATATTAGTTTGAATGAAAAAATTTATCTGGTAGGCTGCGTGTTTTCGCAATTATTCATAAAAAGAGGATCTAATCAATTTATTAAATTAAAGAGTTTGAAGGAATGAGAAAAAGTATTTTGGTTACAGGCTCTCATCGCTCAGGATCAACTTGGACCGGAAAAGTTATATCTAAAGCACCAAAGGTTAGATATGTACAAGAACCTTTTAATATTGCAATTAAACGCTACAAACCTCCTTTTAAATACTGGTTTCAATATATTACCAGTGATGTAAAAGATCAACAAGATGTAAAGAATTATATAGATTCTTTTTTAAGAATTTTTCATATTTCAAGTCTTACGAGGTTCTTTAAAGTAAGAACAGTAAAAGGGATATATGGACATTTTTTAGATTTAAAGAGAAGAGCAACAGATAGAACAATTATAAAAGATCCAATAGCAATTATGTCTGTAGAGTGGCTATATAATAATTACAACTTAGATATTGTAATAATTATGAGGCATCCTGCAGCATTTGTGGCAAGTTTGAAAGTAAAGAAATGGGAATTTGATTTTAATAATTATTTAAATCAACCAATGTTAATGAATTCTTACTTAAAAGACTATGAAGATGAAATTAATGATTTTTCCAGAAATCAAAAAGATATTATAGACCAAGGTATTTTACTATGGAAGACAATCTATGGAACGGTATCATATTATCAAAAAAAATATAAAGATGATTGGTGTTTTGTAAAACATGAAGACTTGTCTATAAATCCAAATGAAGAGTTTAAAAATATCTTTTCAAAAATTAATTTAACTTTCAGTGATAACGTAAAGAGTTATATTTTTGAAACAACTAATAGTGGAGTAAAATCTGATTTAAAAAGGAACTCAAAAGAAAATGTAAAGACTTGGAAAAATAGATTAACAGAAGAAGAAATCGAAAGAGTAAAGATAGGAACGAAGACAGTATGGGACAATTTTTATACAGAAAATGATTGGTAAGTTCTCTGTTCTAGCTTTTCTAATAAGAATTTTAGACTTCAATGCTTTATTATAAATGAATATTCAGAACCTCCAATTAGTATCCATAATATTACCTAATTACAATCATGCAGATTATTTAGCCTCTCGTTTAGAAAGTATTTATAACCAGAGTTATCAAAATTTTGAAGTTATTCTCTTAGATGATTGCTCAACAGACTCAAGTCTGTCTATCTTAAGTTTGTATAAAGATCATTCAAAAACGTCACATTTTATAGTAAATAAAATAAATAGCGGAAGCCCATTTAAACAATGGCAAAGAGGATTGAGCTTGGCAAAAGGACAATTCATCTGGATTGCGGAGAGTGATGATTATTGCGATCTTAATTTTTTAGAATCTCAACTTCAACACATACAGCAAAGAAGCTTAGATGTTGTGGTTGCTGAAACCAAAGTTGTAAATAAAGATTCAATCACAGGACGTACAGAGCACCCAATATTTAAGCAAAAAGATGAATTAAAAATAACATTAGATTACTTTCTGTATTGCCCAATTTTAAATGTAAGTTCTATCATTTTTAAAAAATCCTTAATTAAGGATGCTTTTAGATATACAAATTATAGATTAATAGGAGATAGAGTCTTTTATTTTGAAGCCTTTCATAAAAAAAAAATAGCTTTAAATACATTAACACAATCGTACTTTAGAAAAGAAGGGGAAAGCGTATCTACATTAAATTCCAAAGGGTTAAATTATTTAATTAATTACTACAAAGAGCATCAGCGATTTGCAGAGGAGGCTTACAAAGCCAATAAAATAGATAGCAAATTGTATAGGTCTTATGTGCAGCGTTTTTTTAATAGAGTAAACAATAGATTGAGTAAAGCGGAAAAACTAAATTTGAAATATCTTTTGATGCGCCTTAAGTATTACAAGGACATAAAAAAATAATACATGAAAGCAGCAATAGTTATGACCGTAAAAAACGAAGCACGCTTGCTAAAGCAAAATGTGTGCTATCACTTGGGTATTGGAGCTACTAAAGTGTTTGTTTATTTTGATAATACTACAGATAATGGTCCTCAAGTAATAAAAGATATAAAAGGTGTAGAAATTAGTAACTCTGTAAAAGCAGAAACCTACAGCAATATCCCAGCTTTAGAAAAATTTTGGAGTAATGCAGAGGAACATCATACTGCAAGGCAATGTTTAAATACGTTTGATGCATTACAAAAATGTAAAGAAGAGCGTATAGACTGGCTAATTTCTATAGATGCTGATGAATTATTTTTAACTTCAAAAGATGGAGCTGTATCTATTGAAGATTTCTTTAGTATAGCAGAAATTCAGAATGCAACTATAGTTAATTTAAAACCTTTAGAAGTTATATCTAGAAAGGTAGCCTATAATAATGTAATGCTAGAGGAAACATTATTTAAAACACAGAAGAACTTTGCTTCTAAATTAGACCAGATTTATAATAAATTATACGACCCTTATAAAAAAGAAAACAGGATTGTATCTTATTGGTTGGGACACACTATGGGTAAATCTGCAATTAAGGTGAATAGTGCTGTGATTCCATATAATGTACATCGTTATACATCTAGTTATAATGAAGAACTAATAGTTGTTAACTCAGGTTATGTATTGCATTATCACATCTATGATTATGAGGATTTTATTAAGAAATTTAAAAATTTTAAGAACCATCCAGATCATTTTCTAAGTGGTAATAAAATAGAGGATCTTAAAAGTTTATTGATAACACTTGTTAATGATAAAAATAATTCTGAGGCGTTTTTAAAAACCTATTTTAAAGAGAATTTACTATATCATCAGAACAAGTTGAAAAAGCTATATGAAACAAGATTGTTCAATATTTTAAAGCGAAAAGAAAGTGCTGTCGTAGAAATTGATTATCCCAACAAAATTCTAACTCATCTAAAGAATAAACTTTAGAACAATTGTTTAAGTGACTCAAAGTCAATAAGATTTAAGTGTTCTTTTCTGTTTTTTTCTAAGGTTTTATATTCGTAAAAAGTATTAACGGTTGTTATACTTTTTCCTAAAGGATGATGTTTAGAAATAATACCAACTCCCCAATCACTATCTATACAGCAAGAATGTACAGAAGAGTTACCTCTCCATTTTAAAAAAGCCTTCCAGGTTGTGCCATTCCAGTAATCACCAGCAGGTGTGTTTTTGTATTGAAAATTTTCTCTTGCATGCCATTCAGTAGGAGGGTTGCAGTCGTGCAAAACTATAAAGCCGTCATCTTTAATATACTTTAGTGCATTTTCAATATCTCTATCTACTTGTTCTGCTAAGTGCAGTCCATCAATAAAAATAATATCAAATCTTATTTTATTAGTGAGGATTTCATCTTTGATAAGTTTGTCAAAAAACATATCACTTGTCATTTTAAAATCCACAGGATTTTTTTTGAATTCAATACCAGGATCAACACTATACTTTATGTTAGCAATAATGTGATTATAGTTATGTTCTGGGTTTCTTACACCAATTTCTAAATACGTAGTATCTCCCTTTTTTAAGGATAAAAGGTAGTTTATGATTGTAGTACGAGAAGGCTTTTTTAAGATTTCTTTTTTACTTTCTTGTTGTGTTTTGAGATATTCAAGATTATTGAGGTAAGCTTTCCCTTTCCTATAATATCTTACAACTCTTCTGTTGTAAAAGAAACGTTTAATTTTTGTCATTTTATTTTTAGTAACCTATTGAAAATAAATCTGTATTGGCAATGTACATTATATTTTGGTTTTTCAATGGTTAGATATGGTATAAAAATTATATGATAAAAAGCTCTAATCATAAAAATGTAAAATAGTCTATCTTTACGCATAAAACGTATTGTAATTATTGTTGGCTTAAACGCTTCAACATTTTTAACTTCACTATGATTCACTACTTATATAGTTATCATTTAAATAAAAAACGAGATAAAAGGAGAACTAAATTTGGTAGATGGATTAATTGGCAACTTTACAAATATTTAAAAATCAGCTTGGTTAAGTATTATAAAAATCTTCCTCTAAAGTCGCTTAAAATCGATACAGAAAGTACTGTAATAGTTAGCTTAACCACAATACCTAATAGGATTGAGTATGTCTATTTACCAATAAAAAGCCTTCTTAACCAAACAGTGCCTCCAAAGAAAATTGTTTTGTGGCTTGGTGAAGAATTTTTCACTTCTAAAATAGAAGATTTGCCTAAAAATTTACGAGAGCTTATACCATTTGGTCTAGAAATTGAATTTTGCAAAGATCTTAAAGCACATACGAAATATTATTACACTTTTCAGAATTATAAAGAGAATTTGGTGTTAACGATAGATGATGATATTCTATACCCCAAAAATTTAATAGAAGTCTTACTTAATAAGTATAATGAGTTTCCAAAAAGTGTTGTAGCTAATAGAGTCAGAAAAATAGTTGTCGATGAAAATGGTGTAAAGCCCTATAGAGATTGGAAAATTAATGTACCAAAGTCTTCTAGAGAACCATCTCATCTTTTACTAGCAACAGGAGTTAGTGGTGTTTTATATAAACCTAGCCTTTTTTCAGAATCTACTTATGATACCGAGGGCATGGAAAAAACTAATTGTATAGGTGATGATATTTGGTTAAAAGCAGCACAAATAGATAGTGATCTAAAAGTAGTTAAGACAGACCAATTTGCTAGGGCTTTTATTGAAATAGAGGAAGCTCAAGAGCAAAGTTTGTATAAAGCCAATGTTTTTGAAAATGAAAATGATAGACAAGTAAAAGAAGTCTTTAAATATTTTAATATTGATGAAGAAATCTTTAGAAATTAGGATACCTATCATTCCCAAAAGTCAAACCTTTGCTAAGGTCAAAGGAGAACATGTTTTAAATTATGAAGCCATATGCGTGTTTACAGCTATTGGTTTTTTTCTAGATGAGGATACATATTATAAAGATGAAGTTTGTTTAAAGCCAGGTACAATTAATACTATTGATGAATCTGGTTATTTGGTGAAAAGTGAACCTTGGTTTAATTGGCATTACTCACCAAGAGATATTAGTTTCGAGGATGCTCTTAACGAGTTTTCTGAACTTTTTGAATCTATTATAGACCAACAAGTAGGAGACAAGAAAGTTATATTGCCATTATCAGGAGGATTAGACTCTAGAACACAAGCGGTAGCTTTAAATCATTTGGACAAGAATGTTGAAGCTTACAGTTATTCATTTGAGAATGGGTATAATGAAGCTAAAATATCCAAGCAAATTGCTGATGCTTGCAAATTTAAGTTTGAAGCATTTAAAATAACCAAAGGATATCTATGGGATAGTATAGAAGAATTGTCTAAAATAAACGGTTGTTATGCTGAGTTTACTCATGCTAGACAAATGGCTGTAATCGATTCATTAAAATCTAAAGGAGACGTGTTTTCTCTCGGTCATTGGGGAGATGTGTTATTCGATTCTACAGCAAAGACACAGTTATTTATCGAGGATGAGGTAAATTTAATTTTGAAGAAAATAATTAAACCTGGTGGATTACAATTGGCAAAAGCACTTTGGGAGTCTTGGAGTCTAGAAGGTGATTTTGAGTTGTATTTAAGAGATAGAGTTAAAAGTTTGCTGTCACAAATAAATATCGAAAATTCAAGTGCAAAGATTAGGGCATTCAAATCTATGTATTGGGCACCAAGGTGGACGACAGCTAATTTATCTGTTTTTGAAAGTGTACATCCCATCAAACTGCCATATTATGATAATGAGATGTGTAAGTTTATATGTACTATTCCAGAAGATTATTTGGCAGATAGAAAACTTCAAATAGCTTATATAAAAAAGAGGAATAAAAAACTTTCGAAAATTGTCTGGCAAGAACAAAAACCCTTTAACCTAAACAACTTTAACTTTAATAAGTCACCTTATAATTTACCATATAGAATTAGTAATAAATTACATAGAACACTTAAAAGTATTGTTGGTGAAAATTATGTTCAACGTAATTGGGAATTACAGTTTTTGGGTAAAGAAAATGCTAAAAATCTAGAGGAGTATATCTTTAATAAAGATTTCTATGAATTAGTTTCAAAACAAATTATTGAAAATATTTATGATAGTTTTAAAGAGGTTGATAATGTCAAATTTTCACATCCTTTAAGTATGTTATTAACCTTATCTTTATGGCAAAAGAATAATAGTTGAGTTTGAAACCAATTAGAATATTATATACTATTCCTAATTTTAAAACGGCCGGAAGTCAAAATGTTTTACTTTCAATATTGCGAGGGTTAGATTCAGAAAAATTTGAGGCCTTTATAGCTGTAGAAAAATTTCCTGAACTCATACCTGATGATATACCCATTTCAAATCAAATACATATTCAATACACAGGTAAGCTAAAAAAAGATGTTAGCCAGTTCTTGCAAATTTTAAAAACACATGCTATAGATATTTGCCATTCTTGGGATTATAAATCTACCTCTGTTGAAGTGTTAACTTGTAGATTGAGTGGAGTAAAATATTTATATACTAAGAAGAATAATGCTTGGTCTAAGCGATGGTTACTAAAAAGTATATTAGCCAATTACATCGCTTATGATAATCCTGAGATGAAATCTCGTTTTTTCCACGCTTTTTATTTAAGATCAAAAATTACGTTCATTCCTCATGGTGTTGATTTGAATAAGTTTAGTGTCAAAGAAAACCAGACAAGTGATGTTTTTAACCTCTGCTGTATTGGAAATATTGTCGCAAACAAAAACCAAAAGCAAATCATTGAAGCTTTGCTAAACTTGCCTAATGATGTTCATTTAAATTTATACGGAAAAGAAGACGAAGCCTATAAAGATCAACTTGTTCATTTTATAGAGGAAAATCATCTCCAAAAACGTGTATCATTCAAAGGTTTTGTAAAAAATGATGATATACCACAGGTGCTTTCTCAACAACATATTTTTGTCTTATCCTCAATTCAAGAAGGATTGCCAGTGAGTATTCTTGAAGCTCTGGCTTGTGGAGTTCCTGTTTTGAGTTCAAATTCAGGTGGAGGCGCTAAATATATTTTAAAAGACGAAAAAGGAGGCTTTATATTTAATTCAACAAATGAGCTAGTAGAAAAAATTGAAATACTATCAAACAATAAAGAATTGTACAGTAAATTAAAACAAGAAGCTGTAGAAAATGTGAAGTCTCGTTTTTCATTAATAAAAGAGATTAATGCATACAAAAATTTATATTTGAAACTTATCGGAAAATAGAATTTTGAAATCATATAATAAACATATTATCATCGCAGGTTCTGCTCGAAGTGGTACTAGTTGGTTGGCCGAAATTATAGCTTTACAATTTCGCTACAGACTTTTGTTTGAGCCAGAGCATGAGTATCAAACCCAAGAAGGTCATCTCATTTGTGACAAATTTATTACTGAAGGAATTTTACAAAAAGAACAAGAAGAATATTTCAAAAAGATTTTTAAAAACAAAATAGATAGCGATTGGATTGCACAGATAAGCAACAGAAAATTGAAGATGCATTTATGGCCTGTTGTTCCTAAAAAGTATGTGATAAAATTTGTACGTTGTAATTTAAGTGCTCATTTTATGAGTTCGTATTTTGAAATCCCATTGTTGTTTATAACTAGAAATCCTTATGATGTCATACTATCTCAAAATAGAGTAAAATTTAATTGGCTATATAACCTCAATCATTTCAAGCGTCAAAAACCAATTACAGAGGTTTTAGAATCTAAATATAACTTTAGCTGGGATGAAGCTGATGATTATTCTGAAATCGAAACCTTATCGCTAAGATGGTGTATAGAAAATAAAGTAGTTTTTGATTTACATGAGGAGGATAATTCTAATTTGAAAATTGTAAAGTATGAGGATTTGAAGTCAGATATTAATTTGTTTTATTATTTGTGCAAAGCCTATGACTTAAAACCACTATCGAATTTAGAAGAACTCTACAGTAGACCTTCCTCTAAAACGCATCCAGAAAGTAATATAAAATCGGGTTCTGAAAATGTCCAAAATGTAGATGCATATAGCTTTGAAAGCATTAAAAAAATATTAGATAGGTTTAATGTGGATAATTATCAGATACCTTAATTCCAAATGAGAATAGGACTTGTTATACCATCTACACCAGGTTATTCAGAAACCTTTTTTAATAGTAAAATTAAAGGGCTATTAAACAATGGGTTTGAAGTTTTAATTTTTACACAGACAATAGAACCAACTTTTAATCTGTGTAAAGCCTATAAACATCCAAAAGTTAAAGGAAACAAGCTTTTGGTTTTGTTGAGTACGGTTAAAGTCTTTTTAAGATTAGTATTTCATTTAAAAAAGGTAATTAAATATTATAAATTATTGAAAAACTCGGGTTTATCTTTTAAAGAAATTTTAAAGCGTGTTTACTTAAATAGTCATATTTTAAGCAACAATGTAGATTGGTTACATTTCGGTTTCACAACACAAGCTATAGGAAGTGAATATGTGGCAAAAGCGATTGGCGCAAAAATGGCTGTAAGTTTTAGAGGGTTTGATATTAATGTTTATCCTTTAAAACATGAGAATTGTTATTTAGATGTTTGGAAAAATGTGGATAAAATCCATTCTATCTCCCAATATTTAGTTGATGAAGCTTATACTTTGGGATTACAAAAATCGGTCCCAGTTTCTATTATCACACCTGCTGTCAATGAGAAAAATATAAATGAATCTAAAGGCAGTCAATATTTCATAGATTTCAAATCACTTACAATATGCACTGTGGCAAGATTAAATTGGATAAAGGATTTAACAACAGCTATAGAAACTATAAAGATTTTAAAAGAAACTTATGAGCATATTAATTACCATATTATAGGAGATGGAGATCTTAAGGAAAGAGAACGTTATCTATTTATGGTAAACCAACTTGGTCTAGAGAAAAATGTTATTTTCCATTGGAAGTTAAATCATAATGACACACTAGAACTTGTTAGTAGGTCAGATATTTATTTGCAGACCAGTTTAAATGAAGGGTTCTGTAATGCCGTTTTAGAAGCTCAGGCTTTAGGGAGGTTATGTGTTGCTTCAAATGTTGGTGGCCTTAAGGAAAATATAGTTGATGGAGAAACTGGATGGTTAGTTAAGCCACAACAGCCAGAATTATTTGCAAAAAAAATTGTTGATGTTATTCAACTCTCTGATAAGGAGAAAATAGCTGTTTCTCAAAATGCGATAAGTCGAGTTCAAGAGAATTTTCTATTGAGTGACCAAAATATAAAATTTGTTGAGTTTTATAAAGCTAAAGAATAAGAACTGAATAGACTGGATACTACTAATTAATGATTAGTTTTACGCAAAAGCATAGCATTATTTCCTTATGAAATTGTTTTTTCCTAAAAATTATTATGATAGTAATTATAGAAGGCATTTGTTTGCTTTGCTCAAGCCTTTTATAAAGGAAGAAGGGTTTAATGATAAAGATCGAATCTCAAATTATGGTATTTCAGAGAAGGATGTTGATTTTACAAGTAAACTTGAAGAAGCAGATTTTGTGATATTAACAATGTCTTGGATGTATTACAAAATGACTGATCAACTTGATAAGGCTATAACGTTTATTCAAAAAGCAAATCAATTGGGAAAAAAGGTCATTATATCATTACCAAGTGATTTTGGTATAAATATTCAGGAAGATTTGGATGTTATTGTGATTAGAGAGCAAGGTTATAGGTCTAAGTTAGATGAGTGTCATTACTGTGTGCCAGTATTTGTTGAAGATCCGTTAAAAAAGTACTATAATAAATCAACAATTTTCAAAAGGCAATTTAGTTCTCAGCCAACTGTAGGTTTTTGTGGACAAACAGATGATAGTATAACTGAAGCACTAAAAGAGCTGGCTAAAATCATGGCTAGAAATCTGCTCTATTATTTAGGTTTGCGATACCAAACACCTCATCAGTTTATTACAACCAAATATTTAAGGTCAAGGATGTTGAGTTTATTTCAAAATAGCTCTAGCATAAAACCTAACTTTATATTGAGAAAACAGCACAGAGCTGGTGTTGAGAGATTAAAAAATAGAGACACACATAAAACAACCTTAGAGTTTTTTGATAATATAAAGAATTCAGATTATGTTTTGTGTGTTAGAGGTGTAGGCAATTTTTCAGTAAGATTTTATGAAACTTTAGCAATGGGAAGAATACCAATTTTTGTAAATACAGATTGTATTTTACCGCACGATACTTTTTTGAATTGGAAAGATCATGTAGTTTGGGTAGAGTATAAAGATAGGCATCGAATAGTAGAAAAAGTGATGGATTTCCATAGTAAACTAGATGATAAAAAGTTGAATGACTTATTTGAGGCAAACAGAAAACTATGGGAAGATAAATTAAAGTTAAAGACTTACTTTCAAAATTTATTTCAAAATCTATAATGTTGTAGTTTTGAAAACAAAGTAGACTGAATATTGAAACAGTTAAAATATTTCATAGCAGATGTCAAGAGGGCAATCGGTAGAAAAAAGCTTCGGATTTTCACTGTCTTTTTTACACGATCATTTTGGGGGCTTTTTAATTATCGTTTGGAACGTTGTGGTTATGATTTATTCGGTGGTTTGTACCCTGTGATAAGAATACTCTATCTTCCTTTTTCTTTTGTATTTCAAATAATATCTAATATAGACATACATTATAAAGCTGATATTAGAGGAGGGGTGTTGATTCATCATCCTGCATTAGGAATTGTAGTTAATGGCGTCTGTATAATTGGGTCTAACATAACGTTGACAGGAGGAAATGTGTTAGGAATAAATAAATCATGTGAAAAAGGCGATTTTACAATTGGTAATGATTGTAATCTTGGAGCTAATGCAACCATAATAGGTCCTTTAAAATTAGGAGATAAAATTAAAGTTGGTGCAAATGCATGTGTTGTAAATTCGTATACAGATTCAGAACTCGTACTTGTTGGAGTTCCTGCAAAACCTTTAGAAAATGTTTAATTTTCTAAAGTACATACAGCCCACACATTACTTTGCATTGCCATCAAAAACAGCATATATTTTTCCTATATATGAGAAGTTGCCAGTTGAAATGAAAAATCAGTTACAACCTGATGAAAACTTCACTTCGGAAAACGCAAAGTTATACGATTTGTCCTGGCAAGCTATACAGTTGGGTTACATAGGTAAAACTGAAACCTACAGTAGCTTTATTAGTATTTCTGTAAAGGATAATTATTATTTTTTAAGGAAGTATTTCAGTGCATTTTGGAGTATTTATGTTTTGATGATTAGAATATTGAGTTTTAAAAACCCAATAAAGGAGTTTAAAGGATTTTATAAAAGTAAACACATAAAACGTTCTCAATATCTCAAGAAACCTATAGCTTATGATAATTGGGATACTTTTAAGTCTTCTTTAATTGAGAAAAATCCCAAGTTAAGTGTTATAATCCCAACGCTAAATAGATACAAGTATTTACATGATGTTTTAAAGGATTTAGAGCAGCAGGATTACTCTAATTTCGAAGTTATAATCATAGACCAATCAGAGCCTTTTAATGCATCATTTTACGAGTCTTATAATTTAGATATTACAGTTGAATATCAACAAGAAAAAGCACTTTGGTTAGCACGAAATAGGGCTATTAAATTAAGTAAAGGGGAATTGATATTGTTGTTTGATGATGACAGTAGAGTAGAGTCAAATTGGATTTCAAATCATTTGAAATGTATCGATTTTTTTAATGCAGATATATCGTCAGGAGTATCTTTGTCAGTTCTTGGTGATAAAATTCCTGATAATTATTCGTTTTTTAGATGCTCAGATCAATTAGATACAGGCAATGTTCTTATAAAAAAGGAAGTTTTTAAGGACATAGGACTCTTTGATAGGCAATTTGAAAAACAGCGAATGGGTGATGGTGAATTTGGTTTAAGAGCTCATAAAAAAGGTTTTATTAATGTTTCTAATCCATACGCTAAAAGAGTACACTTAAAAGTTGGTTCAGGTGGTTTAAGAGATATGGGAAGTTGGGACGCCTTTAGACCAAAAAATGTTTTTGCGCCAAGGCCAATTCCTAGTGTTTTGTACTTGTATCGCAAATACTATGGTAATCATAGAGCAAGGCTAGAGTTGATAAGAACTGTACCTTCATCTGTAATGCCTTATAAATTTAAAGGAAATAAAGCGCTTAAGATTGTAGGTGTATTTTTTTCAATCTTAATTTTTCCACTTATCTTATTTCAGGTGTTGAAATCTTGGAGGCTAGCTTCTGTTAAGCTTAAAGAAGGTTCAAAAATAGAGCAGTTGTAGTTATGAAAATTGTTCAGGTGATAGATAGGTTAGAAGTTGGTGGAGCAGAGCGTGTTCTAGTAGATCTCACAAATTTATTACACGAAAGTCAGCATGATGTTAGTGTAATTTGTCTTTTGCAAGAGGGGCAACTAGATGCTCAGTTAGATTCTGAAATACCTATAACTTATATACATAGAAAGAATAAATTTAATCCTATCTACCTCTTTAAACTTTATAAAGAGTTAAGTAAATATGATGTTATTCATATTCATCTGCGGCAAGTCCTTAGATATGTGTCTTTACTTTTTTATCTGCCTAGATTACATAAAAAAAGTGTTGTTTTTTTCCATGATCACTTTGGGAAAATTTCAGAAAATAAATCTATCAATAAGAGTATAAAAGTAGCAATAAAAAAATGTTCTGCTTACATAGGTGTGAGCGAAGAATTAGTATTGTGGGCAAGAGAAAATAGTTTGAATACTAATATCTATAAATTAGCTAATATTATAAGGAAAAGTGAAATTAGCATAAAAGATAAAAGAACTTATAACAACAAAGTAGAAATAGTTTCGGTTGGTAATTTTAGACCTCAAAAAAACTATGAGTATCTGTTGGATGTGATAAAAAGTAGCCCAGATAATTATCATTTTACAATTTACGGTCAACCTGTTGATAAGTCCTATTTTGAGAAGATTAAAGCACAGATTGAAAATTTCAATATCGCTAATAAAATAACTGTCATCACTGATTGTAAAGATATTAAGAATGAATTACACAAATATGATATAGGGATGCATACCGCAAAATCTGAAACAGGCCCTTTAGTTGCGATAGAGTATCTAAGTGAAAACCTACCTTTTGTGGCATATAATACAGGTGAAGTGGCTGATAAGGTAAAATTAGAATTTCAAGAATTTATTCAAAACGATTTTGAGGTAAACAATTGGTTAAAGCATATAGATGTGCTTTTGAAAAGTAAAAATGAACTAGAAGCTAAAATAGAGTTGTTTTACAATCAAAATTTCTCAGAAGAAACTTACCTTAAATCCTGTGTTTCTATTTATGAAGAATTATTAAATTCAGCCAAAAAATAAATTAATTGAAACTTGCTATAATATCACATACAGAGCACTATAAATTAGCAGATGGAACTATAGTAGGTTGGGGACCAACCATAACCGAAATCAACTTTTTAGCTCAAATTTTTGATGAAATCTATCATATTGCAATGTTTCATGATGTTGAGGCGCCAGATAGTTCGTTACCTTATATAAGTGATAAAATTAAATTTGTACCCATTAAACCCTCAGGAGGCCATTCAGTATTAGATAAAATTAAAGTAGCCTTATCTGCACCAAAAGTTGTAAAGACGGTAAACTCGGTGCTAAAAAAAACAGATTGTTTTCAATTAAGAGCACCAACAGGAATAGGTGTTTTTTTAATTCCATATTTAACACTTTTTTCTAAGAAGAAAGGTTGGTATAAGTATGCTGGTAATTGGAATCAAGAATCTCCACCCTTGGGTTATGCTTTACAACGGTTTATGCTAAAACATCAAAGTCGTAAGGTAACCATAAATGGAAGTTGGCCAAATCAAAAAACACATTGTTTGAGTTTTGAGAACCCATGTCTTACGGAAAGCGATTTGAAAAATGGATCAAAAGTACGAAGCGCTAAAAGTAATAATGTTCCAATTAATTTTTGTTATGCCGGAAGATTAGAACGAGAAAAAGGGGTTGAGCGTATCATTAAAGCTTTTAATTGTTTAGATGAAGAAATGTCTAATAAAGTCGGGACTGTACATTTGGTTGGTAATGGTTCTGAGATAGAGTATTTTAAAAGCTTAAGTACGAATAGTAAAATTGATTTTATTTTTCATGGCTTTTTGCCGACAGATAAACTATTTAAAGTTTATGAAAAGTCACACTTTTTTATAATGCCAACCACAGCTTCTGAAGGTTTTCCTAAAGTTATCGCGGAGGCTATGAATTTTGGCTGTCTTCCAATTGTTTCAAATATATCTTCCATTGGTCAATATGTCAAAGACGGTGAAAATGGATTTTTAATTACCCCTATTAATGAGGGTAATGTTTTGAAAGTCATTACTAAGACCCTTTTAATGTCATTTGATTCTTATACGCAAATGGTAGAAAGTAATACTGAAAATGTAAGAAAATTCTCTTATTTATATTATATTGAGCGAATAAAAATGTTATTAGGCGAATAAAAGGCCGTTTAATTCAATTGAGAATTTATTCATTGACAGACAATGTTATATTTGTGTAAAATTAATGGGCCCTACCTCGTAATTTATAATATTATAACTAATTAGCTAAATATTAATAAATTCAACTTCATGGTTTTTGGACTTAACAAAATCTCATGGGCTCTGCGTAGACATCCACTATTGTATATTACAAGATTTAGGTTGCTTTCAAAAAATTCAACTATAAAAAAGCTTGATGACGATTATTATAATATCGAAAACAAAAAAGCTACAATTCCAAGTTTGTTTTATGAAGTAAATGAAATAATTTTTAAGGAAGGAAAACCTAATTCTGACTTAGATAAAGCTATTTCTATAGCACTCTGGCTTAAAAAAAACATTAAAGGAGGTAAAGGACTGAGTCTAGCATCTGAAGAAGCTTTAAAAGCTATGATTAATGGTAATGGAGGTGTTTGCAGTGATATGTCTCAAATTTTTAACAATTTTTGTGTAATTAATGATATTAAGGTTCGTGAATGGGGGATTACTATGATTCCATTTGATAAAAAGTATGGTGGACATTCTACCAATGAAATTTTCTCTAAAGAGCTAAATAAGTGGGTGCTGATAGATGTTTCTAAGTCTATACTTTTTTACTATGAAAAGAAACGAGAGCCATTATCTTTATTTGAAGTTTATACATCAAATTTCTCTCATAACTATTATACTTTTCTAGAGAAAAATATTGATGATGTTCAAATACAAAATTATTACTACAATAAAAAGGCATCTCCTTTTTTAATAAGTAAGTATAATAACTCTATTTATGATAAATATTTAAAAAGTTTGGATACTAAATTCCCAGTTTTTGTAATACACTTTTTTATTTATTTATCAGGAAAAAGTTACAGTTATAAATTTCCATTAAATGATTATAAGAATATGTTTCGTTAATTTTGTGCGAAACCTATTAAAGATTCTTATTGAGATCTGATAATAAATATATTTTTCTAGTACTTTTTCATGTGCTGATAGGTATTTTAGTATACCTAGTCAAACCATTATCAAATGTGTACTTTTTTACGGCTCTTATTTATTTCTTAGGAGGGTTGATTTTGACCGGAAATAAGAACAAACTTTCTTTTGTATTAAATGGTTGTGCATATTTTGTAGGCGCCGAGGTTTTATTCAGGATGACAAAAGGAGGCTTAGCATACGAAAGCTCAAAATATCTTGTTATCTTATTTGTTTTGATGGGAATGTTCTTCAAAGGTATTTCAGGCAAAGGTTTTCCATATTTTGTATATTTAATTCTTTTGGTTCCAAGTGTATTAGTTGCATCTGTAAACCTAGATGTAGATGCAAATTTTAGAACAAATATTGCATTTGCATTGAGCGGTCCAGTGTGCTTAGGGTTAGCCTCTTTATTTTTTTATAACAAAAAAGTAAGTAATGGTGATATTATTGATATGTTGGCTTACGCTTCTTTACCAATAGTTAGCATGACAACATATCTTTTTTTATATAATCCAAGTATAAAAGAAACAATCCATAATACAGCTTCAAATTTTCGTACTTCAGGTGGTTTTGGTCCTAATCAGGTAGCTACTATATTAGGGTTGGGAATGTTTACATTTACAGTTAGGATACTTCTGAAATCTCCTAATTTATTTTTAAAAATATTCAATATGGTATTTTTAGGTTTGTTATCTTACAGGGCTGTTATAACCTTTAGTAGAGGTGGTGTGTTTGCTGCTGTAATAACAATTGCTGCATTTTTATTTTTTATATTCATTAGAGCTAAGCCAAGATTAAAAAATAAGATACTTAGTTCATTTTTTTTATTAATTGTTTGTTTAGGATTAACTTGGTTTATAAGTTCTTTAAATACAGGTGGATTGATTGATAAGAGATATGCTAATCAAGATGCGTTGGGTAGAGATAAGGGAGATGTTAGTACAGGAAGAGTCGAATTGTTTTACAATGAATTACAAGGCTTTGTAGAAAACCCTTTTTTAGGTATAGGCGCGAGTAATACAAAATATAATAGAGAAGAGGGAGTATCAGTGGTTACTCATAATGAAATTAGTAGGCTTCTTTCAGAACATGGGATAATGGGTATTTTGATTATTATTATATTAATTTTCACTCCTTTATCTTACAGATCGATTAATAGAAAGAATTTATTTTTTTATGCGTTTCTCTCATTTTGGTTTGCAACCATAAATCATTCTGCAATTCGGCTAGCAGCACCTGCATTTTTTTATAGCTTAGCCCTCCTAAATATTAAAAATGAAAAACGTCCTATACATAGGAAACGCCTTATCAAAAACAGGTAAGACAAAATCTACCATAGATACCTTAGGTGTACATCTAGGCGAAAACTATTCAGTAAAAATAGCTTCCGATAAGTCTAATAAAGCCCTTCGTATTTTAGATATGGTTTGGTTGGTTATTACTAATTCAGCTAAAGCAGATATTGTGCTTATTGATACATATAGTACAGTAAATTTTTATTATGCTTTAATAATAAGCCAATTGTGTAGAGTTTTTAATATTAAATATATAAATATACTTCATGGTGGTAATTTAGAATCAAGGTTAAAAAACAATCCTAAATTGAGTGCTATGATTTTTAAAAATGCGTATAAACTTGTAGCACCATCAAATTTTTTGAAATCTGTATTTGAACATTATGGATATAAGAGTGTTGATTACATCCCAAATACTATTGAAATTGAAAAATATGATTACAATGAAAGAAAAATAGATAGTATAAATTTACTTTGGGTAAGATCATTTTCTGAAATCTATAATCCAGAATTAGCAGTTTTAGTTTTGGAAGAGTTACTGAAAAAAGGCTATGCAGCAAAATTGACTATGGTAGGGCCTGAGGTTGATGGTTCACTAAACGAAACAAAGAAACTAGCAACAAACAAAGACCTAGCTGTAAATTTTACAGGAAAATTGACAAAAGAAGAGTGGATTAAATTATCCCAAAAATCTAATGTTTTCATTAATACAACGAACTTTGATAATACGCCTGTTAGTGTTATAGAAGCTATGGCTTTAGGCTTACCTATTGTGTCAACAAATGTCGGAGGAATCTCTTTTTTGATTAATAATGAGGAAGAAGGGCTTTTAGTTTCTCTAAATAATGTAGAGGAACTGGTTCAAGCAATCCTAAAATTTAAAAATAATGATGTGTTTAGATTAAAGACAACTAAAAGCGCTCGTCTTAAAGTTGAAAATTTTGATTGGAATAAGATAAAACCCTTATGGAAAAAGCTTTTAGCTTAACATAATGCTATAAATCAATTGTAGTTGTTATCTTTACCCTATAGTTGTCCCTTAAATGGCTAAGAAAAAAGGAATTCATTTCGAAGTTTCAGAACGTAAGATTCTACTTAGAATAGTAGATCTTATCATGGTATTCTTAGGTCTTTACATCATTAGCCTTTCTTCTGAGATTGAATATTTAGAAGTAAGTTCTAATAATTCTACAGCTCTCATTTTACTTGGATTTTATATAACAGTTTTTGGAACTGTTTTTGAAATCTACGACCTTCAAAAAGCTAGTCAATTAGATTCTACTTTTAGAAATGTAGTTATAACCACATCCACGGTTGTTTTATTTTATCTGTTAACACCAGTGTTGTCACCTTATCTACCGGAAGAACGTATTCAAATAGCCTATTTTTACTTAACTATAATTGCCTCAATTTTACTTTGGCGTTTTCTATACATTTATTTGATTGAATCTCCTCGTTTTTATAAGAGAGTTTTAGTTGTAGGTGAAGTGTCTAATATAGATAGTCTGGTTAAATCCTTACGTAATTCAGATCCTAATTACAAAATAGTTGGTTTTATAAATAGTGAGGAAACGACTTCGGAATCTGTAAAATTCAAAGGTTTAAAGGAGTTTGAGTCAGCTGACTTTCTAGACATCATAGAAAAAGAAAAAATCTCAGAGATTTTAGTTGCTAGCTTTAATACAGAAGCAATAACGGCTGAGGTTTATCATGATTTAATGCTTTTACTAGAACGTGGATTTAAAATTCGTGATTATACTCAGGTTTATGAAGAAATGCTTCTTAGAGTTCCAATTCAATTTGTAGGAAAGGATTTTTATAAGTATTTCCCATTTAGTAGAAGCAATGAGAATCAACTATACATTTTCTTTCACCGTTTGTTTGATATTTTGTTCTCAATCGTAGGTGTCTTATTTGGTATTATTTTACTACCATTAATTTACATAGGTAATTTGTTAGGTAATAAAGGACCTTTGTTTTATTCTCAAGAACGTGTTGGTAGAAATGGGAAACCATTCAATATTCTGAAGTTGAGAACCATGATAGTGAATGCTGAGGCTGATGGTGTAAAATGGGCAAAAAAAGATGATAAGCGAATTACAGCTTTTGGGAAATTTCTTAGACGTTCTAGGTTAGATGAAATACCACAATTCTACAATGTTTTAAAAGGAGACATGAGTATTATTGGACCAAGGCCAGAACGACCATTTTTTGTAAATGAATTATCGCGTATAATTCCATTTTACGAAACACGCCACATTATAAAACCAGGTCTTACAGGTTGGGCTCAAGTTAAGACCAGGTATGGGGCTTCTGTTGATGATAGTCTTTTAAAATTACAATATGATTTGTTCTACATTAAACACAGAAGTGTCTTTCTCGACTTCAATATTGCTATTAAAACCTTAAGCACTATACTTTATTACAGAGGTCAGTAATTATCAAGAATTTAAGCACTTTAAAAGGTAAACGTATCTTACCAATAAAGCAATTATTAGAGGAATAAGACCAATCGTGAAGGCTTGGATTCCTATAATCCAATGTAAAGTCATTAGGCAAAGCATAATAATTAAAAACTTAATGTAACTCTTAACCCAATTTTTTTGTTTGTTTTTAACGATGGCTCCAATTACAAAAAGATTAAGCGGAAATGCCCATAGTAGATTATAATTTTGAGCAGTAGCTGTATGGTCGGTAGCAAACCACAACAGTAAAAGAATAATACCAATTATTCCGGTGATACTAAATAGAATAATATCTAGCCATCTACTTCTTTTCTCTGTTTTAAAATCTTTATAGGTGATGTATAGAATTACAATAGAAATAATACCTACAATCATTAGTGGACTCAACAAAAAGTTAGAACTAGAATTACTTGGTTTCTTTTGTAAAACGACAGATGAATATTTAACCAAATCATCTGAATTATTGATTTTTGCATTTTCAAAAAACTCATGAATATACTTTGGTAAGAACATAAACTCTCTAGGTGTCGCCTCCTTATCAACAACGGAACCAAGCGCGATATCAATACCAAAACTTCCCCAAGAATTAAGCTTTACGTGTTCATGAATAAGTTCTCGAAATGTCTTAGATTCAAAATTCTTAGGAGTATCAAATTGTATAGAACTGTTGGTTGCAATTTCACTAACATCTCTTATTCGTGTTGCACAGTTATCATAGAAAAAATCGTAGAGATACCTTCTGTTTTCAGGTTTGTAGTTGTTTTCTAAGTAATCAAATAACCTTTGTTTTTGTTCAGGAGAAAGGTTTAAAACTTGTTCTTCTATGGTTCTATTATAATACAGGTAATGATTATAAAAATCTCTAAAACTGTCTCTACTTATGAGGTAGTTTAATTTTCCACGTGCAAACTTTAAATAAAAATTTGGTGCACCGAAGTCATATTCACCGTAGCCATAAACAATATCAACACCTAAGGTTCTATCTTTAATTCTGAAAGCATTATGTCCAAAAGCATCATTCAAAGATTCACCAGATCCAACTGTGAGTACGGATACTTCTGCGCTTGGTGATAGTTTGAATTGTTGTGCGGAAAGCGAAACAATAGAAAAAGTTAGAAGAAGAAATAAAGCGTTTAGTCTCATCACTTGTTTATCTGAAAATGCTAAAGTCTATTTTTAGTGAAAACACATTAGAATATAAGGCTGCACTTTGGTCGCCAATATCTGTAAAGGCATAATCTATGTGAATACCTTTGTATTTAAAACCGACTCCAAAATTAGGCTGAAAAGTAACTTTTTCAGAATCGTCAATCTGAAGTTCATTCTGAAAATTACCAACACCACCTCTCAAAAATACTAAATTTGTATAACCGAATTCAAAACCTAAGGCAGGATTTATACTTGCAAATGATGTTGAAATAATATCATTGTTTTCAGCAAAACGAATATTTAAGTTAGCAGCAGCAAGTAAGGAATAGTCATAATGAAAAATCCATTTTTTAGATAGTCCAAATTGTAATTTAGGTATGGTGATTTCTGTCGTTTCAGGAAGTTCTTGGTTTTGACCATCAATAGCGCCACTAATTTGTTCAAACTTTTCTTCATCTATAGACCAAGCATTATAAGTTGTGGTTATGTCACGTGCCATCAATCCAAATTTCCAGCCATTATTTCCTTCAAATTGAATGCCAGCATCAAGACCAAAACCCCAAGCTGAGGCAAAGTCACCGATGATACGTCTTATTATTTTAGCGTTTACTCCAAAGTTCAAACCATCTAAAGGTAATTTTCTAGCATAAGAAAAAGTTAACCCATAATCTGCGGTTGAAAATGTACTTATCCTATCGTAATTAATATTGCCTTGGTCGTCAATTAATTGTGTAGTATCCAAAATGTCATCTACACCAAACCTTATTAAAGATATTCCAACAGCGCTTCTGTCATCTAAAGACATTCCGTAGGCGATGTAATTATAATTGGCAATATTGGCAAAATAACTAGAATGCATTAGAGCAAGCTGGTTGTCTTCTAAATGTACTAATCCTGCAGGATTCCAGTAGCCAGAATTGACATCGGAAGTTAGTGAAACCACGGCATTGCTCATACCCAAAGCAGCAGCATCTACACCAATATTCATAAATTCATTAGAATATTTTCTAGTAGTTTGAGCTGAAACAAGAAATGTAGCGAGAGTTAAGAGAATTACATAGTAATTTTTCAACAGCAAAATTTTTTACAAAGATGCACAATATTTTTCTATCTATTTAACTGTAAAATAGCCTTCTTATTGTTTTATTTTGGGTCAAAATAGAAAATAATAAGATTAGACTGAAATACTTTTTTATTTTTACATAAACTATTTCGATGAGCCTAAAACATCATATTCCCAATTTAGTAACCTTACTAAATTTATTTTCAGGTTGTATTGCCGTAATTTTTGCAGTCCATGGTAATTTTGTTAGTGCTGCTTTTTTTGTTTTTCTAGGTATATTTTTTGATTTTTTTGATGGACTTTTAGCACGCAAATTAAAAGTGCAAAGTCCACTAGGAATTCAGTTAGATTCTTTAGCGGATTTGGTAACGAGTGGAGTTGTACCTGGAATAGTGATGTTTAAATTAATTTCATTAACTGTAGATGCTCCAGATTACGCAATGTATAATGATAGTTGGAATTCAGTTTTTCACTGGCAAGGTTTTAAAATGTCAGTTTTGCCATTAATAGGGTTATTGATTCCTTTAGCATCAGCATTTCGTTTGGCAAGATTTAACTTAGATGAAGATCAGCAAACATTTTTTAAAGGTCTTCCTACTCCAGCAAACACTTTATTGATATTTTCCCTACCATTAATTCTAGAGTTTCAGAACAATGATATTATGAACAATATCATTATTAATAAATGGTTTTTGATTTTTATAACCTTATTAAGTTGTTATCTACTAAACTCAAGTATAAAGTTATTTGCCTTAAAATTTAAAAACTGGAGTTTTAAAAATAATGCAATAAGATATATCTTTCTAATACTTAGTGTGGTATTATTAATTATATTGCAATTCGCTGCAATACCCATAGTGATAATTATGTATATACTATTATCATTATTGGATGCGAAAAACATAAACTAAACCTTATATAACTAACCAAAAAAAACCGTCTTGCTAAACTATGGCTCAAGTTATTTTTACACTATTAATGCTTGTGATGTTACAAGCAGTCTTAGGGTTCGATAATCTACTTTACATATCTCTAGAATCTAAAAAAGCTCCAGAAGCCGATCAAAAAAGAGTAAGAAAAACAGGAATTTTGATAGCAATTGTACTTAGAATAGTACTGTTATTTATTCTTGTACGTGTTATAGGTTTTTTTCAAGAACCATTTTCATTTCTAACTGGTGAAATTGAAAACGTATTAGATTTTGCTTTTAATGGCCATAGTATTATTGTACTTGTCGGAGGAGGATTTATCATTTATACAGCGATTAAAGAAATTTGGCACATGATTTCATTACCTAACTTAGATCATGATGTAGAAGATGATAAAAAGACAAAAAAGTCAGCAAATGCAACCATTACTAGTATAGTTATTATGAATTTGGTGTTTTCTTTTGATTCTATATTGGCAGCAATAGGTCTAACAAGTGAAATTGAAAACTCAACAACAGCATTTATTGTTATAGCTATAGCTATTGTTGCTAGTGGCTTATTGATGCTTTTCTTAGCAGATAGAATCTCAGCGTTCTTAGCAAAAAACAGAATGTATGAGGTTTTAGGTTTATTTATATTGTTTATTGTTGGTATAATGCTAGTGACTGAAGGAGGTCATTTAGCACATTTAAAGATTTTTGGAAACGAAATAGTACCGATGAGTAAAACAACTTTCTATTTTGTAATAGCAGTGCTTGTGATTGTAGATATTGTTCAAGGACGATACCAAAAGAAATTATTGAGTGAAGTTGAAGCTAATAAGTCGAACATTAAATAATATTAAAAATGAAAAAGTTTAAATTAAAATCTTTCCTCATTGTCTTTTTTGTTTTAATGGTGATTGAGTTTCTTGTTGGTTTAGCAGATGTGTTTTTGCACCGCTCCAAAAATGAATTGTTTACGGTAACTTCAATTATAATGTCAGTTTTTAGCTTACCTATAAGTTTAATTAATAGAAATTTACCTTTTTATGTGGCTGAAGATTTATATATGCGAGTTGTTTTTTGGACTATCAATACATTAATACAAGCCATGTTTGTATATGGCTTTATAGTATTCGTAACCAGACTTAAAAACAGGGAAAAAATCTAAAATTCTAATTTCTTTTTACGTAGCTCAAAGTTTTGACCTAAATAAACTTTACGAACCATTTCATCACTGGCTAACTCTTCAGGTTTACCAGCTTTCAGGATACCTCCTTCAAACATAAGGTAAGTTCTGTCTGTAATAGCCAATGTCTCTTGTACGTTGTGGTCAGTAATAAGAATGCCAATATTCTTCTTGGTAAGTTTAGCAACAATACGCTGAATATCTTCAACGGCAACAGGATCTACGCCAGCAAAAGGTTCATCTAAAAGAATAAAATTAGGATCTGTTGCTAATGCACGAGCAATTTCAGTACGTCTACGCTCGCCACCAGACAATAAATCGCCGCGGTTGGTTCTAATATGTCCTAAACCGAACTCTTCAATAAGCGACTCCATTTTTTCATGTTGTTCTTTCTTACTCAATTTGGTCAATTGGAGTACACTAAGAATGTTGTCTTCAATACTCAGTTTTCTAAACACAGAAGCTTCCTGAGCCAAATAACCTATACCGTTTTGAGCTCTTTTGTACATTGGAAACTTAGTAATGTTGGTGTTGTCTAAAAAGATATTACCACCATTAGGTTTGATGATACCAACTATCATGTAAAAAGAGGTTGTTTTACCTGCACCATTTGGTCCTAATAATCCAACAATCTCTCCTTGGTTAACTTCCAAAGAAACATCCTTTACTACTTTTCGTCCACTGTAGGACTTCATTAAATGTTCAGCTCGTAATTTCATAGGTAATCAAAGAACGCTAAAAATAACAAAATCATATAGATTATACTTTTTTAAGCAATGATTTATAAAAAGTTTAACCTTGATTTTCTATGGCTTCCCAGTATTCGTGGGCTCTTCTCAAATGAGGAATAACTATAGTTCCTCCAATCAAGGTAGCTATACCTAAAGCTTCACTTACTTCAGCTTTAGTGACACCTTCATTATACGAAGATTCAAGGTGATATTTTACACAATCATCACAACGTAATACAGTTGATGCAACCAAACCAAGAAGTTCTTTCGTTTTTTTATCTAAAGCACCTTCAGAAAAAGCATTAGTGTCTAGGTTAAAAATGCGCTTAACAATCTTATTGTTATCAGCTAGAATTTTATCGTTCATTTTAGAACGGTATTCGTTGAATTCTTTTACGATATCAGACATAATTTAGGGTTAATTTTTGTTAGCTCTCGAGGATTTTCGAGATTGATTTTTCACTACAATAGCAGAGATATAAATACTAATTTGATATAATATCAAAATAGGAATCGCTACAATGACTTGGCTGGCAATATCTGGTGGAGTAATAATAGCAGAAACTATTAAAACAATAACCAATGCGAATTTTCGATATTGTTTCAAAATTTTAGGGGTTACCAATCCTACCTTAGTTAGGAAATAAATAATTATAGGTAATTCAAATACAAAACCAGAAGCAATAGCAGAAGATCTTACAATTGCAATGACAGAACTAACATCAAACTCGTTTTGTATTTGCTCACTAATTTGGTAGTTGGCCAAAAAGTTTAGGGATAAAGGTGTAATAATATAGTAGCCAAAGAGTACTCCTATAAAAAATAGAAGAGAGGCAACTACCAAAAAACCTCTTGAGTTTTTGCGCTCATTAGGTTTTAAACCTGGGCTTATAAAGCTCCATAATTGGTAAAGAACGTATGGAAATGAAATAATAAAACCAGCATAGATAGAAGTCCATATATGTGCGGAAAACTGACCAGCAACAGTTCTGTTCTGTATGATGAAAGGTAACTTTTCAGCACAAAAGGTTGTATCGGTCATACCCAAAAATTCAGAAGCTTGACAAAGCCACTGATATGTTGGGAATGTCATTACAGTTGGTCCAAAAATGATAACATCAAAAATGAACTTTTTAAATATAAAGGCCAATGTTGCAGCAACAACAACTCCTAGTGTAGCCCTAATTAAATGCCATCTTAAGTCTTCAAGATGGTCTAGAAATGACATTTCGTCAACCGTCTTCTTTGCCATTATATTATACCTTCTTTAATTAAGTCGTGTAGATGTACAACTCCAGCATATTCACCATCTTGTTCTACTAAAAGCTGAGAGATACCAAATTCTTCCATGAGTTCTTTGGCATCCACAGCCATAGCATTCTCATCGATTCTTCTAGGGTTACTACTCATAATGTCTTTTGCTTTTAGACTCGCAATATCATCACTTTTGCTTAGCATACGTCTAAGGTCTCCATCAGTGATAATACCTGCGATTTTGTTATTGTCGATTACAGCAGTTACACCTAACATTTTTTCAGTAATTTCTACAATAACTTCTTTTAAGCTTGTTTCTAAACCGACTTGCGGTTTTTGGTTTTGAGAAGATAAATCGTTAACTCTTAGATATAAACGTTTGCCAAGTGCTCCACCAGGATGGTATTTGGCAAAATCTTTACTTGAAAAGCCTCGTAATTCTAACAAACAAATAGCAAGAGCATCACCCATTACCAATTGAGCGGTAGTACTAGTAGTAGGAGCTAAGTTATTTGGGCAAGCCTCTTGTTCTACATAAGTATTAAGAATATAATCAGCTTGTTGACCTAAGAAGGAATCTTTATTACCTGTAAGCGCAATCATTTTATTCTTTGCGTTCTTAATAAGTGGTACTAGAACCTTAATTTCTGGAGTATTTCCACTTTTTGAAATACAGATAACAACATCATCTTTTAAGATTAATCCAAGATCACCATGAATGGCATCTGCAGCATGCATAAAAACGGCAGGTGTTCCAGTAGAGTTTAATGTTGCTACAATTTTATTAGCAATGATGGCACTTTTACCAACGCCAGTTATAATAACGCGTCCTTTAGAGTTGTAAATAAGCTCAACGGATTTAGCAAAATCATCGGTCAATAATTCCGCTATATGGTCTATGGCTTTGCTCTCTAATTTTATGGTGTTTTTTGCAGTATTTAGTATCGATTGTGTAGTGTTCAAAACTTATTCTTTATTGAATTTTTTAAGTTTAAAGAAATTGTTATCTTTAAACTTGTTGCAAATGTATATAAAATACTAATAGGGATTAATGAGTATTGCAGAAATTGACTTACACTCCGCGCTAAAAAAATACTTTGGTTTTTCAGAATTCAAAGGTCTTCAAGAGGAAGTTATAAGAAACGTTGTGGCAGGAAATAACACTTTTGTTATTATGCCTACAGGAGGCGGAAAATCATTGTGTTACCAGCTACCAGCTTTAATAAAAGGAGGTACTGCTATAGTGGTTTCTCCACTTATTGCTTTAATGAAAAATCAAGTGGATGCTATAAGAGCTGTGTCTGAACATGAAGGTGTAGCACACGTATTAAATTCATCTTTGAATAAAACTGAAGTAAAACGTGTTAAGGACGATATTGTAAACGGAATTACAAAATTACTTTATGTAGCGCCAGAATCTTTAACGAAGGAGGAATATGTAGATTTCTTAAAATCGGTTAAGATTTCTTTTATGGCAGTTGATGAAGCCCATTGTATTAGTGAATGGGGACACGATTTTAGGCCAGAATACCGAAATTTAAGACAGATTATAAAACGAATTGGTGAAGATATTCCGATTGTTGGACTAACTGCAACAGCGACTCCGAAAGTTCAGGAAGATATTCTAAAAAGTTTGGGAATGACGGATGCGGTGACTTTTAAAGCCTCCTTCAACAGACCAAACTTATTTTACGAAGTACGACCAAAAACCAAGAATGTCGATGCCGATATCATTCGTTTTATAAAACAAAATGAAGGCAAGTCTGGTATTGTATACTGTTTAAGTCGAAAACGTGTTGAAGAATTAGCACAAGTCCTTCAAGTCAATGGTATTAAAGCTGTGCCATATCACGCAGGTTTAGATGCTAAAACTAGAGTAAAACATCAAGATATGTTCTTGATGGAAGACACTGATGTGGTGGTCGCTACGATTGCATTCGGAATGGGTATCGATAAGCCAGATGTGCGTTTTGTAATTCATCATGATATTCCAAAGAGTATAGAAAGTTATTATCAAGAAACCGGAAGAGCAGGTAGAGATGGTGGAGAAGGTCATTGTTTAGCCTATTATGCTTATAAGGATATAGAAAAGCTAGAGAAATTTATGTCTGGTAAACCAGTAGCAGAACAAGAAATTGGTCATGCACTATTGCAGGAAGTAGTGGCTTTTGCTGAAACTTCAGTTTCTAGAAGAAAATTCATTCTTCATTATTTTGGTGAAGAGTTTGATACTGAAACAGGTGAAGGAGGAGATATGGACGATAACGTTCGTAACCCTAAAAAGCAAGTGGAAGCTAAAGATCAGGTTAAGATACTTCTCGATACAGTAGAAAAAACAAACGAAAAATATAAAGCTAAAGATTTAGTACAAGTAATAGTTGGTAAATCCAATGCTTTAATTGCATCTCACAAAACCGATACACAGCCATTTTTTGGAATAGGCAAAGATAATGATGCTAGATATTGGATGGCCTTAATTCGTCAAGTGTTAGTCGCTGGTTATCTAAAAAAAGATATTGAGACTTATGGAGTTTTAAGACTAAGTGAATCTGGTAGTGCTTTCCTAAAGGATCCAAAATCATTTATGATGGCTGAAGATCATGTTTATGATGAGGAAGCAAATGATGGTATTGTAACCAACGCTAAAGGAGGTAATGCTGTAGCAGACGATAAGTTAATGACAATGCTTAAGGATTTAAGAAAGCGAAATGCTAAAAAGCTAGGTGTACCACCATTTGTTATTTTTCAAGATCCCTCTTTAGAGGATATGGCTTTAAAATATCCAATTAATATAGATGAGCTTACAAATGTACATGGAGTAGGAGAGAGTAAGGCCAAAAAATATGGAAAAGATTTTGTGGCTTTAATTGCAGACTATGTTGAAGAAAACGACATTGTTAGACCCGACGATATGGTGGTAAAGTCTACAGGAAGTAACTCAGCTATTAAGCTATACATCATTCAGAATGTAGATAGAAAATTACCACTCAGCGATATAGCTTCGTCTAAAGGCATGGAAATGCCAGAATTCATCAAGGAAATGGAATCCATTGTATTTTCTGGTACAAAATTGAACATAGATTATTGGATAGACGAAATTTTAGATGAAGACCAACAAGAAGAAATCCACGACTACTTCATGGAATCTGAAAGCGATAAAATTTCTGATGCTATAGATGAATTTGATGGAGACTACGACGATGAAGAACTGCGTCTATACCGCATTAAATTTATGAGTGAGGTCGCAAACTAATAAAAAATAGACATACTAAAAGTCCCTAATATCCAAATTAAAGGAATGGATATTAGGGACTTTTTTACTATGTAAGATTTTGTAACCTATTTACGAATTAACAATTAAAGAAATATTAAATAGAACAGAGCACTGACTTTGTAAGCTTCCAATTGAAAAATGAAATTTTTATCAAGAATGGAATGATGCAATATTTATTCATTATATGAAGTTGATTCAAGTCGGATAAAAAAATGTTGATGCCTAAAGTTCTCTATTTAAGTGTGGAACTTAGCGTTAATGAATTTAGCATATAATAATATTACCTTATTTTTTGCAATGATGTAATTTTCAATGCTAAAAAGAAATTTAGCTTACTGAATCAGCAATATATTTAGAAAAATTAATATCCTGCTTTTTGGAAGTTAGTCGAATTTCAGTAAGCTTTTTGTCTTTCAGTGTTTCTATATCAGACTTTTCTATTTCAAAATCAATCTTGGTAATATAGCGTTTAGATACATTAGAATAATCAGATTCTAGCTCAGACATGTCAGAATTCAAATTTAGATCTATACCATCACCTTTTAGACGCAGTTTAGCACCATTAAAAGTCTTTACCTTAAAAGAACCAACTACAACGGTTTGTAAAAAATAATAACCGCCAAGCTCATTAAATCCAGCATAGAGTATATTACTTTCTGATACAGCAAACGGTTCATTTTCAATATCGTTTATTATCGCTTCGGTATGGTCATCAACATGGAGTTTCTCCATAGCTCTTATATTTCCAAATGCTGCGAGTAGTTTTGTTAATGAGAATGCCATATCTATTTTGGTTTCTGGCAAAACTAGCCAAAAAAGTTTGCATTTATGTAAAGTGATGTTTATGTCTTCTATGAAATGTTATTTCCAAACCCCAAACTTAGACTTCATACTTCAAGCTTCCTACTTAAAACAGAACTTCGTATCTTTGCAGCCTGAAACAAAAGAAAATAAAATGCAAGACGGTTTATACGCAAAATTCAACACCTCTAAAGGTGAGATAATAGTAAATTTAGAGTTCGAAAAAACACCTGGTACAGTAGGTAACTTCGTGGCTTTAGCAGAAGGAAATTTAGAAAATTCAGCGAAGCCTCAAGGTACACCGTACTACGATGGATTAAACTTCCATAGAGTTATACCAGACTTTATGATTCAAGGTGGTTGTCCTCAAGGTACAGGTACAGGAAATCCTGGTTACAAATTCGATGATGAGATTCACCCAGATTTAAAGCACGATGCTCCTGGTAAATTATCTATGGCAAATGCTGGTCCTGGTACTAACGGTAGCCAATTCTTTATTACGCACGTAGAAACACCTTGGTTAGACGGAAAACATACGGTTTTTGGTAGTGTTGTTGAAGGCCAAGATATCGTTGATGCTGTTGCGCAAGGAGATAAAATAGAGAGTTTAGAGATTATTAGAGAAGGTGAGGCGGCAAAGAACTTTAATGCAGTTGAAGCATTTAGAACCTTTGAAGGTGCTCGCGAAAAGCGTTTAGCGGCAGAAAAAGAAGCTGCAAAAGCTGAGTTAGATAAATTAGCAGCAGGTTTTGAGGAAACAGCTTCAGGTTTGCGTTACCAAATCATTCAAAAAGGTAATGGTAAAAAAGCTGAAAAAGGAAATATGGTTTCTGTACACTACAAAGGTCAGTTAGCTGATGGTACAGTATTCGATTCATCATACAAAAGAAACTCTCCAATAGATTTTCAGGTTGGAGTAGGACAAGTAATTCCAGGTTGGGATGAAGGTATTTGCTTATTAAACGTAGGCGACAAAGCACGTTTGGTAATTCCAAGTAACCTAGGTTATGGAGCTGCTGGTGCAGGAGGTGTAATTCCACCAAATGCAACTTTAGTTTTTGATGTAGAGCTAATGAACATAAAATAAGCCGAATTCAACACAGAATACGGTAACAAAATTGAATAAAAATCGTCTCACTTTATAGTGGGACTTTTTTTATGCCTATATTATAAACAATCCACATTTTTCTAAAATGAAAACCAATACATTACTCTTTACGCTATTACTATTTGCTGTTTTCAGTTGTTCTAAAAATGTTGAATATAGTGAAGCTTTCAAAAAGGAAACTTCAGGTAAATATTTATACACCCAAGATGATCTTCTAGAAGTTTATTATGAGGACAATGATCTTTATTTAAAATGGCGTGGTGCAGAAAAGATTAAGCCTGTAGTATTGAGTAGAGATGAATTTTTTGTAGCAGATATGTATAAAAAATTACGTTTCACAAAACATCCTGATACTAAAGAACACTACATATCCATTGTGCCTGAAGAAGAAGGAAAAGCTATAACTTATGACTATCTCAAAGTTTCAGACAATTATAAAACTCCAAGTCAATATTTGCAAGATGGCAATTATGAAAAAGCATTACAAGGTTTTCTAAAAATAAAACAAGCGGATTCTACGAGTATTGCAATAAGAGAACGTAGTTTTAATCAAATAGGTTATGATTTTTTAAGAGATAAAAAGTATGAGGAGGCCATAGAAGTTTTTATAATCAATAAGGAATTATATCCTAATAGTTCTAATGTCTACGATAGTTTAGCTGATGCCTATTTACGAAATGGTGATAGCCTGAAAGCTTATGAAAATTATAGCAAGTCTTTAGAGTTAGGAAACCCTAATATGAAAGCTATTAATTTTGTAGATATATATCGTAAGAAACTAGAAGAGTAAGAAATTTTCTAAACAAAATTACACTTAAGCGAAATAATTTTTATTTAAGTCTTAAATAGGCTTTATTTGAGCCTATGCAAAGTATTAAAGATACGGACTTCTACGATGATGTCCTTAAGGAGTTGAATTATAGTTTTGGTAATGTCTTTATTTTATCAGGAATTATAGTATCAGAAATGAATGAAGGAGTTGTTTTCTCATGGGAGGAACATGCTAATCAAATAGTTAAGGATGTTATCAATTTTACAGGTTCTGATGGAAGTGATATAGTTTATATTTCTCATAGAATTAATTCCTATTCGGTAGTACCGACAGATTGGTTAAAGTTTTTTAAGAATTTTAGCTTAAAGGGATATGGGATAGTTTGCTATAAGAATGTGGGTTTTTTTAATGTCGTGATAGAGAATCTTTTCTTCACCAAAAAAATCAGGAGATTTGGTAATTTAGAAGAGGCTTTATTATGGGTGAAATTTTTGGATACCGTTGAAACATAAAAAAAGTGGATGATATCATCCACTTTTAATTTGTCTATAGTTTAAAGGCTTACGCCATCTGCATTTCATGCTTACCTTCGTTAACTTCTTCAATTAATTTAGAATTGAAAATAGGCAAATCATTAGGGTTTCTGCTTGTTACTAAACCTTCGTCTACAACAACTTCACTATCTTCCCATTTAGCGCCAGCATTAACCATATCTCTTTTAATTGAACTGAAAGATGTAATTTTACGACCTCTTAAAACGTCTGCTTCAGCTAAAATTTGTGGTGCGTGACAAATTGCTCCGACAGGTTTTTTAGCATCAAAAAATGATTTTACAAAACGTATTGCTTTTTCATTTCTTCGTAATTGATCTGGATTAATGACACCTCCAGGTAACATTAAAGCATTGTAATTTTCTTGTGAAACTTCATCTATAGTCTTGTCAACTTTGTATTCGTTACTCCAGTTTCCATTTGCCCATCCTTTAATGTTTCCAAGCTCTTCTGAAACAATATGGACTTCAGCACCTGCTTTTGTTAAGGCTTCCATAGGTTCTTTAAGTTCGCTTTCTTCAAATCCGTTTGTGGCTAATATAGCAACTGTCTTTTTATTTAAATTTTCCATGATATTATTGGTTTTATAGTTATTAATTCGATTCATTATAAAGTTACTAACATCATAACTTAAATACGAATTTATAAGGAGGCTTAACGTGGATTTAGTATGGTTTGTTAAAGCTTATATATAATGTGTTAAATTATCAAGTAAGTGTTAAACAAATTAACTTATTGAAGTCGATAGTTTTTCGATGGTATATTGAATATTCAGAAAATTCCTATAAAAAATTGCTTTTTTAACAGTTCTTCTAAGCATGATTCTATAACTTTAGAAAAAACTTAAAAATTATTTAATATGAAAAAAATTCTACTCAGTTTATTTGTAAGTATTTGTTTTGGTAGTGTCTTGATTGCTCAGGGCTACACAACTCCAGGCACAGGTTTGGTGTATAGCTTAGATGACCTTGTGACGGACAGCCCATCAACTATTTCGGTGTCAGGCACAACTTACACATTAGTTGACGACCTTACCATTTCCGCAGGTGATACATTACTAATAGATTCAGATATTACCTTAGAAATAGGAGAAGATATAAGAATCACTGTTTTTGGTGTTTTTAATGTTGATTCGAATAGTGTAGTGTTCACTGCAATAGATCCAACCTTACCTTATGATGGTTTTAGGTTTGAAGAGTTTTCGGATATCAATATTCAAAATGCTACAATACAATATGGTGGTGGACTACGTGTACTTACGGAAACGTTTACGATAAATAACTCTACACTGACTAACAATGTTTCTGGTGTATCTACAGGTAGTGTTATTTCACTTTCAAGGGGAATGCCACAAATTACTAATAACACTATTACTTTTAATGAAACACCAGCTATAAGTTCTGGTGCAACTAATCAGGTGTCTCCTTATATTTTTAACAACTATATAGAAGGCAATAATCAGGCTAATAGTAATCGTCCGCAAATAAATATGGGAACAACTTTACCAGGCGACCCTATTCAAATTATTCAAAATACAATTAAAGGTGATCCTAATATAGATCAAGCTGGAGGTATAGCAGTATCTAATTTTGTAGGAGGTGCTATTAATGCTATTATAGATGATAATATAATTTATGATAATCGTTATGGTATTGCTATTATGGGTAATAACTCTTTTGCATATATAAGAAATAACATTATTGAGGATAATAACACTCAAGGTAGTCCTAATTTAGGTGGTAGTGGAATTTCATTAAACACGTCTTCTGCAGGAATGGATGTTATTGCCAGTGGTAATCAGATTAGAGGCAATCTTTGGGGAATCACATTGCAAGGAGAAGCTTCTATTAATTTAGGAGATGGTTCTAGTAATGTTGGTGAAAATGTGTTTTCTGATAATGGTAATGGTGGTGTTATATATGCGCTTTACAACAACACTTCCAACCCTATTATGGCAATGGGTAACTGTTGGGATGAAGACAATGCGCCAAACACACTGGCAGATGCTGAAGCTGTAATTGTGCATCAAAATGATATTTCATCATTAGGTTTGGTAACATTTGATCCTGTAAACTGTGCATTTTTATCTGTTGATGAAGTTAGTGTAAATGATATCAAGATATTTCCAAATCCGACTTCTGGTCAAGTAACACTTTCAAATAATATTGATTATAACCAAGTGAATGTTTATAGTGTTGAAGGTAAATTGATTCTTAACAAATCATTAGTTGTTGGAGATAATAATTTAACCCTAAACTTAAATTCAGGTTTGTACTTATTAGAATTTGAAGGTTCAAATACAAAATCAACCCAAAAGTTGATAGTCCAATAGTAACCCGTTAAATTCAATCAAATTAAAAAAAGCTTTACTTTTTACGGTAGAGCTTTTTTATTTTTTGTTTAAAATCGTTTTTATTTGCTTTCCTAAAATAGCAGATATACCAGCTGCTAATCCTCCAACTATTCCGCTAACTAGCATCAGTAAATAAGGATTACCACCTAGAGGTAATAACACAGCAATTTTCTTAGCAAGAAGAAAATCATTTGCACTACTTAATATAAAACTGTAGCAAAACCAAAACAGCAGAATTGCTAAAAACGGAGTGAAAAACACACTAAACCTTTTCAGTGGAATTAACAAAGCGGTTACAAAAGAAGCAACCATTACAGACCACCATGGCAAAACCAATGCTAATAAATAAGCAAGTACAATAGTGAGTATAAAGTTTAAAATATTCTTATTCATGAGGTACTAGTATTTGAGTGCCTATAATAGCATCTGTTTTCTGATTGTTTTGTAAAAAGTTTAGGCTGTGGTATTCTCCCTTTGCCCAATCATCAATAAAATTATCATAGTATTTACTGCCTGGGTTTCCAGATTGTCCACCAGGATAAATGCCTAAAGCTGTTGGTGGTGATGTCATTTCAACAATCATTCGCCATGATGGGCCCCAATTTTCAGAAGTTGCATTTACGATATTTTTTCCACCACCAATAGGAATGTCAAATCTAGAAAATGCAGGAAGTGCTTGTAGCAAATGACCAACAAAAGTACCTTTATAATTCACCCATTTTAAATTCCCGTGCTCTTTCTTCCGAGCAGTAAGTTCCTCTACAGCTTTAGAAAAACTAATTCTGAACAAATCTTCGGCATTTTCTTTTTTAGGTGTGTCAACAATATCCATAAACGCATCATCACCTTTATGTTTTAAAAGATAAATAGATTGGTAAGTGTAAGGTGACATTAGTGCAGTGCTATCAACTTCAAATTCATCCCAAAGTGTGGTGTAAAGCTCTTTCCACCAAGTACTCCAGATACTTGGACCAACTTCATCCATATCATTATTATACTGCCATTTTTTTGCCATATCATAGATCTTCTTTTCTTCTTTTGAAAAATTAGACGTATCCATATGCTCTAGCATATATGGCATAAGTTCAGCAGCTTTTAGATTGTAATTATTGTTGTGTAAATCCTTGAAATCTTGAATAGAGAAAGTTTCCTTTGAATTAAAAAAATCATTAATAACACGATTTCTATAGGTTTCATAACCGTCATTGTAAACAAAATAAGGATAGGCTTCATCAACAGGATGTTGATTGGCAGAACTAACAAAACCGCGCTCAGGATTTTTAGTATGAGCATTGAATTGCTGAGGAATAAAACTTTGCCAGTCATTTTCAGATTTGCTTCCATCCATAACAAATTTACCCTGACCTTCCCATTTGTTAGGAAACAAGCCTTGAATCCAAAGTGCTATGTCTCCTTCTGTGGAGGCAAAAACAAAATTTTGAGCTGGTGCAACCCAATGGCTTAAGGCATCAACATAATCATCATAATTTTTTGCCTTGTTAAGTTTCAAAAAGGTTTTTTGTCCATTTCCAGGAATGTAGCCTGTCCATTGCATAGCATAACCGGCTAATTCTTCTTCAGATTTAAAGTTTTTGTCAAAGACCACAGGTCCGTGATGTGTGTATAAAACCGAATCCTTAAAAGAAGGTTTCCCTTTAATTTTTATGTCTTCAACTCTTACGGTTACATCTTTCCATTCGTCATCAAATTTATATTTTGTTCGGTCCTCGTTAAATTCAATTTTATACCAATCAATAACATCTCTTGTTGCATTTGTTTCTCCCCAAGCTATATGCTGATTAAAACCTGATATTACAGCTAAAGCTCCCGGAATTGTAGCGCCAAAAGCATTGTGATTAGGTGTGCTCAATTGCATAACATACCAAATAGAAGGGAGGTTTAAACCTAAATGAGGGTCATTGGCTAAAATTGGATGACCAGAATAGGATTTTTCACCCGAAACAGCCCAGTTATTACTACCGTAGTTTGGATCAGGTCGGTCAATATTTTCGGAAATGGAATCTATAAGAATTTCTGAATCAGGATGTGGTGTTTGAGGTGCATCAATAAAGCTCCAGTCCGTTTCCTTTGGAATGATAGGATCCGTAACATCAAAAAAATCAGGGAATAATAAATCGAAGCGTTCTTTTCCGAATAATCTTAAAGCATTTGTGTTTTCTATATCTTCATCACCACCAGCAAGCATTTTTGTCATGTACATTAGCAATAATGCTGTTTTTTTAGGTGTCCAAGCTTCGGGTTTGTAATCTAGTAATTTGTATTCTACAGGATAATCTTTCGGGTCTAATTGATTGATATAGCTATTAACACCAGCAGCATAAGCCTCTACAATGGCCATTGTTTCTTGGTCTTGAGACATCTTTTTAACGGTTTGCTCAGCACCATAACCCATACCTCGTCGTCGTTCTTGTCTGTCGTAGTTTAAGGCGGCTTCACCTATAATTTCAGATAAGCGACCTGCAGATGCATAAGTTTGAAATTCCATCTGCCAAAGTCTATGTTTAGCAGTGAGGTAGCCTTGAGCTCGGTATAAGTCCAAATCATTTTTTGCAAACACATGCGGAATCAATTGCTCATCATAATGTACGGTAACTTCCTCTTTTAAATCAGGAATTTGAATTTTTCCACTGGTGGTTTCGTCAGTTTCATTTTGCCACACACCAGAATAAGGGTTTAAAAACTTGCCAATTGGCGGAATTGATCCCAGCTTGGTGTTCAGTGCATAAAAAATGCCTATAGTTAAAACTAAAGACACTATAAGTTTAAAGTACTTCATATGTTGAAATGAATAAGTATCTAAAAATACAAATATTATGGATAAATGTAATAGCTCTTATTCTAAGCTGATGGAATCAATAAGTAACTTAAAATTTTCAGCTTTTTTATTACTAATTAGAAATGAGACTTCTTCTATTTGTTGACCTTCAAAATTTGGAAGGTCCAGTGATTTACCTCGGTAAGTGGCCGACATTTTAGAAAAAGGAATTTCAATAGTTTGCCATTTTTCGTTGGTAGAAAACTTGTACTTATAGGAGTGATTATTGCTTTGTTTGTCCTTTACTCTTAATTGATAATCCTTGCCATCACCTTTAATTTTTATGATGAATTTTGAAAAAGAAGACGTATTTAAGGTATTGAACTTGTAGTGTAAAGAAGAAAAACCACCATTGTTTTCAAGAGAAACTTTGCCTGAGAATTTACCATGCCCATTCTTGCTCAGAGAAAATGTTCCGTTGGATTCTCCTCCCATTACAACATCATCAATAATAGTCCAATCGTTTATATCAGTAAAGGTGTTGAAGTTGAAGAGGGTCATTTAAAAATGTAGTTTTTTTGAAATTTAATCTATCTCAAAACAAGCTTTTTAACCACATCTTTGCCAATAGATTCATTAAGCATTTTTACAATCTTTTCGTTGCCATAGCTCAACTCTTCACGTAAAACACTACTACTTAATTGTACGTATAGTGTTTCGTGTTTTAATTCAATAGCTGTAGTGTAGTTGTTAACACCGTTGCCCATAAGATTGGCCCAAGCTTCACGAACGTTGACTTTATCCAAGCCTTGTTCCAAATTATTAGTCTGGACAAATTCTTTAAGAATATCTTCAATCGATTGGTTGTCGTTGTTACGTTTAGACATAGCTTTTTTTTATTCCTCTACATCCAATTGTATTGGATTGTAGCGTTTATATAAATATACGATTTTGTTTTTGTTTATCACTTTTAGGGTTTCAGAAGAGGCATCCAAAACGGTTTCTTTCCAATTATCGTAAGGTGTACTGTAATATAAGTTTAAACTATCGTTTTCAATTTTTAGGATTAATTTTTCGGCATCATCAGAAGTGAAATACGTATCATTAATACCTGGTTTTAACTTTTTTCTGTAACCTTTAAGACTGTCTTGATCAAGATGAATATAATCAACAGTATCACTGAATTTATATTCCTTTTTGTCGCCTGTAGGCATAGTCACCGATTCAATTTCCCAATAGCCTTCAAGGAGAGGAACAAATTCTTCAGGATTTTTTGAACAGCTTAAAATTACTAAGCATAATAGCCATAAGTAATGTCTCATAACTTGAAAATTTTATAGGATTGGTGCGTTTGTTTTATCACGTCTTCGGTACGCTCGGCATGTGTGTCGCTAATAAATATTTGTCCAAAATGATCATCGTCCACAAGGTTAATAATTTGAGCCACTCGGTTTTCATCGAGTTTATCAAAAATATCATCAAGCAATAGAATGGGTGAAACACCACTTTGTTGTTTTATAAAATCGAACTGAGCCAATTTTAAGGCAATAAGAAATGATTTTTGTTGTCCTTGACTTCCAAACTTTTTAATAGGGAAATCATCAATAGTAAACACTAAATCATCCTTGTGAGTACCGACACTAGTGTATTGTAAAGCTTTGTCTTTGTTGAGATTTTGAGCTAGTAATGTGCTTAGTTCATTATCAAATAAATCACTTTTATACTTCAGGTCAATAGCTTCCTTACTTTGACTAATGGCTTCATAACGTTCCTTAAAGATAGGAATGAATGTGTTTAGAAAAGCATCTCTTTTTTTGAAAATTTCAGTACCATAAGTATGCAATTGTTCATTGTAAATAGAAAGCGTATCTGCATTAAACGTATTGTTTAAAGCAAAATATTTCAATAAGGCATTACGTTGCGAAAGTACCTTGTTATAATTGATTAATTCCGATAGATAAGTCTTATCACTTTGAGAAATTACACTGTCTATAAACTTACGTCTGGTGTCACTGCCTTCAATGATTAAGTCTCGATCGGCAGGAGAGATAATTACTAAAGGAATAAACCCAATATGCTCACTAAACTTTTCGTAAGGTTTACCGTTTCTTTTTATAACTTTTTTCTGTCCGCGTTTTAGGGATACGATTATTTTTTCCTCACGCTCATTCTTCGTGAAATTACCATCTACTACAAAAAAATCAGTGTCGTGCTTTATATTTTGAACCGCAATAGGATTAAAATAACTTTTACCAAAAGCGAGGTGATAAATAGCATCTAAAGCATTGGTTTTTCCTATTCCGTTGGCACCAACAAAACAATTTATTTTGGTGTCAAAATCAAAAACCTGACTTTCAAAATTCTTATAATTAACTAAAGATAACGTGTTTAGATTCATAAAAGAGGAACGATTTTCCTATTTTTAGAGGTGTAGCAAAGCGTTTTTTTCTCTCAAAAATTATTCAAAAATAACAAATAAATAGGCTTTTAAATCCCAATAAAAATTTTATTTTTGCGCACGCATTAAACGACAAGATATGGCAACGTATAAGAAAAGAGGCTATAAACCAAAAACTCAAAAGGAGAAGGAAGAAGTTGTAGAGGAAGCTTCAACAACAGCAGAGGTATTTAATACTTTAGATGAAGGTGCTTCTAAAACCGAAGAGTGGGTTGTTAAGAATCAAAACTACATAATTGGTGTTATTGGAGCGATTGCTGTAATCGTTTTAGGTTATTTAGGTTACGAAAAATTTGTAGCAGAGCCAAACCAAAAAGAAGCTATGAACGAAATGTACACAGCTAAAAAGTATTTTGATGATGCAGCAAGTGGTATTTCTTCAGATTCACTTTACCGTATGGCCATTGAAGGTGGAGAAGGTAAGTTTGGTATGACGGATATCGCAAGCGAATATAGTGGTACACCAGCTGGAAATCTTGCAAACTATTATGCAGGTATGGCTTATTTAAATCTTAAAGATTACCAACAAGCTATTGAATATTTAGATGCATTTTCTAGTGATGATAAAATGTTAGGACCAATTGCTAAAGGTGGTATTGGTGACGCGTTTGTTCAATTAGATCAATTAGATAAAGGTTTAGAGTATTACGAAAAAGCCTTTAAAGCAAATACTAACGACTTTACAACTCCGCTTTATTTATTAAAAGCAGCTAGAGTAGCGCTTGATTTAGGTGAAAATCAAAAAGCATTAGATTATCTAAAACGTATAGAATCTGAGTTTTCTGAGTCTACTGAAGCAGGTCAAGTTGAGGTTTTAATAGGAAAAGCAGAAGCAAGCTTATAAAATATGGCTACGGCAAATCATAATTTATCGAACTACGATAAAGCAACAATCCCAAACGCGAAAGACTTTCGGTTTGGGATTGTTGTTTCAGAATGGAATGACAATATAACCGAAGGACTTTGGCAAGGTGCTTTTGATGCCCTTATAGATTGTGGTGCGGTAAAAGAAAATATTGTCCGTTGGAA
This sequence comes from Winogradskyella sp. SYSU M77433, assembly GCF_029911945.1. Lineage (NCBI taxonomy): Bacteria > Pseudomonadati > Bacteroidota > Flavobacteriia > Flavobacteriales > Flavobacteriaceae > Winogradskyella > Winogradskyella sp. SYSU M77433. The sequence continues at coordinate 115,841 of NZ_JARYTG010000004.1, read as the reverse complement.
TGTTCCTGGAACTTTTGAATTAACCTACGGAGCTGCCAGAATGTCTAAAAGCATTTATGCCGATTCTGGAATGTTAGACGCTATTATTGTAATAGGTTGCGTTATTCAAGGTGAAACCAAACATTTCGATTTTGTTTGTGAAGGTGTTACCCAAGGTATTAAAGATCTTAACTTAACAGGGGATATTCCTGTTATTTTCTGTGTGCTAACAGATAATAATATGCAGCAGTCTATTGATCGTTCTGGTGGAAAACACGGTAATAAAGGCACCGAGGCAGCTATTGCAGCTATAAAAATGGCAGAGCTAAGAAAGCAGACGAAGTAGTTTCCAGTTTTTGGTGTTTAGTTCCTGGTATTCTGTGTAAAACATAGGCTTAATAATTAGCCTTTTAATAAACAACTTTACACTTTAAACTCTACACTTAAGACTTTGTTACTATAATACTTTTCAACCTTCCAACTTCATAATGGCATCCTTTTTGTTAATAATTTTAAGGAATCCTTAAGTGAATTTTCCTTGTATTTTAAGTACTTTTGGGGATATTTCAGGTTTAAATAATAGGTGTTTGTTCAATCAAAGAAAAAATAAACGTTTTACTTATAAACCTCGCTTTCAGGATTCTGATGAAAAAGAGTCGAAAGACGACTTCGAGACTAAATGGAATAAAGCTAAAGAAAATAATAAACGACGCGGTAATATCTTTACCTCATTACCAGCTTTAATTATCATGTTAGTATCGCTTTTTGTTTTAATGTATATTCTTGAAGGATATATAAAATAAGGATATTATGGGATTAATGAAATTGAAAAAAAATAAGAAGTTTAATTATAAGCCTCGTTATTATAAAGGAGATGGAAATCCTTATGAGCTAAAACATAAGTTTGATGATTACAGAACTACTGTAAATCCAGCAAAAGGTCTTAAGGGGAAATTTAACGCAGCCATAGATGATTATAATCATAATAGAGATGAAAACGTTAACAGACGTGTTCTTATTATTGTCGGCATTTTAGTGTTGTTATTCTTGCTTATCATTGGTTTCGACCTTTCTATTTTCTTGCCCAATAGCTAATGACAGATATTATTCAACTTTTACCAGATCATGTTGCTAACCAAATTGCGGCAGGTGAGGTGGTACAACGACCAGCTTCTGTTGTTAAGGAACTTTTGGAAAACGCGATTGATGCTGAAGCTTCTGAAATTAAATTAATTATAAAAGATGCTGGAAAAACGCTTGTTCAAGTCATTGATAACGGCAAAGGCATGAGCGTTACTGATGCGCGACTGTGTTTTGAGCGTCATGCAACTTCAAAAATTAAATCTGCTGAGGATTTATTCCAATTGAATACAAAAGGGTTTCGTGGTGAAGCATTAGCTAGTATTGCTGCTATTGCGCATGTGGAATTGAAAACCAAACGACCAGATGATGAGTTGGGTACAGCTATAGAAATCGAAGGAAGCAAAGTGACTTCTCAAGAGGTTACGGTAACTCCAACCGGAACTTCAGTCGCCGTAAAAAACCTTTTTTTTAATATACCTGCTCGTCGTAATTTCTTAAAATCAGATACTGTAGAATTGCGTCATATCACAGATGAATTTCATCGTGTAGCATTGGCGCATCCCTCTATTGCATTTGCTTTTTATCATAACGGTAGTGAATTATTCAACGTGCCACAAGAGAATTACAGACAACGTGTGGTTCATATTTTTGGTGCTAAAACCAATGAAAAATTAGTGCCTGTTGAAGAAGAAACCGAAGTCCTAAAAATTTCAGGATTTGTTGGTAAACCTGAGTATTCCAAAAAGACCAAGTCAGAGCAATTCTTTTTTGTGAATCAGCGCTTTATAAAAAGTCCGTATCTCAACCACGCCCTTAGTTCAGCTTTTGAAGGTCTATTGAAAGATGGTTATCACCCAAGCTATTTTTTGAATCTTACGGTAGATCCAAAATCTATAGATATTAATATCCATCCAACAAAAACAGAAATAAAATTTGATGATGAGCATACACTTTATGCCATATTAAGATCGGCTGTAAAGCATAGTTTAGGCCAATTTAATATTGCACCTGTGTTGGATTTTGAACAACAAAGTAGTTTCGACACTCCATATAATTATAAAGATAAAGTAGCTACTGCACCAAAAATAGAAGTCGATAGAAGTTTTAATCCGTTTGCAGATGACAAGCCTATAGAGCGTAAGCAATCATCTTTTCAAAGAACTGCTTTTAAACAAGCGCCTACAGCATCTTGGGAAAGTTTGTATGTTGGTTTAGAATCAAAAGGTAACGGGTCAGATGACGATTTTAGTCAAGTTACTTTTGAAAGCGATTCTAAAACAGCTTCTGTTTTTGATGAGAATTCTGTAGAAACAACAAAGACAACCTTTCAGTTACAGCAAAAGTATATTGTAAGCACGCTTAAATCGGGAATGCTTGTTATAGATCAAAATAGAGCGCATCAGCGTATTTTATATGAAAATTTTCTAAAGCACATAACTATTAAAGAAGCAACAAGTCAGCAGTTATTGTTTCCGCTTCAGTTGCACTTTACACCGAATGAGACTAAAATTATAGAAGAATTAAAAGAAGATTTAGAGCATACGGGTTTTGTGTTTTCAGAATTAAATAACAAAGAAGTTACCATAACAGGTGTGCCAATTGGTGTACCCGAAAGTGAAGTGTCTATCATTTTAGAACAACTTATTAGCGATGTGGAAAATGATGTGCCAGACGCTAGTTTTAGTGCTGCAGATTTATTGGCAAAATCTATGGCAAAAAGTTTAGCCATTAAAAATGGACAAACGCTTAACGGAACTGAACAGGAGCATATGGTAAACAGTTTGTTTGCTTGTAAGGAACCTAATGTATCACCAACTAACCGACCAACATTTATCACAATGGCAGTTGAGGATATTGAAAAGAAATTTATGTAATATATGAGATTTAATATAACAGATGCGGTTAAGCATCTTATCATAATTAATGTTGTGATGTTCATTGGAACAATCACATTAGGTAATGGTCATTTATTTGATACATTATTTACAATGTATTTTCCTACCAATGATTTATTTAAGCCTTGGCAGGTTATAACTCACATGTTTATGCATGGCGGACCAGCTCATATTTTTTTCAACATGTTTGCCCTTTGGATGTTTGGTACACCTGTGGAGCAAAGATTAGGGACTAAAAAATTTTTATTTATATATTTTTCAGCAGGTTTTGGAGCACTTCTTTTTCAATTAGGTTACTATTACTATGATTACTTTTCTGCAATGCAGGTAGTATCAGAGCTAGGAATGAATAGTGAGTTATTGCATAAGATTATGAATATAGATGCATTAGATGGAGAATATATAAGAGGAGAAATATTACATCAAAAAATGATACCTTTTCTGAACGAGTATAACTTTACTAATAATATTAATGATAATCAATTTAAAGCATTATTTGACTTAAACATTGTTAATAGAAGCGCCATGGTTGGTGCATCTGGTTGTATTATGGGAATATTAGCAGCCTTTGGTATGATGAATCCTAATGCAAAGTTGATGCTTATATTCCTACCTATTCCTATTAAGGCTAAGTATTTTATACCTGGATTAATTCTTCTAGATATAATATCAGCACTTACAGGTCAATCTTTCTTTAGTCCAAGTAATACAGCTTATATGGCGCACGTAGGTGGAGCTGTAATTGGATTTATAATCATGTACTTCTGGAAAAAGAATGATATGAATAAATACCGTTGGAATTAATGAGTAGTTTAGATAATATAAAAATTAAACTAACTAATTTTTCAATTAGTGAAAAGTATATCATTATAAACTGTGCTGTATTTGCAATTATTGCTATTGTAAATGCATTGTACTTTCTTTTTGCGGATAATCATTTGAGATTTTTTCAAGATTTTTTTGCATTACCAGCAGATATTGGAGTTTTAATAACTAGGCCTTGGACACTATTTACATATTTTTTTACTCATTTTAGCTTTAGACATCTATTTTCGAATATTATAGCTCTGTTCTTTTTCGGAAGGATATTTTTGATTTTTTACAATAGTAAACAGTTTTTAAAGCATTATATATTTGGTGGGCTTTTTGCAGGTTTAATATTTATAATTTCGTACAATTTATTTCCAGCACTAATAGAAAAAAAAGCAATACTTGTAGGTGCTTCAGCTTCCATTTTTTCAGTTCTTTTTGGTGCTACAGCTACTAGCCCATATTATAATTTTAACTTATTGGGGATATTCAAGATACCACTTTGGGTAATTTCATCCTTATACACTTTGTTATTTATATCTTCTTTACCCTATGCCAATTCTGGCGGAGAATTAGCACATTTAGGAGGTGCATTTTTTGGATATTTTTATGCTTTAGAATTAAAAAAAGGAAAAGATATTGGCTCAGGTTTTGAGCGTATGATGGATACTATCGCTAGTTGGTTTAAACCAAAATCTAATCTAAAAACTGTTCATAGAAGGCAAGGTAGGTCTAAAACCAAAATGGCTGGTAAAACTAAGCAAGAGTTTGATACGTATAATAAGCAAAAGAAGATCGATTTAATTCTTGATAAAATAAGCAAAAGTGGCTACGAAAGTTTAACAGCTGAGGAAAAAGAGTTTTTGTTTCGAGCAGGAAAGTAACAGTATTTTTGTTTAAAAAACTAATATGAAAAAGCTGAAATTTGTAAATAAAATAATTTTTGTGGTCAATTCATTGGCAGCATTTTTATTGCTTATTTCATATATTTTACCGTACATACCTCCAAAAAGTTTTGCAACATTATCCGTTTTAAGTCTTAGTGTCCCCTTGCTTATAATACTCAATCTTTTATTTTTCTTGTATTGGTTGCTTAAGGTGAAAAAACAGTTGCTTCTTTCACTCATTGTACTACTTCTTGGTTGGAGTCATATTACTTCTATGTATAAGTTTTCTAGTTCTAAAAATGTTAAAGACTCGGATGATTTTTCTGTGATGACATTTAATGTTAGGTTGTTCAATAGATTCGGTTGGTTGCCTAATATACATGTAAAAGAGGATATTGTAAAGCTTATTAAAACAGATAAACCAGATATTGTTTGCCTTCAAGAATATAGTAGAGGAAAAAACCCGATAAAAAATCTTGATGGCTATTATAATTTTAATGCAACTTATACAAAAGATGCGAAAGGTGGTCAGACTATATTTTCGAAATTTCCTATTATAAATTCAGGTTCATTAGAATTTCAAAACACATATAATAATGCCATTTTTGTAGATGTAGTTAAAGGGAAAGATACACTTAGGGTTTATACTTTACATTTACAATCTGCTGGTATTAGGACAGATGTAGATAATCTAAAACGAGAAACTTCTAGTCATTTATTTAAGCAAGTTGGAGCAACTTTTAAAGCTCAACAAGAACAGGTGGAATTGTTTTTAGATCATAAATCTAAATGTAAATACAAGACCATAATAACAGGTGACTTTAATAATACGGCATATTCTTACATCTATAAAGAAATAAAAGGTGAAGACTATGTAGATACGTTCGAAGAAGCTGGTAATGGTTTTGGTAGAACTTTCGATTTCAAATTCTTTCCCTTACGTATCGATTTTATTTTAGCGGATGAAGATTTTACAGTTAATGGTTTTAAAACCTATGATGTAAAACTCTCTGATCACTACCCAATTAAAGCAACGCTCAAACTTTAATTCACATTAATAGGCAATCTGTTGTGTCAGCTAATATGTGAATGGTTAGCCCAATGCCTATTAATCTAGTTTTTTTAGGAATGAGTAATAAGCAATAGATAATGATGGCGTAATACGAATGTAACGGATGAAAATTGATACTACATCTGTTGGAATTAAAAATAGGATTTGCAAGAAGGTGATCTAAATCAATTAGCATTCCTAAAAGCATTATGCCATAAGCTTTCAACCAAAAACTTCTGAAAAATAATACCGCTATCAAAAGCGGTAATCCAAAATGGATACCATAATGAATTGTAGATTGAACCATTATTAAGGCTTTTGTTTTTGTAGATACAATTCTGTATTGGGGCCTTTATTAAATAACAAATCTAGTATGCTCAAGTTAGTTATAAACCCATGCTTATCAGTGAAGACTTGAGTGTATGGTGAAAGTGTCTCTGCTTTATAGTTTCTATTGACTAAGTTTCTGAAATCAGTTACTTGATCTGGATCTTTTTCAAAAACTTTAGTTTTGGTTACGTTGATTTCTAATTGAAGGCAATCCTTTAATATTTCAATACAATTCAAATTTAGGTCTAATATGAAGTCGAATTGATTCTCAAACAAAGGCATTAAATCATCAATATAGTATTCATAAAAAGGCGACATACTATAAGCCGATTGTAATGATTTAAGATGCTGTTGTTGCCATAATCCGTCGTTAGCTATGGCAACATCTTTGTAGAGCTGCCTATTCTTTTGAGTGTAACTCACAGGAACAGTTAATGCCAGTTTACCGTTAGCTGAATATATTTCAGCTCTATTTCTAAAGCTTTGTTTTTGATAATTATCGCAGACTTCAAAAATAACTCCATCAGAATTAACCATAGCCACAAAATGAGCAACATTAGGAAAATATGTAGGATGTAGAAGACAACTCATCTTGTCTTTTTAGTTTAGAAATGAGATTTAGGCTTTGGCCTTCTTTTTCTTTCTCCATTTGTTGAAAAAGGTAAGTCCTAAAACAACAACTATAAAAGGAATGAAATAAGAGGTGCGTTCACCATTTCCGCTTACAGTTGTAAAGATTCTGTCCCATCTGAAACTCCAGTTTTTTATACCGTCGTTTATACCATCAATGCTCATCCAAATGAATACAGGTTTACCAAAAATATGATTGTAAGGTACAAATCCCCAAAATCTACTGTCAATAGAATTGTGTCTATTATCTCCCATCATCCAGTAGTAATCTTGCTTAAAGGTGTAAGAAGTTGCAGGCTGGTCGTTTATAAAAATCTGATTTCCTCTAGTAACTACAGTATTACCTTCATATTCTGATATGGCACGTTTATAAAGCGGTAGATTTTTAGAAGTTAAGTTAACCGTTTTACCTTTTTTAGGAATCCAAATGGATCCAAAGTTGTCAATATTCCAATTGTAACTTTGGTCTTGAGGAAAGATATTTTCTCTTTCTCCAGAGGCTCTTCTAACAGGTTTTGTACTTGCAACGTTTGGTTGGACTTTTAACTGATTTATAGCCTCTTCTGTTGCTGCAAAAATTCTATAGGTACCATCATTATTTAATCCAGCTCCATCAGTAATACCTAATTTCTTTAATAATTCAAAAAATCTAATTTGTTCGCCTTGACTTCTAATAGGTTGTTTCAATGTAATATCATAAGAAAATTGAAGCTTAGCTCTATTTGGAAGTACATTCTGTTTTCCATTTATAAAAACATAACCATTTTTTATTTCGAGAGAATCACCAGGTAAACCAACACATCGTTTTACTAAATTAGTTTTCTTGTCTATTGGCTTGTAGTAATTACGATCTGGATTAAAAACATTCATATCCAGAAGCGTATCTGCAGGCTGATTGAACACTACAATATCGTTGCGTTCTACATCTTCAAAACCTGGTAGTCTGAAATATGGTAACTGTAGCTTATTCATCCATGATGTATTACGTTTTCCGTATTCATCATTGAATAAATAAGATTTGATACCTAACTTAGGAATAGTATCGTGTACCATTGGTGCAGCGACAGTGGTCATAGGTGTTCTTGCACCATAATGAATTTTACTTACTATTAAAAAGTCGCCAACCAAGAGTGATTTTTCCAAAGACGAAGATGGAATAACAAACGGTTGAAAAAAGTAAGTATGTACTATTGTAGCAGCAACTATAGCAAATAGGATAGAGGTGATCCATTCGCCAGTAGAGGTCTTAGGTTTTAGCTTTCTGTCTTTGATAAATTGAACATCAGTTGCATAATTCAAATAGTATAAATAAAAGCCTAGAGTTACAATACACAAAAGTGCATCAACTTTAGAATCTTTACCAAAAGCTCTTGCAGTTTCTACCCAAGCAGCTGGAATCATGATAAGATTTACAATTGGTAAAAACATTAAAATAACCCACCACCAAGGACGCGTTATAATTTTCATTAGAACGACTGCATTATACACAGGAACAAATGCTTCCCATGCTTGTCTTCCTGCTTTTATGTAGAGTTTCCATGTGCCTAAACCATGGATGATTTGTAATACTATTAGAAAAATAAACCACTGCGTCCAGCTCATAATTTTATAAATGATAATTGTCTAATGACAAATGATTAATTGTTAAGGTTCAAATTTGCAGTTTTTCTTGATGATATAAAAATCCTTGTAAGTTCATCTGCTTCATTTAACAAAGATTTACAATTGCTCGAAGGTAAGAGTTTTTCGTCAATAATGAATTCTAGCCAGAAATGACTTTCATCAATTTCTTCTATAACAATACTTATTTTAGAAATAAAACTACGCTTAGACTGAGCAATACAAGTAGCTCTGTAATTGGCAGCTACAGATGTAGAGCATCTAATAAGTTGCTTTTTTATATGGTTGGATAAATAATTATCTGGTAATATTGAGGCTAACTTTACAACATTGTGCGCAAAGATTTTTGTTCTATGCTTTAAGTCATTCTTCATTAAACATTAGTCATTAACCATTAATATTTAACACATCTTTCATATTAAAGATGCCTTTTTTTCCTTGTATCCATTCTGCTGCAATAACAGCTCCCATAGCAAAACCTTGTCTGCTGTGCGCTGTGTGCTTTATGCTTATGGAATCTATTTCAGAATTATAAGTGATTTCATGAGTACCAGGAACACCTTCAATACGTTTGGCTTCAATGTGTATTTCGTTAGATTTAGGAAGGTCTAATGTCCAATTCGTATATTCAGTTTGCTTTATAATATCTTCAGCTAAAGTTATAGCTGTTCCACTAGGAGCATCTAGTTTTTGTGTATGATGAATTTCTTCCATTTCAGTAGAGTACTCTGTGAAATTAGACATCATCTCTGCTAATTTTTTATTAATCTCGAAAAAGATATTGACTCCCAAACTGAAATTTGAAGCATATAGAAAAGCTCCATTTTTTGAATTGCAATACGCAACAATTTCATCATACTTATCTAGCCAACCTGTTGTACCCGAAATAACAGGAACATTAGCATCTAGAGCGCGTTTAATATTGTCAATGGCAGTTGAAGGTAAACTAAAGTCGATAGCAACATCTGTTGTAGAAAAATCAAAGTCGTTTGTGCTGCTAGTAGCTTTTAAAGAAATGTTATGATTACGATCTATGGCAATAGCTTCAATGCTTTTACCCATTTTACCGTAGCCTAATAATGCTATATTCATTTTAAAATTTAAAATTCATAGTTAAACCCAAATCAGATGTGTTTTCCATCTGATTATATTGGTAATGTGGTCTGAAGCTTAAGTTTTCGTCAACATTAAACTGAAGTAAATGCGCATCAACATTGGCATCGATGATGTTTAGTGCGTATAGACCAAAAGTAACCAATAAGGAAACCTCCTTGTTTCTTCGGAATTGTTCTTGTGCTCTAATGAGACCTTCGTCGGAAACAACATTTTGAAATTCATCGTCTGTAAAACCAGCTAAACGTCTTTTATAAGCATCTCTATAGCGGTCGAACTGTTTGTCATTTCTAACATAGAAATAAATACCAGTACCAATAGCACCCCAAACAAGTGGGATTTTCCAATATCTTTTATTGTAGGCTTGTCCTAAACCAGGTAAGATAGCAGAATAAAAAGCCGCTTTAGAAGGTCTTAAAGGATCAATTTCTTTTTTGGTAACAAGATCTTCCTCAAGAACAACAACCTCATTAGTTAAACCAAGACTATCTTTTACTTTTTCCTGTTGTGAAAAAGCATAGAATACTGAAAAAAGACACAGTAAAACAGTGAAAACATGTTTATTTGGCACTTTGTACTAATTTTTTAATACGATTAAAATCTTCCTCAGAATGGAATGGAATAGAGATTTTACCACTACCATTCTTAGACATTTTAACGTCTATTTTATGTCCAAAGTATTCAGAGAATTCTTTTATTCCTTTTTTAATATGTTTAGGAACTTCTGTAGGTGTAGATTCTGTTTTTTCAGGACTTTCAGAATTTAAGTTTTTAACTAATTGCTCTGTTGCTCTAACAGATAGTTTATTACTAATAATTTTTTCATAAACTTCTAACTGATCCACTTGGCTTTCAATATTTACCATGGCTCTACCATGTCCCATACTTATAAAACCATCACGCATTCCTGTTTGAATGATTGGATCTAATTTTAATAAGCGTAAGTAGTTGGCTATTGTAGAACGTTTTTTACCAACACGATCACTCATTTGTTCTTGTGTTAGATTAATCTCATCAATAAGTCTTTGATAAGATAAAGCAATTTCTATTGGGTCTAAATCTTGACGTTGAATGTTTTCAACCAATGCCATCTCAAGAGACTCTTGGTCGTTAGCAATACGTATGTAAGCAGGAATAGCTTCTAGACCAATTAATTTAGAAGCTCTAAAACGACGTTCACCAGATACTAGTTGGTATTTGTTAAACGCTAATTTTCTAACCGTTATTGGTTGTATAACACCAAGTTCTCTAATTGACGACGCTAATTCGCGTAGTGTTTCTTCATTAAAATTTGTTCTAGGTTGAAAAGGGTTAACCTCAATACTGTCAATTTCTAGTTCAACAATATTACCTACAACTTTATCTGCGTTAATATCTTCAGCAGAATTTATATCATTTTCTGGATCTTTCAATAAAGCAGAAAGTCCTCGTCCTAGTGCTTGCTTTTTCGTTGCCTTCGCCATTTACTTTTCATTTTTGTTTATCAACTCCTTGGCTAAATTCAAATAATTTACTGCTCCTTTACTGCTTACATCATAGTTGATTATACTTTCTCCATAACTTGGTGCTTCACCCAAACGTACATTACGTTGAATGATAGTATCAAAAACCATATCACTAAAATGCTTTTGTACTTCTTCAACAACTTGGTTAGATAAGCGCAAGCGCGAATCGTACATGGTCAGTAGCATACCTTCAATGTCTAACGATTGATTATGGATTTTCTGTACACTTTTAATAGTATTTAACAGTTTGCCTAAACCTTCAAGTGCAAAATATTCACATTGAATAGGAATAATCACTGAGTCAGATGCTGTTAAAGCATTAAGTGTTAATAAACCTAAAGAAGGCGCACAATCAATCAGAATATAATCATATTCCGATTTTAAGTCAACAATAGCCTTCTTAAGCATATACTCACGTTCGTCCTTGTCTACCAATTCAATTTCAATAGCAACAAGATCAATATGTGCAGGTATGACATCAACGTTTGGAGCGTTAGAAGCTACAATAGCTTCTTTAGCAGTTAGTGTGTGTTCTAATACCTGATACGAGCCAATCTCTACCGTGTCTACATCTAGACCAAGACCAGAACTGGCATTGGCTTGAGGATCAGCATCTATAAGTAGGACTTTTTTCTCTAGAGCTCCCAAGGAAGCAGCTAAATTTACTGAGGTTGTTGTTTTACCAACACCACCTTTTTGATTAGCAATTGCAATGATTTTACCCATTAAATGATTTGGTTTATTAAGGGTTTAAAAATACGATTATTTATCATTTTAGGAAATCGAAGTTGTTAACAGTTGGTTTTATTATTAATAAAAAATGGTTTTTAGCCTAAATCTTTTTTAAAGAAGTGAGAATGATACTTACTAAAACTTGTAAAAGTTTTGTTAAATGCTCTAATAGTCAATTTTTTAACATCATTTTAAATCTGAATTTTTAACTTTATAACAATTCTAAAAATTATCAATCATGAAATTAAACATTCGTACTACACTAGTACTGGTTGTGTTATTTTTAATGTCATTTGGCATAAATGCACAACCAAAACAAACAGCTTCCGTAGAGGGAATTACCGAGTATGTCTTGGATAACGGACTTAAGGTCTTATTGTTTCCAGACAACTCATCTCAGACCATAACCGTTAATATTACCTACAAAGTCGGCTCTAGACATGAAGGTTATGGTGAAAAAGGTATGGCTCACCTCTTGGAGCATATGGTTTTTAAAGGCACCCCAAATCATCCTGATATTCCAAAGGAATTAACCTCTCATGGTGCGAGACCTAATGGTACTACTTGGTACGATCGTACAAACTATTTTGAAACCTTTAATGCTACTGACGAAAATTTAGATTGGGCATTAGACTTGGAGGCCGACCGAATGGTGAATTCTTACATCGCAAAAAAGGATTTAGAATCTGAATTTTCCGTTGTGAGAAATGAGTTTGAATCAGGTGAAAACTCTCCAACAGGTGTTTTGATGGAGAAGGTTATAAGTTCTGCTTTTCTATGGCATAATTACGGACAGTCTACTATTGGAAATAAATCCGATATTGAACGTGTGCCAATAGAAAACCTTCAGAATTTTTATAAAAAGTATTACCGTCCGGATAATGCTGTATTAATGGTAACGGGAAAGTTTGAAAAGGATAAAACCTTGGCTTTAATTCAAAAGAAATTCGGTAGTATTAAAAATCCTGAAACACCTTTAAAAGATGTGCCAACAGTAGAGCCACCACAAGATGGTGAAAAACGAGTTGAGCTAAGTAGAGTAGGAGATTTACAATTGGTTTCAGCTTTATATCACACTGCAGCAGGTTCACATGAAGATTATGCCTATTTAGCGCTTATAGAAGATGTGTTAACCGATCAGCCTTCGGGCCGTTTGTATAAAGCTTTGATAGAAAGTAAAAAAGCCTCTTCAATATGGAGTTTTTCACCTTTTACCAAAGAACCAGGATTTATGTACTTTAATGTTGATGTGCCTTCCGATAAGTCATTAGCCGAAGCAGAATCTACTTTACTAAACATTTTTGATGGTCTAAGAGATAATCCTATTACTGAAGAAGAATTAAAGCGAGCTAAGTCTAATTTAGGTAAGCAAATGGACCAAATACTAAGAAATTCGTCTTATCTAGGCACTTATACAAGTGAGTTTATTGGTGCCGGAGATTGGAGGTTGATGTTCATTTTTAGAGATCGTGTAGAGAATGCGACTTTAGAAGAGGTTAACAATGCGCTTAGCCGTTATTTTATTAAAACCAACAGAACTGTTGGGAATTTTATTCCGACCAAAAAGCCAATGCGAATTGATATTCCGCATACTGAAGGTTTAGAAGATTTAGTATCTAATTACAAAGGTAAAGAAGCGTTGAGTGCAGGTGAAGCTTTTGATGTGTCTTATGCTAATATTCAAGATCGTTTAGAGACTGGTGAAATAGGAGGAACAGGTATTGAGTATGGGTTCATCAAAAAAGATAATAGAGGAGAAACGGTAAATGTCACCTTTACTTTTAGAAACGGAAGTGTTGATGACTTAATGAATAAGGGAGATGTGGCAAGCTATACGGCTAGAATGCTTAACAAAGGGACTAAGTCTAAATCGAGACAAGAAATTGAAGATAAACTGAGTGAATTGAAATCGAGTGTTTATTTCAGTGGTAATAATGGTAGAACCTATGCTTCCGTAAGTTCCACTAAAGAAAATTTAATGGAAACAATTAAGTTAATGACAGAAATGCTGAAAACACCAGCATTTGACCAAGAAGAACTCGATAAATTAAAGACTCAGGATATAGCTAATATTGAACGTAACAAAACCGAACCTCAATATTTGGTTCAAAAGAAATTAGGTCAGATTAATCAGAATTATGAAAAAGGACATCCTTTGTATAATATGACAATGGAAGAGGAGCTTCAGGCAATAAATGATGTTACTGTAGAAGCTATTCAAGATTATTATAATGATTTTTATGGTATCTCTAATAATGCCACATTAGTAGCTATAGGTAATATTGATGAAAAAGAATTAAAGGATTATTTTGAAAAAGAGTACGCTGATTTTAAATCAGATTTACCATATTCTGAAATTAAGGATCCATTTAAGGTTAATAATCCAGCTAATGAAAGCATTAAAACACCAGACAAGAAAAATGCTTTTACTCTAGGTTTCTTAAATTTTGAATTAAGTCAGTACGACGATGATTATGCAGCTTTACAAATTGCAGGAACTGTGTTTGGTGGTGGTTTCTTAAACTCTCGTATTGCTACAAGATTGCGTCAACAAGATGGAGTGAGTTATGGCGCAGGTGGTGGCGTTAATGTGGATAGCAATAAAGATGATAAAAACTCAGGTATGTTTATCTATGCTATCTACGCACCAGAAAATGAGGCTAAAGTACAGCAAGGCTTTAGAGAAGAAATAGCACGTTTTATAGAAGGTGGTATTACACAACAAGAATTAGATGATGCTGTTGCCGGTTGGGTGCAAGCACAGAGTGTTTCTAGAGCAAAAGATGGTGAATTGGCAAGTACAATTAATAACAATTTGTACTATGATAGAGATATGATGTTCCAAAAAGAAATTGAAGAAAAAGTAAAAAAACTTACGGTCGAAGATGTAAACAAAGCCATTAAGACCTATTTTAAAGAAATGGATAAATGGTCGGTAGTAAATGGTGGAGATTTTAAGGAATATGATATTAAAAATGAAGATAAAGACGTTGAAGACTAGACATAATTAATATTCATGAAAAGTAAAGCCCTTCAACAGAAGGGCTTTTTGTTTTAATATTCTTAAATGAAATTATTCAATGGTTTTGATTATCTAAAAATTGAATAACTTCATTGAAGTAATTATCGCCTCCAATTTTCCATACGTTAAGGTGATTTGCGGACTCTATTTCTTTGAAAATTTTATCGGAACTTTTTATTTTAGAGAAGTTTTGTTTGCCGTATTTAATGTTAATTCTATCATCTTTATTCCCATGAACAATAAGTATTGGTTGTGTAATATTACTGCAGTATTTTATTGGTTTGGCATCGTTGGGGTCAAATCCTGCAATAGAAGCCGCTCTGTTGGCTAGGTAATTCGAAAAAGGAGCAAAGCTAAAACCTGTATTTAAATGAAAATAATCATTAACAATAGTTTTGTAATCTGTAAATGTACTTTCAATTATTCCAAACTTAATCCGATTGTCATATCCAAGAGCTTGAAGTGCAACAGCTCCACCTAAAGATTGTCCCCAAATTCCAATATCTTCAATGTCTTCATTTTTGATTAAATAATCCATTAAAGCTTTTACATCTTTCTTCTCTTTCACACCAAAAGTACAAAACTGACCTTCGCTTTCTCCATGAGCTCTTAAGTCTAGTGCAACAGAGTTATAGCCATTTTTTGAAAGGAAAGTACTTAATTCTAAAAAATGATCTTTACTAGAGCGAATACCATGAAGTAATATAAGTGTGCCTTTGGCAGAGTCTTTAGCAGCATATGTTAAAAGTGCAGATAATTTTATGTTATCGAAAGATGTAATGTCTAAATCTTTGCGTATAATTTCAGAATAATTATCAGCTACTAATTCAACTTTGACAGGTTTGTTTCTTTTAATTAAGCCAACAATAGGGTTTCTTATCTCCGTGATAAGTCTAGGAACAAAAAAGTGTAAAATCAAAAAGCCGAAAACTAAAACTGTTAGAGCAAGTCTTTTTATTGTTTTAGTTTTCGGCTTTTTTATCATTAAAAATGAGTTATTAATTTTTTAATCAATCAAAATTTCTAAAATTTTAATAGCGGCATCACTGATTTTAGTTCCAGGACCAAAAACGGCAACGGCACCAGCATCAAAAAGATATTGGTAATCTTGTTTTGGAATCACTCCACCTACAATCACCATAATATCATCTCTACCGTAAGCTTTTAGCTCTTCAATTACTTGTGGAACTAACGTTTTGTGTCCTGCGGCTAAAGAGGATACGCCCAAGATGTGAACATCGTTTTCAACGGCTTGTTTAGCGGCTTCCTTTGGAGTTTGAAACAATGGACCAATATCTACATCAAAACCAACATCAGCATAACCAGTGGCAACAACTTTAGCGCCTCTGTCGTGCCCATCTTGCCCCATTTTTGCAATCATAATGCGAGGTCTTCTACCTTCTTGCTCTGCAAATGTGTCGGCTAGTTCCCTTGCTTTCTTAAAACTTTTATCGTCTTTTACTTCTTTGCTATACACTCCACTAAATGATTTAATTTGTGCTTTATGCCTTCCGAATTCCACTTCCAATGCGTCACTAATTTCGCCTAAAGTAGCACGTTTTCTGGCGGCATCTACAGCTAAAGCTAGTAAATTTTCGTCACCTGTTTTAGCGGCTGAGGTCAATTTGTCTAAAGCAGCTTTAACTTCGTTAGTGTTTCTGGTAGATTTTATACTATTTAAACGCTCTATTTGTTGGTTGCGAACCGTTTGGTTATCTACTTCCAAAATTTGAAGCGGATCTTCTTGTTCAAGTTGGTATTTGTTTACACCAACAATAATATCTTTACCAGAGTCTATTCGTGCTTGTTTACGTGCAGCAGCTTCCTCAATTCTAAGTTTCGGAATTCCAGCTTCAATAGCTTTGGTCATGCCACCTAACTCTTCAACTTCCTGGATTAATTCCCATGCCTTATGAGCAATATCATGGGTTAGTTTTTCAACATAATAGCTACCTGCCCAAGGATCAACCGTTTTGGTGATATGTGTTTCTTCTTGAAGATAAATCTGTGTGTTTCTTGCGATACGTGCCGAAAAGTCTGTTGGTAATGCAATAGCTTCATCTAAAGCATTGGTGTGTAAACTTTGTGTGCCGCCAAAAGCAGCAGCAGAGGCTTCAATACAGGTTCTGGCAACATTGTTGAATGGATCTTGCTCAGTTAAACTCCAACCTGAAGTTTGACAGTGTGTTCGTAACGCTAAGGATTTTGAGTTCTTTGGGTTGAATTGCTTCACTAATTTTGCCCAAAGCATTCGCGCAGCACGCATTTTAGCAATTTCCATAAAGTGATTCATTCCAATAGCCCAGAAAAAGGATAGGCGAGGAGCAAAGGTATCAATATCCATTCCTGCGGCTAAACCTGTTTTAATATATTCTAAACCGTCGGCAAGCGTGTAGGCTAGCTCAATATCGCATGTGGCACCAGCTTCTTGCATGTGGTAGCCAGAAATACTGATACTATTGAATTTCTGCATATTTTGACTTGTATATTCAAAAATGTCCGAAATGATTTTCATAGATGGAGTTGGTGGGTAAATGTAAGTGTTACGCACCATAAACTCTTTTAAAATATCGTTTTGAATGGTTCCTGCAAGTTGCTCTGGTTTTACACCTTGTTCTTCGGCAGCAACAATATAAAATGCCATAATTGGTAACACAGCGCCATTCATGGTCATTGAAACCGACATTTTATCTAAAGGAATTTGATCGAAAAGAATTTTCATATCTTCAACCGAATCAATGGCAACTCCAGCTTTACCAACGTCGCCAACAACACGCTCGTGGTCTGAGTCGTAACCTCTGTGTGTTGCTAAATCAAACGCAACGGAAAGTCCTTTTTGTCCAGCCGCTAAATTGCGTCTGTAAAACGCGTTACTTTCCTCTGCGGTAGAAAAACCAGCATATTGTCTTATGGTCCAAGGTCGACGAACATACATAGTTGAATATGGACCGCGTAGATTGGGTGCAATACCAGCCACAAAATTAAGGTGTTCAACATCTCTTAAATCATCTTTTGAATATGTAGATTTTACCTTGATATCTTCTGCGGTAAGAAAATCAGTATTGTCTTTTTGTGTATTGCTCTTTTTTTCTAGAGTAATATTTTGAATATTTTTTCGTGTCATAATATCATCTTTTCTAAAAACGGATCAAAGTAAATTTCGAATGGAGCTATAAGGTGAATTAAAACCGTTTTTTCGTTAGAGGAAATATAATAGGCGTGTTGGTATATTTCCTGGTTCAATTTGGTATCCTTAATCTTAAAAATGGCTTTAAATATTTGTGTTTTGCCATTGTTGTTGTGTTTTGCTGTAACCTTTTCAAATTCCAAATCACTATAAAGAGAGGTTTGCTCTTGCGATTGTCTTATCATACCCAATATAAACTTTGCATCTTGACGAGAAATAGGTAAATACGGAATGGTGTTTAGGGTATATGTTGCATTAATGGTATTGTCAAAAAAGATATAGTGATTGCCTTCCATTTCCCGCATGAATTTTAAACGCTTACGCTCGATTTCCATCTTTTTGTCATCCTTGACAATGGAATCTAAAAGCTTTAAATATTCTATTGAAGTATGCCTTTTGAATGTATTTGGAAGAAAGAGTCTAATGCCATCATCACCAAGGTAATGCGTTTTACCATCTACTTGATTTATGTCTTCAAATTGTGTCCAGTTTTTTAATTCTTTGGCAACTTCAAGACAGGAAAAAAGAGAAAGCGTAATACATGCTAAAAAAACAGCTATAGATTTTCTCAATACCATGTTTTATTCTTCTTTTAATCTTTTGGTTTCCAATTTCTCAGACAACCTTTTTTGTAGTATTGGTTCAATAATAGTTTTGCGCTTTTCGATTTTTAAAAACGGACTGATTTCTAGATTGTTTTTCATTTTGTCATTAGGATTTGGATGTTTATTTGTTCCTAATAATACTAATTTTTCAGCATCAAAATCAGCTTGTTCTTTAGCAGCACTTTCTTTAATTTTTCTTTGAATTGTTCCTTCTTTTAACTGATGTAAAAAACCACCATTAGCTTCAATGTCTTTAAAAAGAACTAAGGCTTTTTCTGCTAATTGCTCAGTAAGGTTTTCAATGTAATAAGCTCCATCGGCAGGATTATTAACCTTATCAAAATAACTTTCATTTTTTAATACTAAAAGTTGATTTCTAGAAATGCGCTCACCAAATTCATTCGACTTATGATATAGCGCATCGTAAGGTGAATTACAAACTACATTAGCTCCTCCTAAAACTGCACTCATACATTCTGTGGTGGTACGTAAAAGATTTACGTTATAATCATATATGGTTTTGTTTCTTTTGCTTGGTGTGGCTATAATTTTGCAATCGGTATTTATGCCATATTCATTTGCTAATGCAGACCACAGCTGTCTTAAGGCCCTTAATTTGGCAATTTCAAAAAAGTAGTTAGAACCTTCAGAGACATTGAAGGTTATATGAAGAGTCGATTTTGCTTCACTTGAGATGATACTGTCTAAATGATTTAGATACTCGTTTGCATGAGCCATTCCGTATGCCAACTGCTGAATTATTGATGCACCAGCATTTTGATACAAGCTTAAATCAACTGAAAATTGATTTGTGGTTTTTACAATAGCGTCAAATTTTTCGTTATCTTCTTTAAGGTTACTGTACCAATTGCCAGTTTTAGCAAGGTTGCCAATAATATCTGTATGTAAAGTAAGTTCACTATTGATTGCCTTAAGGTTTGTCGAAAAACTTTCAGAAAGAAATTCGCATTTTAATTCTATAGGGCAAGTAATGTTTTTCAATAAATCTTCAACAGAAACATCCTTAGAAGGAACAATAAATAAAATACTTTCTGCGCCACGTTCTATAGCATTAATAGCTGTTTTATTAGCTTCTTTGGCATCTTCTACAGTAATAGACTGACAGATTTTCCATTCCGTTGCTTTTGAATTTGAAACTTCTGGTAAACTATCAAATTCATCAGGATGATAAAAAGGTTTTACATCTATGCCTTCGTTGGTTTTCCATATAAGCGTGTCGTTGTAATCGGCACCTTTGAGGTCTACTTGTATTTTTTGTTTCCAGGCTTTTGAGGAAACTCCTTCAAAATCATTAAATAAAGATTTACTCATCTTCTTGTTGTTTAGCTATACTGTCTTCGTATTCTATTATAAAAATATCTTCGTCAGGCTTTTTCATGTAATAGTTTTCGCGTGCTGTACGCTCAATACCTTCCTCAGTGCTTAGTTCTTTTATGGCTTTATCGTCTTTAGCCATTTCATTTTTATAATGTTCTTTTTGATATTCTAACTCTTCAATATCAGAATTTAATTCATGATGAAAAAGAAGTGAATGCGCATCAAAAAACAACATCCAAATTACAAAAACTATTAAAACTAATAGATAAATGTTCTTAAATGGTTTTAGATATTTTGAATCGAAAAAAGCCATTATAAACGTTCGTTAATTATTGTTTTAACGATATCTACCGCAACTGTGTTGTATTTGTTATTAGGAATAATGATGTCCGCATATTCTTTCATCGGTTCTATGAATTGCTGATGCATAGGTTTTAGAGTTGTTTGATAGCGGTTTAAAACTTCATCAATATCTCTGCCACGTTCAGAAATATCGCGTTTTAATCTTCGGATTAAGCGCTCATCAGAATCGGCATGAACAAATATTTTAATGTCGAATAAGTCTCTAATTTCAGGGTGTGAAAGTATTAAAATACCTTCTACAATCATTACTTTTCTAGGTTTGGTAACTATAACATCTCCTGTACGATTATGCTTTACAAATGAGTACACAGGTTGATTTATGGAGTTTCCTTTTTTGAGTTCTTTAAGGTGTTCTTCTAATAACTCAAAGTCAATTGAACGCGGATGGTCAAAATTGATTTTTACACGTTCTTGAAAACTCAGGTGAGATGTGTCTTTATAGTAAGAATCTTGTGAGATTACGCCAACTTCACCCTCAGGCAGTTCACTCAATAGCGTATTTACAACTGTTGTTTTTCCACAACCGGTACCTCCAGCAATTCCGATTATTAGCATTATAAATTTTAGATTAAGTTAGTTGCACAAAGTTAGTTAATTAAGGCTATTTTTTAATGACTTTTGTTACTTCTTCTGGCGATATAAATTCACCATAATCATTTCCCCAGCTATTATTGATGTAATTCATCACATCAGCTACTTCTTCATCTGATAATCCTAAAGGAGACATTACACTATTGTATTTAGTACCGTTGACAACAATTTTGCCATTCATGCCTTTTTTTACAGCAGTAATACTTTTGTCTTGGTTTTCTTTTAAAAAATCAGAACCAGCTAATGGAGGAAATGCTTTAGGAACTCCTTTGCCATTGTCTAAGTGACAAGTGGTGCACATGCCTTGATACACAACTTTACCACGTTTAATGCTAGCTTCTATATTGCTAGGTTCTTGGCTATATGTAACTTCCTGATTTTTCTTTTTGTTTGAGTCACAAGAGGTCAATAAAAAGACCACTAGAATGAGTTTTATTGATAATTTCATTTTTTAAAAGGTGTAAAATAAATAAATTTTAAAGTTAGGAAAATGTTATTGGTTTCTAAAGAAATATTCTATATTTGCAGTCCGAAAAATGATAACCAAAACTCGGGGTGTAGCGTAGCCCGGTTATCGCGCCGCGTTTGGGACGCGGAGGTCGCAGGTTCGAATCCTGCCACCCCGACAAAAATTAATACTAATAGGAACTAAAACCTTGTAAACTGTATGATTTACAAGGTTTTATGGTTTTTAGACTATCATAAGAATTGAATTAATATAGTTTAATTCGGTTAACAATTCGGTTAACAGTTAGCAATGTAAAAAAGTGTTAACCGAATAGACGCTTAAAACACTGTAATTGAAATAGTTGATTTGACTTTCGTCTTGAATAAATGTTTAACAAAAAGACGACAACTATGCAATCACAAACAACCTTTAGCTTATCATTTTGGGTAAGTGCTACACGCAAAATCAATAACCAAGTTTCTGTTTATGCTCGAATAACAGTAAATGGTAAACGTGCAAATATTAGTCTGCAACGAAAAGTAATACTTTCCGAATGGGATTCTAACAAAGGAAGAGCAAGAGGGAATAAACAAGAATCACGGCTACTCAACAGATATTTAGACCAGGTTAAAAATAGAATCTATGAAGCTCACGATGAACTTGTAAAAGAAAAAGCGTTTATTTGTGCCCAATCCATTAAAGCAAGGTTTCTAGGAGAAGATAACGAAGAATATTCTCTACTTACATTGGTTGATTACCACAACACCCAAATGAGTGAATCTTTAAGTTATGGTACTTTAAAGAATTACTTCACAACTCAAAAGTATGTCAAACTATTTCTAATCAAAAAGAAAATCCAAGATATATACTTGTCTCAATTAACATTCCGTTTTCTGGTTGACTTTGAAAAGTTCTTACGTTCCTATGTTCCAGAGGACCATCAAAAGCAAATGGAAAACAATACAGTTATGAAGCATATCCAAAGACTTCGTAAAATGGTAACATTAGCGTATAAAATGGAATGGATAGATAAAGATCCTTTCATAAAATTCAAACCAATATACATTAAAAATGAGCGCGAGTTTTTAAGTGAAAATGAACTACAAACTATTATTGAAAAAGAATTTGAAATTGAAAGGCTGGAGCTCGTTAAAGATTTATTCGTTTTTAGTTGTTATACTGGCTTATCGTATATTGATGTAATGAACCTCAACGAAGATAATATTACGTTTGGTATCGATGGTGGAAAATGGATAATAACAAGTAGACAAAAAACACATAACAAAGTGAAAATCCCGTTACTTCCAATTGCTGAAGAATTGATAGAAAAATATAAAAGCCACATCAAAACCAGAAAAATAGAAACCTTATTTCCTAATATTTCAAATCAAAAGCTCAATTCTTATTTAAAAGAAATTGCAGATTTATGCAAAATCAAAAAGAACTTGACCTTTCACATGGCTAGACATACATTCGCTACCACTATAACTTTAAGTAATGGTGTACCAATAGAAACTGTTTCTAAGCTACTCGGTCATACCAAGATTGCTACTACTCAAATTTATGCCAGAGTGATTGAAAGAAAAGTAAGTGAAGATATTAATACTTTAAAGATTAAGATGATTAATAAAAACAATCAAAAGATTCATTCTAAATCAAAATAAAATAATACAGTATATTTGAGTACAAAATCTACTCAAAATGTATCCACAATCTTCAATAAAAAGTCTTACAATAGATGATTTGGTGGAAATTATTGGAGATATACCACAAGAAGAAAATGGATTACATGTTCATTTATCAAAAAATAAGTTTAAAGAAATTCCTATAGGTTATCCTTTTAGAGGTAATTCTTATGCTTTTTTACTAGTAGTTAAGGGAAGTTTAAAAATCCAATTAAATCTACTGAGATATACTATAAAAAATTCAGAGATAATAGTTATAAATCCACAAACGGTTACTCATATTCAAGAAATGAGCAAAAATCTTGAAATAGCAACTATTAGCTTTAATGTTGATTTTATATTGAGAAACTCAATTAACAAAAATGATATTGATACTTTAGACTTTTTTACGGCAAATAGTATCCCCAAGTTAAAATTATCTAAGGAGGATTTAAAAACGTTTATTTCTGTTTCAAAAATTTTAGAAAAAAATAATCGACTTGGAAAAAATAACCCATATAATAATGAGATAATAACTCATAGTTTTAACTTATTAATGTATCATTACGCTTCATTATTAAAGATACAGTTTCCTAATCTAGAAGCAAATTTAACAAGACAGGAAAAATTAGCACTTCGTTTTTTGAAATTGTTAAATGAAAATTTTAAGCAAGAACGAACAGTTCAATTTTATGCAGATATTTTATGTTTAACACCTGGTTATTTGTCTAAGGTTTTAAAAATTATTTCAAAAAAAACAGCAAGTCAATTAATTGATGAAGCGGTAATAATGGAGGCAAAACTACTGTTAAAAAATCAAACCTTATCAATCTCGGAAGTTGCAAACGAGCTTCAATTTAGTGACCAATCTTTCTTTGGTAAATATTTCAAAAAACACACGGGTTACTCACCTTCTAAGTTCAGAGAGATTAAGTTTAAAAGTTAAGTTTTGACCAACAAACTTCCTTAATAGTGCATTTTTTTTATTTTTTTTAATAAAAATAACTGATTTTGACCAATTTTTCCTTTTTGTAGACCTGTTGTAATTATATCAATAATAGGACTTTTGTAACCTATTATTATAAAATTATAGCAATAAATATGAAGCAAATTATCACCTTTACAACTTTGGCTTTATTATTAGTAGGTTGTTCAGAAAAAAAGGAAACTGTAAAAGAAGTTGTGATTCCCAAGGTCACTGTTAAAAAAATTAATTCAACAGTAGAAAAGGAATCCCTAACATATAGTGGAACCATTGAAGCAGATAACACAGTATCTTTAGGTTTCTCAGTTCCCGGTAGAATTTCAAAAGTTTATGTTCAAGAAGGTCAAAAAGTAAACAAAGGGCAGTTACTAGCAACAATAGACCAAACCACCTATAAAAATGCATTTGATATAGCAAATGCAGGCTTAGAACAAGCAAATGATAACTTCAAAAGATTAAATAGTTTATATCAAAAAGGTAGTTTGCCAGAACGCGATTTTATTGCAGTTAAAGTGGCTGTAGCCCAAGCAAACGCAAACAAAAATTTAGCAGCAAAAAATTTAGCAGACACTAAACTTTATGCCCCTTTTTCTGGAATGATTACAGCTAAAATGACAGAAATAGGTGCTACAGCAGCGCCCGGTGTTCCTGCTTTTACTGTAATGAAAACAGATAAAGTATACGCTAAGGCTTCTATTACTGAATCTGAAATATCTAAACTCAAAATAGGTACAGACGCTAAAGTTGAAATCTCTTCATTAAATGAAACTTTTAATGGTAAAGTAGCTATTGTAAATCCAAGTGCAGATGCTGTAACCAGAACTTTTAATGTAAAAGTACGTCTTGATAATAAGGATGATAAACTATTACCAGGAATGATTAGTAATATAAAAATCAATACAGGTAATACTGTAGATGTTATTACAGTTCCTTCAGAAAGTATTATAAGAGATGCTAACAATATACTATATGTATTTGTCGTAAAGGAAAATAAAGCCATTAAAAAAAGGGTGTCTCTTGGTAGTTTTAAAGGAAATGAAGTAATAGTTACCAATGGCTTGTCAATAGGTGATTCAGTTGTAATTGCAGGAAACAAAAATTTAAAAGACGGGCAAACAGTGTCTCTATAAAAGAACTGAATAAGGATGATGAAAAAAGTAAAAATAAACTTTATAGAGGCTGCAATGAAATACCGTCAGGTAACCATTGTACTTACGATATTGTTAATGATTTTGGGAATATATGCTTTAGCGACTATGGCTCGAAGTGAAGATCCACAAATTACGGTTCGTAAAGGTTTGGTAATAGCAGCTTTTCCTGGCGCAGACGAGTTGCAGGTAGAACAACAATTAACCAATCAGATTGAACAGTTTTTATTTGGTTTTGAGGAGGTTAGAAAGGAAAAAACAATTTCTGAAACAAAAGAAGGACAAGTAATTGTAACAGTTGAGTTAAATGAAAATGTAAAAGATACTGATGGTTTTTGGGCGACTTTACAACATGGTTTAAATACCACATTTAGGCAAAATTACACACTTCCTCAAGGAATGATTGGCCCAATAGTAAATAGTGACTTTGGAGACGTAGTTGCACAAATGATAACAGTTTCCGCACCAGGACGCAGTTATGCAGAAATTGAAACGTATTTAGATGAGTTAGAAGATGGTTTAAAAACCATTAACGAAACATCAAAAATAAAACGTTATGGAGGACAAAAACAGCAGATTTACGTAACGGTACAAGACGAAAAAATGAAACAATATGGTTTCGATTTTTCAACTATTGCTCAAGTTATTCAAATGCAAAATAATACTGGATATTCTGGTGGTATTACTTTAGAAGATTCTGAGGTCTCTGTTTTTGCCAAAAATCAATATAAAAATGAAGCTGATTTAGGTAATCAAATTGTGTATAGTAGTCCAGATGGTAAAGTGGTTCGCTTAAAAGATGTGGCATCTATTGAACGTCGTTACGAAGAAGTGTCAAGCTTTATTAAAGTTGATGATCAAAAAGTAATGATGTTAACTGTAGAGATGCAACCAGGTAATAACATCGTCCAATTTGGAGAGAAAATAACAGAAAAAATCAATGAAGTAAAAAAACAATTACCTCAAGATGTTCAAGTTACTACTATTGTAGATCAGCCTTCAGTTGTAAAAGGAAGTATTAGCCACTTTATGCTAGAATTTGTTATTGCAATTGTAGCAGTAATTATTGTGGTAATTCTGTTATTACCATTCAGGGTGGCAATAGTTTCGGCAGTGGCATGTCCTATAGCTATTGTTATAACATTTGGAGTTTTAAATGTTATTGGTATAGAAATTCATCAGGTAACATTAGCAGCCTTAATTATAGTATTGGGTATGGTAGTGGATAATGCCATTGTAGTTGTAGATAATTACATTGAAAAATTAGATGAAGGAGAAGATAGATGGACAGCTGCTTGGCAAAGTGCTACTCAATTAATGGTGCCAATTTTTACAGCAACCATGGCAATTATTTTTGCTTTCTTACCATTAGCTTTTTTCTTAAATGGCTTAGCTAAGGAATTTATACAAGCTTTACCTATTGCTGTTGCTGTTGCACTATTTGCTTCGTTGTTAGTAGCATTATTGTTAACACCATATATGTGCTATGTCTTTATAAAAAAAGGATTAAAACACAAGGTAAGTGATGGAGATAAAAAAAGTATGTTAGATAGGTTGCAGCATGTATTTAACAATGCACTAGATTATAGCTTTAGATGGCCAAAAGCAACATTATTTATTGGTTTTTTATCTGTTGTATTAGCAGTTTTAGTAGCAATGGGATTAGAGCAGGAATTGTTTCCAACTGCAGAAAGAAATCAGTTTAACATAGAAGTTTGGTTACCTAATGGAGGAAATTTAAAACAAACGGAAGATGTAGTAACACGTGTTGAGAATGAAATAAAACAAGATGAAAGAGTTTTGGGTGTAGCTAGTTTTGTTGGTACTAGTTCCCCAAGATTTCATTCTACGTATGCACCAGAATTTCCTCGTAAAAACTTTGCCCAAATATTTATAACTACAACAGGTAAAGAAGCCACACAAGAATTGGCAGATGAGTACATTAAAAAATTCGAAGGTTTTGTTCCAGATGGTTATATACGTATAAGACAACTTTCAATGAAAGAAACACCGGCACCTGTTGAAGTAAGAATTGTAGGTGAGGATTTAAACAAGCAAAAACAAGTAGCTGAGCAAGTAAAAACAATTTTAGAAGATGCACAAGGTACAAACTGGGTAAGAACATCGTATCAAGATGATTATTATGGAGTAAAAGTAAATTTAAATGACGATAAGGCAAATCGTTTAGGAGTAACAAATGCAATGGTTTCGCAAACTTTGGGAGCAGGCTTAAAAGGATATCCAGTTTCTACGTTATATGAAGGAGATAAAGCTATTGATATTCTTTTACGTTTTGATGCTGAAAACCGTGAAAATTTTAACGATTTAGGAGCTTTAAACATACCTACAGTATTTGGTACAAAAGTGCCTTTAAGAGAAGTGGCAGACATTACACCTGAATGGCATACAGGAGCCATTACACATAGGAATGGTTTAAGAACATTAACGGTTAGAGCTGAAGCACAATTGGGTATAAAAGCTGCCACAATACAGAATGATATTATGCCTAAAATTAATGCATTACAATTACCAGAAGGCATATCAATCAACTATGGAGGTGAGTACGAAAGCACCAATGAAACTGCACCACACATGATGGCTTCTTTAGGTATAAGTTTAATTCTCATCTTTTTAGTGCTTTTATTTCAATTTAAGGATTTTACAAAAGTATTAATTGTTTTAGCAACATTTCCGTTGAGTTTATTAGGAGCATTCTTGGGGCTGTTACTTACAGGGAATCCAATTGGTTTTACGGCCTTTATGGGAATTATCAGTTTAATAGGTATCGTAGTAAGAAACGGAATTATTTTGGTGGATTATGCAGATGAATTGGTATTAGAACACGGTTATACCGTAAAAGCAGCAGCTAAAGCTTCAGGTAAAAGACGAATGCGTCCAATCTTTTTAACATCTGCAGCAGCAGCTATTGGTGTGGTTCCAATGATAGTGGGTAAATCACCGCTATGGGCACCTTTAGGAAGTGTATTAGCAGTTGGTTTAATAGTTTCTATGGTATTAACCTTATTTATAGTACCTATACTCTATTACAAATTTGTTAATCCTCAACCAGATGAAGTACATCCTCATCCTAATGCAGAAGTATTTGAAACCATCTTGTATAAACCTAAAAAGAAGAGTAGAACACTTCGCAAATTAGAAGTGATGAAGCATAAATTAAAAAAACGAATCAAGAAATAAATAAGAATACTATAGGACTACTGTTTTAAAAGATTAATAGCAATAATCCCTCTTTTTATATAAAGCAGTAGTTTCTATAGTTCTTTTAGAAAAACTTAAAACAAATTATGAGTACATATAAATATACGCTATCAATAGTTTTTTTGTTGGTTTTCACCACTTTTCACCAGGCTATAGCCCAAGATAGGTTGTTGAGTTTAGAAGAAGCAAAATCATTGGCCTTATCTAATAATAAAAAAATTAAAAAAGCAGATAAGACCATTGAAGCAGCCAAAGCTGCGAAGTCATCGGTTTATGCATCAGACAAACCCTTCGTAGAAGCAAGTGGTATGGGAGTTCATGTTGGCGACCCATTAAATACATTACTGCCAGAGTTTTTCGCAAACGCCTCTTTAGGAGTTACTCAAGTAATTTATGCGGGTGGTAAAATAAACACGGCTAAACAAATGAGTTCTACAGCAGTGGATTTGTATACTTCACAAAAAGAACTAACAGATAGCGAAGTGCTTTTAAATGTTGAAACAACGTATTGGCAAATAATAAATGTAAAAAGCAAAGTAGAGTTAGCTAATAAATATAAAGCGTTATTAACAGAATTATTAAAGGATTTAACTAACTCATACAATGCCGGTATTATATATAAAAACGATGTTTTACGTGTACAAGTACAATTAAACCAGGCAGAACTAGATTTAACAAAGGCAAAAGATGGGCTTAAACTGCTAAAACTGAAGATGGCACAATTAACAGGTATGCCCAACATAGATTTTTTAGTAAAGGACACTATTAGTAATAATGTTATTTTATTAGATGAAGTTTCACAATCAACAGCAATTGATAATAGACCAGAAATAAAAATGCTTAAAAAAGCTGTTGAAATTGAAGAGTTACAATCTAAAATTTTAGAAGCTGACAGAAAGCCAACAATTGGACTTAATGTAAGCGGAATCTATGCTAATGGCAAACAAATTAATTTCACAGATGGAAGTAATGATTTAACCTCTTACTACGGTTTGTTAAATGTCAATATACCCATATTTGATTGGGGAAGCAGAAAGAAAAAAGTGAAGGAACAAGAATTCAAAGTCGAAGCACAAAAATTAGAATTGGAAGAAACCGAAGAATTATTGTCACTTCAAATTCAAAATGCCTATTTAGAGCTTCAACAGGCAATACAAAAAGTTGAAATTACAGAAAAATCGTTACAACAAGCTGATGAAAATTTAAGATTAAATCAAGATCGCTTTGATGTTGGAACCGTAACGGGAAAAGATGTTTTAGAAGCTCAAGTGCTCTGGCAGCAAGCATATTCAGACGTTATAGATGCTAAGGCAAATTATAGAATTAATGAAGCCAATTATAAAAAAGCAATTGGAGATTTTAAATAAATACAGATTAACCTTAAAAATAAATAAAATGGAAAAAAAATCACAAAAACCAATTAGAGTAAGAATAGCTGAAAAACTAATAAAAGATCAACAAGAATTAGACCGTTTAGCGGTTCAAGTTTCTCTTGGTAAAGCAGAAATGAATGATGAATTTAAAAAGGCAAAAGCAGATTTAAAGAAAAATATTCATGAAGTTAAAATTGAACTAGCTCACGAACTTAAAGAAACAGAGGTGTTTATAAAAAACAATTTAGAAAAAATTGAAGAACACTTAGATGAAGATGCTACTTATTCAAAAGAAGCTTTTGAAACGCAAAAGAAAAATATTGTTAATGCTATTAATGATGCGAAGAAAAGTATTAAAAATAGCCCTCAAACTAAAAGAACAAATCAATTATTTAATGCTATTTCTCAAAAATCCAAGTTACAACTAGAACTTTTGGAAAAAAACATATCAGGAAAAAAAGTTGAACTAACACAAGAATATAAGAATAGTATGGAAGCAGCTACCGAAAAATTCAAAGAATTTGCTTCAAAACTTGATGAGGAAAAAGAACAGGCTACAGAAAAGTTGGACAACTTTAAAAAAGAAGTATCACAATCTTACAAACATTTAAAAAAAGCGTTTAAGTCTCTATAATAAAAAACAATCCTTGTCATTAAAACGTCAAGGGTTGTTTTAAAATAATAAAATGAGTAAACTAGGTTTAGCACTTTCTGGAGGCGGTATTCGTGGTATGGCACATCTTGGCGTGTTACAGTATTTAACAGAGTTAGGCATAAAACCTTCTGTTATTTCTGGTACAAGCGCAGGTGCTTTAGTTGGAGCATTTTATGCAGCAGGCTTTGAGCCTAAACAAATTTTTAAAATAGGAAAATCTGAAAAATTCTTTAATTATTCAAGCCTATTTAAACGACAAGGTGTAGGATTATTTTCAACAGATATATTCGAGAATATAATTAAAAAACATATTGCTCAGGAAACGTTGGAGTCATTAGAAATTCCATTATTTATCACAGCAACAGATTTGAATAACGGAAAATTAAAAATTTTTAATGAAGGTTCATTAGCCACAGCTGTAAAAGCTTCTTGTTGTGTACCATTGGTTTTTCAACCTGTTTTATTTGAAGGAATCTACCTTAGTGATGGTGGTATTTTAAATAATTTTCCTGTAAATATTTTAGAAGGTAAAGTCGATAAAATTATTGGCGTCAATGTAAATCGCATAAACACCATAGAAGGTAAAATAGGTTATAAACAAATTATTGAAAGAACAGTTCAAATAGCAATTGGCAACTCTGTAGAAACTCAAAAATATAAATGCGATGTATATATAGAACCACCAAGTATTAGAGACTATGGAATTTTCGATTTCAAAAAAGCAGATGAAATATACCAGACTGGGTATGTTTATGCTAAAGAAAAAAAGAATGAATTGTTACGTTTCCTTGATTAATTTATTTTCTATTGAAAACAAACAAATAGAATTTTGTATGAAAACTTTTTTTTCTTTTTTCTTTTGCTTTTTTATTAATTCCATCCTCTTTTCACAGGAAAATTACCCGGTACCTGAAAAAACAGCATCAAGACTTTTTTATATACAACATAGTAATAACTATAATACTTATGTATATGATGCAAATATGGAAGGAGATTTTATTAGCACTGAGAATCCAATTAATGAGTATAGAATAGTCTATACAGAAGACGGTGCTAAAAAACCATTGAATAAAATTCAAAAGCAATTTGCTTACGGAATGATTACGAAATTAATTGCGCCAAATCTTAT
The DNA here is from genome assembly GCF_029911945.1 of Winogradskyella sp. SYSU M77433. Lineage (NCBI taxonomy): Bacteria > Pseudomonadati > Bacteroidota > Flavobacteriia > Flavobacteriales > Flavobacteriaceae > Winogradskyella > Winogradskyella sp. SYSU M77433. Next base: position 84,479 of record NZ_JARYTG010000004.1, on the reverse strand, counting down.
AGAAATGCATTTGGCAGCATCATCAAAGTTAAAATTCTATCTCACTTTTAGTGATAAAGAAAAACCTAGAGTTTATGTAACTATAAACAAGTGTAAACTATACTTAGATAGCATGTTTGTTCAACTTAAAGAAGGTTCAACTTCCCTAAAAACAAAAGCTAAATATGTTTTGTTCTCAGGAAAAGATTTTATTACCGGCGAAAATGTAGTAGAAAAATTAATAGTAAAATAACTTCAAAATTCTATGAAGTTATCTAAGACATAATAACAAAACCATATGATAGAATTTTACAACAACTATAAGCAGTCCATTTTTTATATGTTTATCGTAATTGCTGTGGTGGTGTTTTTACGTTTTTTAACAAAATTATTGCACAATAAACTTGAAAAGCTAGCGCTTAAAAAATACCCTAATGAAGACCCAAAAACAATCCATTTAACCAAACGTATTTTAAATGCACTTTGGATCGTCTTAGGGATTATGGCTCTTGCTTTTATTTTTATCGATGAAGAACATTATAAGACGGCCACAACCAATTTTTTCCTTGTCTTGTATTTGGGTGTTATTGCAGTGCTAACCCTAGTAATAGCCTCTTTTGTGCAATTATGGTTTTCTAAAAAAATAAAAGAAAAGACAGCACAACAACAAGATGCTACAAGTTATAAGTTTTTAAGGTATGTAGCAATTGTTTGTGTTTACTTTCTTGGAACATTATTAGCAATACTAGCTTTTCCATCATTAAGAGATATAGCTCAAACCGTTTTAAGTGGAGCAGGTATTATTGCTATTATAGCTGGAGTTGCTTCTCAAGAAGCACTAGCAAACCTTATAGGCGGTTTTTTTATTGTTTCGTTTAAGCCTTTTAAGATAGGAGATATTATTAAGGTAGATCAAACCATGATAGGTACCGTTACCGACATTACATTGCGCCATACTGTAATTAGAGATTATGAAAATAAGATGATAGTAATTCCTAATGCCATTATAAACAAAGAAAAATTAGTCAATTATGATTTAGGGGAACGCAAGTGTTGTCAATGGATTGAAATAGGTATTTCTTATGACAGCGACATCGATTTGGCAAAACATATCATAAGAGAAGAATGTGAAAGCCATCCATATTTGATAGACAATAGAAGTGAATTAGATAAATATAATAATGAAAAAAAAGTAAAGGTACGTGTTATTGGTTTAAATGATTCTGAGGTTACTTTAAGAGCTTGGGCTTGGGCAAACAATTTTGAAGAAGCATTTGCAATGAAATGTGATCTCTACGAAAGTGTTAAGAAACGTTTTGATAAAGAAGGTATAGAAATACCGTTTCCACATCGCACTTTGGTTTTTAAAGATAAGGTCTCACAAACAACACAAAGCTCAAGTTAAATCTATAATAGGCAAAACAAAACATATAAATCATAATGGGAAATAATACTAATAAAATAACTAGAACTATTAAAATAGCTTCGGTACTCTCAAAATATGGGTTCGAAGATATTATTTCACATAGTAGTATTGACAAGATAATACCTAAGAAATTTATTCATGCAAATGAAAAAATAGATAGAATAAAATCACTTTCTGTTTATGCACGTATTAGAATGGCTATTTCAGATTTGGGACCAACTTATATAAAATTAGGGCAATTATTTAGTGATAGAGATGATTTATTACCCTCAGAACTTACCGCAGAATTAAAAAAACTTCAAAATAATGCTGGCGAAGATTTTATAAATGTAAGAGAAAAAATAGGTAAAGAATTACAAATTAACCCAGATGATTTTTTTGAATCTATAGATGAAAAACCTTTTGCAACAGCTTCAATATCCCAGGTTTTTAAAGCGCAATTAAAAACAGGAGAAAAAGTAGTCTTAAAAATAAAAAGAGAAAAAATTCAAGAAATAATAGAAGCAGATCTTTTAATAATGAAAGACCTTGCCAAAATACTCGAAAACTATAATGCAGAAAGTAAGAAGATAAATTTATATAAAATTGTTCATACGTTTGAAAAATCAATCCATACAGAACTTTCATTCTTGCAAGAATTCGATAATATTGAACGCTTCAGAAAAGATTTTCAAGAAGATGAAAACTTGTATGTGCATAAAACATTTAAGCATTTGTCTAATAATAATATTCTGTGTTTAGAATTTATAGAAGGCATTAAGATTACGGACATATCTTCACTAGAAAATCAAGGGTTTGATACTAATCAAGTAGCTATGGTAGGCTTTGATATGTATATGCAACAAGTATTAAAGAATGGTTATTTTCATGCAGACCCACATCCAGGAAACATTTTTGTAACATACAAAGGAGAGATTTCTTTTATAGATTTTGGTATTATGGGAAGGTTAATGCCTTCAGATATCGAGCATATCGAAGATTTCTTACAATATCTTATAAATAAGGATGCTAAAAAATTAATATCTACGCTAAAAAAAATAGCGGTATCATATTCTGTAAAAAATCAAAAACAATTAGAACGAGATGTTTATCAAATTTTTGAAATTGTGGATGAGTCTTCATTAAATAATATTGATTTAACCGTAATTATAAAAAAATTAAAAGAAATATTTAAACAAAATGAAGTAGAGTTTCCTGATTACGTTTATCTTTTAATGAAAGGGATTGCATTAATTGAAGGGATTGGTAGAAAATTAAACCCAAATATTAATGTTTATCAAATAATAGAACCATATGCTATTGAAGTTATCCAAAAAAAACTTTCCCCAAAATATAACTTTTTTAAAGGTATAAAAAGACTACAAAATGTTTCAGAACTTCTAGGGGATTTACCTAATGAAATACAATCTCTAGTTCACAAAATTAAAGAGAACGATATAGAAGTATCGCACAAGATAAAAGGTATTGAGTTAGTTGCAAGTACAGTAGATCGTCTAGTAATAGCAATAATTTTAGCAGCACTTTCAATTGGTTCTGCAATACTAGTATTAGCAGACATGCCCCCTAAAATTTACAACATACCTGTTCTAGGTTTTTTAGGTTTTACAATTTCATTATTTCTAGGGATATACATAGTTATTTCAATGTTGAAAAAGGGTAAATCATCGGTTTAATATTGTATATATCTTATGATAGTAAATACCAACATATCTCAAATAGTAAATAACATTAAGGATTATACTTTTGAAATTATAGATAAAGAATCTGATAAAAATTTATACACTACAATTAGTAGAGTGTATAGGATTGAAAAAAATATCAACACAATAATTAAAGAGGATAAAATTGAAAATATTGATATAGATTGTTTATACCTAGCTAATTATGTGTTAAACATAGAACAAGCCACTACAAAAGCTAATACATTAAATTTTAAGGACAGCGAAACATCAATAAATGAAATATTAGATAGTCTTAGATTAAAATTCAAATTAAATAGTGAAACTGTAAATAGAGTAAAGACAATTATTATAGAATCATTTCCTTTTAATGAAACAAAATTATTAGAGTCTAAAATCATTTCAGATGCTAACATCATGGATTTTGCTGGCAATCAAGGAAGAGATAGGTTAAAAAAAATGTATGAGCAGATGATTTTAAAAGATTTTAAACTATCTAAAAGCAATTGGTACGATACGCTTATAGGTATTTTAGATGCTTATAGAATAACTACCCATTTTGGTCAAACCCGTGTACAGCCATCAATAGATAAGCTTTACAAATCTTTAAGAAAAGAAAGAAAGGATCACAAAAATCATACAAATTTAATTTTACAAAAAGAGTTAAAAATTAGTGATCAAGAAATTAAAAAGTTAAAAAAAGATATAAGTAAAATTAAGGGTAGAGATGATAGAGGCATTCAAACTTTATTCAGAAATACCTCAAGAAACCATTACACCTTAAATAAGATGGTTGACGGAAAAGCACGTATAATGATTACGATAAACTCAATTATACTATCTCTAATATTAGGAGGTATTATAGGTAAATCTTCTAATGAAGTAGTTTTAAATATTCCTTCAATCATTTTTGCGGTAACTAATTTAATATCCATAGCATTTGCTATTATTTCTATAACACCTAATAAAACACAAGGAAACTTTACCGAAGAAGATATAAGAAGTAAAAAAGGAAACTTACTCTATTTCGGAAACTTTCATAACATGCATTATCGTGATTTTGAATGGGCTTTTTTGCAGCTATTACAAGATAAAGATTATTTGTACACATCAATGATCAAAGATTTCTACTATCAAGGTCAAATCTTGCAAGTAAAAAACAAGCTAATTAGAATATCTCTGTATTCATTTCTAATAGGTTTGGTAGTAGCAATAGTTTCTCATTTTGTTATTTACTGGTTATGATTTATATACAAGCAAAACAAATTCTTTTTTAAATTTTTAATATGAAGAGAAATAGTAAAAATATCATTTTAGAATATTCTAAGAACAAGTGTTTTAGTCATAAAATATACTTCATAAATGTAATACACCTTTAAATTAAACTCTAACGTATGCTTTACAAAATATCATATGCGTTTTCACTTCTACCGTTAAGACTGTTGTATCTGATATCAGATGTCTGTTATTATTTGTTGTATTATGTTGTAAAATATCGTAGAAAAACGGTATCAGAAAACATTAAGAATTCATTTACCAGTCTAAACAAAAAAGAAAGGCTAATTATTGAGAAAAAATTTTACAGAAATTTCTGCGATAATTTTATTGAGACATTAAAACTTTTGTCGATATCAAAAGAAGAATTGCATAGCAGGATCTCTGTAGATTACTCTGAATTAATAAACATAAAATCTCAAAATAAAAATTGCCATATTTATTTAGGACATCAGTTTAATTGGGAATGGGCGAATTTGCATATTTCAAGTGTATTAGAAGACAATGTTATAGTTGCCTATAAACCTATAAAAAATAAAAAATTTAATAGCTTAATGAAGAAAATGAGGAGCCGATTTGGTTCAAAATTGGTTTCATCAAAAACATTAAAACGAGAGATTGAAAAATTCAAAGACAATCCACATGTATTAGTTTTAGTTGCAGACCAAACCCCAAAAATTTCAATAAAAAGTTATTGGACAAATTTTTTAAACCAAAAAACAGCCTTTTTAAGTGGAGCTGAACTTTATACGGCATCAAACAAAACCACTTCTTTTTTTGCAAACATTATTCGTTTAGATAGAGGTTATTACAAATTTGTTATAACACCTCTTTTTAATTTTTCAGAACAATATCAAGTTGGATTAATTACACAATTCTATGCCAAAAAATTAGAAGAATCAATAAATAAAAACCCCGAAAACTACCTCTGGAGTCATAGACGTTGGAAACGAAAATATAAAGATGAATATAAAAGACGATGGATTGGAAATTTATCATAACAAAAAAATAGAGTATGGCTTTTAAAAGAAAAAAAATGATTTTAGAACAGTCTGCCAATATGTTTTTTAATTATGGAATCCAGCATATTACAATGGATGATATTGCAAAAAAATGCGGTGTGTCTAAAAAAACAATTTATAAATATTTTGAAAATAAAGACGATTTATTACATCAAGTTATAGAATTACAAATAAAAGAGCTGAAAAAAGAAATTTTTGAAAACAAACAAATAAGCAAAAATGCATTACAAGAATTAATACTTTTTTTTGATTATATAAATGAGCTTTCTTTTAACATATCTGCTTCATTTGGCAAAGAATTAAAAAAATACTATCCAACAATTTTCTTAGAAGTTGTTAAACACAAAAATAGTATAGTAATACCTTTTCTTAGAGAAAATATCATTAAGGGTAAACAAGAAGGGTATTATAAAATGGATATAAACACAGAAGAAATTTGTGAATCTTTTAATGATATTTCTAAAATTATTTTTTTGAATGGTTTTTTCTACAATTTAGGAACAAACCAAAATACCCTTAAGTTTTTAAATTCATTGTTTTTGCATAGGTTAGTGTCGGTAAAAGGATTAGAAACGTTAAATGAGTTTAATGAAAAACCTTCAAAAAAGCGTATAAAGAATCATTAATACGATATTATTATGGTAGAACTTATACAAAGTAAATTAGATTTCGTAACTCAATATAGTTCAATAGAATTTTTACTCTTAGCTCATGAAAAACATAAAACGAGAAATGATTGACATTAATAACGATATTAAAAAATAGAGATTAATCATTATCATAAAAATATACCAATCTCTAATATAAACCTTAAAAATAAATACATGAAAACTTAACTAAAATTTTATATTAAAAATCGTTCATTAACTAACTTTATATAAGTTAACTAAACACACAAACCTATGAAAACAAAAACGCTACACCTTTGGTCTACACTACTCTTAATTTTAACATTAAATTCTTGTGGTGACGATGATAATAACGACAATAACAATAATTCTGGTGGAGACACCGAAATTGTTGGAGAAGCTGGCATTATGCAAAACATAAATACAACCAATTTGAGTACTTATGCTTTCCCTTGGTATTTTCAAGATGATGTTAACGATACAGGATGTGGATATGCCGAATTAACCGATGGCATACTAAAAAGATGGGATAAAGATCATGATGGATTAATACCTGTAAAATTTGACAATGTACCTTTTGAGGTTGAAGCCTTAGATGCTATTGAAGATAAATTGGGTTTTATCCTATTTGACAGAACAAGCATAGCCTTTACACCTAACGACCAAATTTCCAGAGGAATAATTTTTAGCGAAGGTACAGCTTCAGGACCAAATCCAGCAACAGATTGTGGTCATGTATCAGAAGGTGTTGGTACATTTAGTTATCCTTATTACGGAGAAAACACAGAATCCTCTTCTGAAAATATTTATTTAGAATATGACAATGATGGAAATATTATTGGTTATGATTATCCGTTTATAGAATCTGCTTACGATGAGGAAGGCAATACAGTAGGTAAAGTATTAGACGGTACACCTTATATTTTTGATGACAATAACCTGGTAATTGGTCTTGTAGCCCAAGAAGATGAGTTAATCTATGATATTATTGGTAATGCCATTTGTACCACACTTTACAATAGCAGTTTGTATGATGCTAATGGAATAGTTATTGGTGCTTATGTTTATATTGTGGGAAACCAAGAAGACATGGATGATGGTGCTTATGTAATTAAATACCGTGTAGTTGAAGATCCTTTCTATGAAACTACTGGTCGCATTAATACCGTTCTTTACGTGCACATTGGCTCATCAGAATGCCAAAATGAAATCACGCTAAATTTAGTGATACATGAGGTTGGGCATGCATTAGGTTTGGGACCTCATTTTGAAGGGTTTGGTTATGGTCCAGCCGTAGATGGCAATTTTTGGAACGTACTTTATACCCTTTACCACAATCCAGTAGCTAGTGATGAAGATAGTATTGAAATTATGCAAATAGAGTTTTAAAAGTTAAGCATTGCTTTTTGATACATACATACTTCTTGAATTTTACAATTATTAATTGAAGCAATACCAAATGCCTTATTTTGGGTAGGTTAAATAATCACTTGTAATTAAAATGAAGATTTTCACCCTAGTATGCTTTAATGTCATATAGAGGTAAAAGTAGTAGTGCTTTTACTTATTTTTTAATATGACCAGATATGTCAATCTTTTAATGATATTTCAAAATTATTTTAGTTCTCTATTTACAGAACTAAAAAAACTTTATATATTTGCACTTTAATAATATACAATATGGATAATTTAAAACAACGTGTTGAAGATATTGGAGTTGTTTATGAGCAATTCGGAAAAACACCCATGGCAAGCAGAGTATTTAGTTTTTTGTTATTGGCCGAACCTTCTTATAAAACATTTGATGAAATTAGAGAATTTTTAAACGCAAGTAAAAGTGCTGTTAGCAATGCAATAAACAGTCATATACAAGATGGTACAATTAACTATAAAACATTTAGTGGTGATAGAAAAAGATACTTCTATCTAGATTTAGAGAATTGGAGAAAAAGAGTTGAGGAATATGCTAAAAAACTTTATGATTTTAACAATGTAATGGAAGATGTTTTAAAACATCGAAGCAATAGCGACGTAGAATTTAACAACAAGCTAAAAGAGGTCATTGATTTTCAGAACTTTTTAAATCAAAAAATAGATGAAGCAATTATAAAGTGGAAAGAAAACTAAAAAAAAATTATCCAATAAGTTCTTTTTGTTAAGAACTAAAATAACTAAAAATATCTATGCATTATATAAAACAAACAGTAAGCCTATTACTAATATTTGTTTATGGCTTTGGCTTTTCACAAGAAGCTGTTCCTAAACAATATACGATAGACCAAATTGTACAATTGGCTTTGGAAAACAATCAAAAGCTAAAAGTGTCAAAAAAATCGGTGGAAATTGCCAAACAACAGACCGACGTTTATAAACAACTTCAACTGCCCAATATTTCTTTAGGGGCAAGTGCTATGTATTTGGGCGATATAAACATTTTAGATACCGATTTCTCAAAATTAATGACTGTTGATATGCCCCATTTTGGCAATAACTTTTCATTGCAGACACAACAATTGATTTACAAGGGCAAAACCATAAACAATACTATTAAGGTTGGTACCCTACAGGAGCAGTTGGCAAGTTTAAATGTGGAAAACGATGAATTGTCAATTAAGTTTTTGGTGATTTCCAATTATTTAAACTTGTACAAATTATACAATCAAAAACAAGTTTTTTTAGATAATATAGAATTGGCGAAAAAACGTATCGATAATGTTACAAGTTTTTATAACCAAGGAATGGTTACGCGTAATGAAGTCATTCGTGGTGATTTGCTTTTGGCGTCATTAAACCAAGCCGTTGTTACCATTAATAATAATATAGACATTTTAAACAATCAACTTACTGTAGCTTTAGGATTGCCAGAAAACGAGCAAATTATCCCTGTGGATGACACCTTGCAATTAGATACCACATTACAGGATTATGGTGTTTATAAAGAGGAAGCAACAACAAACCATCCCTTAATAAAATCCATAGATATACAGAAAGACCTTGCAGAAACTAGCTTGGACATCACCAAAGCTGAAAAATTGCCAACATTGGCTGGTTTTGCAGGTTACAATATGCAACGCCCATTAACAAATTCTTTTCCTATTAACGATGTCTATTTCAACAACTGGCAAGTAGGTGTCTCTTTAACATACAACATAGAATCATTGTATAAAAACAAAAGCAAACAGTCTTTGGACAAGCTAAAAGTGGAACAAGTAGAAGAAGCTAAAACCTTAACGCAGCAAAACCTACAGGTGGCTACCAAAGCAGCGTACTTAAAATACAACGAAGCCATTTCGCAAAGAGAAACTTACCTTGAGAGCAAACATTTAGCTGAAGAAAATTATCGAATTACCGAGAAAAAATATTTTAACCAGTTGGCGCTCATAACCGAAATGTTGGATGCCAGCAACTCAAAGTTAGATGCGGAGCTGCAATATGTTAATTCAGAAATAAATATCCTTTACGCCTACTATAATATATTAAAAACCGTAGGACAACTATAACCATTATAAAACGATTAAAATGTCAGATAACAATACACAGATAGAAAAAAAAGCGGGCAAGAACAAAAAGCTGGCTTTAGTAACCAATATACTTGTTTTTATAGCGGCACTTGTTGCCTTACTTTTTGTTGTTAAGCACTACTTTCATATAGGGGATAAAAATTTTACCAATGATGCCCAGGTAGAAGCTTATATCAATCCCATAAACACAAGGGTTTCAGCCTACATAAAAGAAATTAGGTTTGAAGAAAACCAAAAAGTAAAAAAAGGCGATACCTTGGTTATTTTGGATGATAGTGAAATAAAAGCTAAATTATTGCAGGCAGAAGCTGCATATCTCAATGCCTTGGCAGGAGATAAAACAACCAAATCTTCCGTAAACACTATTGCCAACAACACCTCTATTATCGAAGCTAATATGGCTGGGGCAAAATCCAATTATGAAAATGCGGCTAAAGACTTGGAGCGTTTTAAAAACTTGTTAAAAGAAGAGGCGGTTACCCAACAACAATATGATGGTATAAAAACCAAGTACGATGCTGCCAAAGCACAATACGATGCCTTGTTAGGACAGCGAAAATCTGTTAATTACTCGCTTCGTGAAATGGGCGGTAGGATAGAAATGAGTCAAGCTGGTATAAAACAGGCAGAAGCTGCATTAGAATTGGCAAAACTGAATTTATCTTACACTATAATTACTGCACCTTACGATGGTTTTATGGGAAGACGCAAGGTAAACGAAGGACAATTACTAAATCCAAGTCAGCAAGTAGCCAGTATTGTAACAGACGATAAAAAATGGGTCATAGCCAACTATCGCGAAACACAAATGGAAGACATTGCGGTGGGTAAAGAATTGACTATCGAAGTAGATGCATTGGGAGGAAAGGAATTTAAAGGTGTTGTTACTTCAATTTCAGCAGCAACAGGATCAAAACTATCAACCATTCCAGTAGATAATTCAACCGGGAATTTTGTTAAGGTACAGCAGCGTATTCCTGTTCGCATTGATTTTTCAGAAGAAAATAATGCAGAAGATTTAAAACTATTACGTGTAGGAATGAATGTAAATGTTACCGTAGATTAATTATATGTACAACCAAGGACTTTTTAAAGATTGGGTGCCAAAACCCGTAATGTTATTGCTTATCCTGGCATATCTATTCCCTATTTTAATAGTTGGCGGAATCTATACTGCCAATTTTAGTGAAATGATGAGCGATTTGGCAATCTATTCCGAGTACTTATCTTTTGCCAACTACGCCTCTTTTATAGGTATGGGTACTGCCTTGCCCCTTTTATTACGTTTTAAAATGCGTTTTAGAAGCAAGGAGTTAATGATTACCAGTTTATCAATCATTGCGTTGTGTTCTGTGGTTATTGCAACTACGGATAGCCCGTATGTTATTATATTTTCAAACTTCGTAATTGGTTTTTTTAAGATTATTGCCATTATTGAATTTGTGCTACCGCTGCTGTTTATTTTGAGTCCAGATGGAGACCGTACAAAATTCTACACCATTTTTTATCCTTTGAGCATTACTACCGCTCAATTAAGTTCTTATCTATTTGCAAAAATCGCCTATAATTTAGAATGGGAGTCGGTATATCTAGTAATGGCCATTATTATGTTGGTTTTGGTGTTAATATCGGTCATTTTTATGCACGATTTGCGCTTTTCGAGAAAGTTGCCATTATATCAAATCGACTTGTTAAGTATGCTTTTGTTTGTGGTTTCTTTCTTTTTATTAACCTATGTGTTCGTTTTTGCAAAGCAACAAGATTGGTTTGCTTCACCATACATACAAGGAGCTACCATTGGGTTTATTGTCACCTTCGCTGTTTTTCTATGGACGCAAAAAGGTGTGAAACGACCATTTATGCCACTAACCATATTTAAAAAGAAAAACTTTATTCAAGGACTTATATTGATGATGGGTTTAGGAATGTTTTTGGCCTCGGCAACTATTCAAAATACCTTTACCGTTGGAATTTTAAGGTATAATTCACTTACAAATAACTTATTGAATTATGCGATGGTTCCCGGTATAATTTTAGGTGCTATCTATGCTCGCAAATGGTATGCAAAACGATTACCTACCAAATTTTTGATTATTTCTGGTATGCTGTTCTATACCTCACATTTTATAATGATGTACTTTTTAATCAGTCCAGAAGTAGATATCTATTATTTAATGGTTCCTTCTATCTTAAGAGGAATGGGTATGGTGATTCTCTTTATAAGCATTTGGTTTTACACATTGGATGGTTTTGATATGGCGGAAACATTGGCGGTGGCATCTTTGGCAATTGTAGTGCGTTCTATGGTAAGTGTAGCCTTTGCTGGAGCCATTTACTCTTGGCTCTTTTATAAGTTACAAGTACAAGGTTTGGTTAACATTGCAGACAAATTGGATGCAGTAAGTCTATCGCCTTATAGAGGTGGAGGATTGGCGGTATATGGGCGTTCTAGAATACAAGCTGTGTTAACGGCATCCAAAACATTATATGGCTACTCTATAATTGCGAGTATTATGCTAATGATTTACACTTTGGCATTGCGGTTTGAAAAAACACATTACCGCAGATTGATTTTAGTTCGTAAACTACTGAAAGGAGAATCTGTAAAAGGATATAACGCAAGAGTAAAAGAAAATACCGTTGAATCCATCTCTTCAGGAACAGGTGCAGTAGCAGTATAAATAACAGATATTAACAATTAAATATAATACAAATGAACAGATTGGAAAACAAAGTCGCTCTTATTACAGGAGCTGCAAGAGGAATGGGAGAAGCCCATGCCAGAGAATTTATCAAGCAAGGAGCTAAAGTTATCCTGGCAGATATTAGAGAAGAAATGGGACAAGCTTTAGCCGAAGAACTAGGCGAAAATGCCCTTTTTGTTAAATTGGATATTACCAAAGTAGAAGATTGGGAAAATGCTGTAAAATTAGGTGAAAATAAATTTGGAAATATCAATGTATTGGTTAATAATGCAGGGATTTTAGGTCCAGTAGCAGGAGTAATGGAAATAAAATATGAAGACTACCTTAAAGTCATTGATATTAACCAACACAGCATTCTGTTGGGGATGCAAGCTGTCATCCCTTCAATGTTGAAAGCTGGAGTAGGCTCAATAATCAATGTATCATCTATAGCAGGAATTGTTGCCTGTTTTGGATTCCCAAATATTGCCTATATGGCCAGTAAATTTGCTATTAGAGGTATGACCAAAGCTGTTGCATTTGAGTATGGACCAAAAAACATCCGAGTAAACTCAATGCATCCTGGATTTGTTCTTACACCAATGATGATAGAAGCTACAGATGAAGATGCGTCTAAAGAAGGAAGAAGTGCTTTGGATGAAATACCGTTGGGCAGAATTTCTGAAACTAAAGAATTAACAGGTATTGTAGTCTTTTTGGCATCAGATGAAGCCTCATTTATTACAGGGCAAGAACATATTGTTGATGGTGGAATGACCATACATTAAAATAGTAAATAAGCTGTATTACTATGACCTTTTATGATTTAGAAGCAAAACTATTGCAAGGAGAATCTATTTCTATGAAACAGTATCAAGGAAAAACGATTGTTGTTGTAAATACAGCCAGTAAATGTGGTCTTACACCACAATATGAAGGTTTAGAAGCACTTTATACGAAGTACAAAGATCAAGGACTTGTAATTCTCGGTTTTCCTTGTAATCAATTTGGAAAACAAGAACCAGGACAAGCAGATGATATTAAAGAGTTTTGTGAAATAAATTATGGTGTAAGTTTTCCAATGTTTGCAAAAATAGATGTTAATGGTGATACAACACATCCTATATTTAAATTCCTTAAATCCAAATTAGGTGGTTTTTTAGGTAAAAAAATCAAATGGAATTTTACAAAATTTGTAATTGATAAGAATGGTAAACCAGTAAAACGGTTTGCACCAATTTCAAAACCTGAAAGTATGGAAACGTATATAAAATCTATTTTGTAACATTAAAAAATAAAGTCATAATCTTACAATTTAGTAAATTTAGTGCTTGAAAAAAATGCCATAAAATAAAATAGGAAATGAGCAAAAAATCTATTGGATTAGCACTTTCTGGAGGAGGCATTCGAGGAATGGCACATCTTGGTGTACTTCAATACTTATATGAAATAGGAATACAACCAACAGTAATTTCGGGCACAAGTGCTGGCTCACTAGCAGGTGTGTTTTTAGCTGCAGGATTTGAACCTAAAGAAATTTTAGAAATTGGAAAAAAAGAAAAGTTTTTTAGCCGTTCCAGTTTAAAATTAAAATCAGGTGGATTATTTAGCACATATGTTTTTGAACGTATTTTAAATAAATACATTCCACATGACGATTTCGATCAATTAAATATTCCTACTTATGTTACTGCAACTAATTTAGTTAATGCAGAATTGGTTGTTTTTGATAAAGGTTCTATTGCTACAGCTGTAAAGGCTTCTTGTGCAGTACCTTTAGTTTTTGAACCAGTACATCTTAAAGATGCCTATTTATGTGATGGTGGACTATTAAATAATTTCCCTACAAATTTAATCAAAGATAAATGTGACAAAGTTATTGGTATAAATGTATCCAATATTCCAAAATCATCTATTGTAAAATGGAGTTATAAAACTATTATTGAGCGTATTGTAAAAGTTTCAATTAATTATAATGTTGAAGACAAAAAACAACTTTGTGATTTGTATATAGAGCCACCAAAAATTGAAACATATGGAACATTTGATTTTTCAAAAATCGATGAAATTTACAAGGCTGGATATGACTATGCTAAAGAAAGAAATGATGAGCTTTTAAGTTTTCTTAACTAATTTAATAGCTTCATAAAATTAAACACAAGTATTATTTATGAATCCCATTTATTCTTTTTTCTTTAGCATAGTTATTTGTACTACAGTATTTGCTCAAAAAAAGTATCCTGTGCCAGAAAAAACATCAACAAGATTATTTTATATTCAGCATAGTAAAAACCACAACACTTATGTATATGATGTAAAAATGGAAGGTGACTCTATTAATTTGGAGAGCTCTATTGATGAATATCGCATTGTCTATACAGAAGGAGGCGTTAAAAAACCATTGAGTAATATCCAAAAGCAATTTGCTTACGGAATGGATACAAAAATAATTGCACCAAACCTTATAGAAATGCATTTGGCAGCATCATCAAAATTAAAATTTTATCTCACTCTTAATACTGATAAAAAGCCAAGAGTTTATATAACAATAAATAATCGTAAACTTTATTTGGAAAACATTTTTGTTGAACTTGAAGATAGTTCTACTTCCATAAAAACAAAAGCAAAATATGTTCTGTTTTCAGGAAAAGATTTTATTTCTGGTGCAACTGTAACAGAAAAATTAATAGTGAAATAACATTTCTACAATCTTTGATAAATAATTTAAAAATACCCTTGAATTTTTGAATTTATTGTTTCACATGAGTTGGTGTCGGTAAAAGGATTAGAAATGTTAAATGAGTTTAATAAAAATAAAACTATTTGAGTTCAAAAATAAATAACCTACTAACTAATCTTAATGATCAATTAAACTTCATAGATTTAGAAATCGATAATCAATCTACTCGATGTGAAAAAGCAATAGAAATCATTCTAAAAACTATAGACTCATTAAGAGGCGTTTTGTTAAAAACAAAGTTTAAAACAGATGCAGAAGAGATAAAATTCTTTAAAGAAATTAAACCCCAGTTTACATCCAAGTTAATTTATTACAATACAATTTTTAAAATTGAAATGAAAAGACCAAACGGAGGTAGCCGAATTGTAAAAAAATATTATAACAATGAATTGGTTAAACTGAAAGCATTTTTTGACAATGAATTAGAGTTTTATAAATACTACCGTTCAGGTAGTACCTACCTAGATCATAAATACTTTTTACGTAGCAAGTTCGACATTAAAATGTCGTTATCTAGCTACTACTTTGAAGCAGATACAAACTTTTCAACTTCACATGATTATAAAGTAGCTAAGATACTAGCCAACGATTTAATTCAATTGTATTTAGAAAATAATTTAGTATTAATTGGTAGTAAAGACAATGGCGAAAAATCACAACGCAAACCGAACTTGAAAATGATTTGGACAAGCCCAAAAGTAGCCTTAATTGAGCTGGTTTATGCATTACACACAGAAGGTGTCTTTAATAATGGTGCTGCAGATTTAAAAGACATTGCAGAATATTTTGAACATATTTTTGAAATAGATTTAGGGCAATACCGTCGTACATTCCTTGAAATTAGGACTCGGAAAGCCGATAGAGCAAAATTTCTTACCACATTAAATAAAGGATTGCTAAAACGAATGGAAGATACTGATGAAGGGATTTAGGTAAAATCGTTCACAACACAATCCCCGTTGTGAATAAACTTAACTAATCTACTTCATATTTGCCAAACGAAAGTCAAATCACATTAATAGCTGCTGCCGAGAATGAGAGTTCGAGGCGGTAGCTATTTTAAACTAAAAACTTTACTATGGCAGCAACAATTATCACTACGGAAGATCTTCGTGAATTCAAAGAAGAATTACTGGAAGATATTAAAGCAATCATTAACCACCAATCAGGTTTTGCACCTAAAAAATGGCTCAAATCACCAGAGGTTCGCGATCTATTAAGTATCTCACCAGGAACATTACAAAATCTTCGCATAAATGGTACATTACCATACACAAAAGTCGGTGGAGTCATCTATTACGACTACGAAGAAATCCTTAAAGTAATGGAAGAAAACCGCATTCATAATAAGTTTTAATTCCCGCAAAGGCGGGAATCTCATTAATGCTAACTTAAACTGTCACCTTGAGCGCAGTCGAAAGGTTGTTTCAGTATCTCATAAAAATGAAAGGTAACGTCACTTCGAGTGATTTTGTTTCACAAAATTGTATCGAGAAGTCAACTTATGCAAGAAATAAATTACATCAAACATCTCAACGCAGTTTTCAGTCAATTTTCTAAAGACAGTCGCTTAAATCCAACCCACATAAGCTTATATATAGCCTTATTCCAGTTGTGGAATTTAAACCGATTTTTAGAAGAGTTTTTTATAAACCGTGATGAGGTTATGCAATTATCTAAAATAGGCTCAAAATCCACTTATCACAGATGCATCAAGGAATTAAATCATTGGAAATATATAGTGTATTTCCCATCTCACAATCCGTATCGTGGTAGTAAAATTAAGATGTTCAAATTTGGGACAAGTTCTGGACAAGTAGTGGGATACAACTCTACTCAAATCGAGACAAGTAGTGGACAAGCACTGGTACCTATATATAAACATATACAAACTATAGAAAACAAAAACATTAATAAACAGAAAAATTTAAAAAATTTAGATTTTAATGATTCTGAAAATGTTTCAAAACAAAACAGCAGTGTTCCAAATACGGACAACCTAAAGACTACTAAAAACAAAAACTACAATGAACCTTTATGAAAAATGAGAACCCGCATATCATTGTTGAGAAAGGTGTCCAATACAAACTTGGAGAGTTAAAAGATAATTGTATTCAATACGATTTCAAAAGCATACTCATTTACCTCGATGCAAAAGGAAAGTTGTTATTTGGCAAAAACTTCAAGATTTATGAAGAAGATGAGGTTGTCCTTTATAAGCTGTGTATTTATTTCATTCGCGATTTTGAAGCCTGTGCAAAATTAAATATCGACCCCAACAAAGGCATTCTTTTATCGGGTCCAGTGGGTTGTGGTAAAACCAGCTTAATGAAATTATTAAGGCACATCGTACCACATCAAAAATCTTACGAACTAATTCCAGCAAGAAACATCACATTTGCTTTCAACAATATTGGCTACAAGACTATTCAAGAATATGGCAACAGTAATTTCTATTGTTTTGATGATTTAGGAGTGGAAACAACCGGAAGGCATTTTGGAAAAGACTGTAATGTTATGGGCGAAATCCTTTTATCTCGTTACGATTTGTTTGTAAGAACCTGTCACCCCGAGCGCAGTCGAGGGGTCAAAACCCACGCAACTACAAACTTAAACGCCCAAGAATTGGAAGAACGTTACGGGAACAGAGTGCGTTCCAGAATGCGACAACTATTCAATTTAATTGCTTTTGATAAGGAAAGTAAGGATAAAAGAACCTGATTTAAAGACTTATACTCAATAAAAAATCTTAAAAGTCGTTAGAAATACGACTTCTTTATGAATTTTGTAGATTTGTAAAAATAATGGAGATAACTAAAGATATAAACCAGATTAGGAGTTTAGCTCAAATTTTTTCTACCGCTAATTTTAAAAAAATAGTGAGAGACGAAGATTATTTTGATACATTTTATCGTGTCGATAGATATACAAAAGTCAAAGAGAGTACTACTAATCTTCAGGTTCTAAATCAAATTTACAAATCCTTACTTCGCAATTATAAAAATGAGTATGTTTATAAGAACATTCTTATCAATAAGCTTTTATTGAGAAAATATAGTTTGAAAAGCACTATAGCATTAAATGAATTTAAAATAGGTAATTCAATTGCTGACTTTGTTCTTTTAAACGGTGAAGCTCGCATATATGAAATCAAAACAGAATTAGATGGTCTGGAAAAGTTAGATAAACAGTTATCTGATTACGAAAAATTTGCAGATAAAATCTATATAGTTACAAGCTCAAAGCATATACCAAACCTATTAATGAAATATTATAATTCTAATATTGGTATAATTGAGTTAACTCAACGAAATGCACTAAAAACTGTAAAAGAAGCTAAAAAAAACACCTTTACTTTCAAGCACGATGCTCTTTTCAAGACATTACGAAAAGATGAATACATTAGTTTGATGAGATCTTATTTTAAATTTGTGCCTGATGTTCCTAATACCCAAATTTTTAGAGAATGTCTTAAGATGTCAAAAAAAATAGATATTTTAGAATTTCAAAAATTAGTTGTACAAAAATTAAAATATAGGAACATTTCTAATCCGGAAGTTTTTAAAGAAAGACAAATCCCAGAATCGCTTAAGCATATTTGTTATTCTTTGGATTTTTCAGATATTGAATACCAACAATTAGAATATTTCTTATCACAAAAAAGCAAAGTATGTATTTCCCATATGTCAGAGGTAAACAATTTGAGTTAATCGCATTAAGAGATTTATGTGGCTTATTTCCAAACGATATTTTAAAGACTTCACCAGTAATAGAACCTGTGAAGAGTTCTTCCACATTAAAATCTTCTTTAAAGGAACTGGCTTCTAAAAATGTCAACTTTAATGTTGTTATTAACCCTAGAGTTGGAGATTTAAAAAACAACCGTCAAGTAATAATTGATGTTCTTACTGAAAATCTAAATCATTACAAAAATTATCAATTAGCTGTAATTATCGATGCTTTTTCATCAAGACAATTAGATACTTTAATTCCATTTATTGAGGGTTTAAACCTAGATTATAATGGCGTAACTCTGATTCATAATGCTGAAACAACAACAGAAAACATTGAGTTGTTAAGTTCAAGCCTAAATGTTGTTTATAATTTAATTTACTTCTCTAAAACAAGTAGAAGATATTACCGAGAATTTGAACAAAATACAAGGGTGTCTCTTGATGATTATTTTAAGGAGTTATCTAAAAATGCTGATTATTTAGACCAAGAAAGTAGTTTTTCTGAAGAATACAGATACTATCAAGAAGACGGTTTCGTTGGATTTGGTGACTTTATCACAATAGGTGACAATTATTCTGATTCTGGATTTTTACCAAGAGCTGTAGCAATTCATTTATCCTATATTGATGGCACAGGTAAAATTAAGGTAAAACATTTTGTTTCAGATTCAAATGGTGACACTTCAGATATCGGAGGTAAGTTCGCTGAAGCTTTAGATAAATTAGTGGCTTGGTGTAATCAACAAAACATTCATACCCGAGCGGTAGAAATTTTTAGGGACTTGAAACAGAGAGGTCATTTTCCTGGTCTTGGAACTCTTAAAAAACTATCCATTATGAACCACATCGAACTGGTAATTACTAATATATAGTTATGAATTGTTGCATTAACTGTTTTACCAGTGACTATCTCATTAACATTATAAATGCAGATGACAGAGTCGGTGATTGCAATTTCTGTAAATCGACTAATGTATCCATATATGCAGCTAGGGAACTTGCACCATTTTTCAGAAATATCATATCGCTTTATACAGTTGATGAAGTTTCAGAACTTGATCTACCACAATCTTTGAAAAAAGACTTTAATCTTACTACAGATAAAGTTGTAAACGCTAAAGAACTTTTTCAAGCAATTTTTGCAGATGAAATGGAAGACTTTGAAGATTTATTTGATAATAATGTATCTTCAGGAATTAAAATTGAGTTGCTTACCGAAACAAACCAAATTCACGGTATTTGGGAAGACTTTAAAGAGGAAATAAAATATACAAACCGTTACCACATTCAAAACACAATTGACTTAAATAAGCTTACTAACTTTTTTATGCACGAAAGCTTCTATAAAGAAATTAAAAAAGGGAGAATATTTTATAGATGTCGTATTTCTGATAAAAATGGTTTTCCGCCTGATAAAATGGGAAATCCGCCTAAAGAGTTAACAACTGGTGGTAGAGCTAACCCTAAAGGTATTTCATATTTATATGTGGCAGATTCGTTAAAAACATCATTGTATGAAACAAGGGCTTCACTATTTGATTATGTTACTGTAGGAGAATTTCAGTTAGAAGAAGATTTGAGAATTTTAAATTTAAGAAACCCTAAAGATGACCCTATTCCCTGGTCAGAAAATGAAGCGATAGAAGACTTCTTAATTTATGTTCCTTTCATACAAACACTGCAAAAGGAAATCTCATTACCTATCAGAAAATTAGATAAACAGTTAGATTATATCCCAACACAATATATTTCAGAATTTATAAAATCTTTGGGATTTGATGGAGTTGAATATCAAAGCTCACTATATTCAAGTGGTTACAATTTAGCAATTTTTAATCCTGAAAAACTAAATTGTAGAACTACCCAAGTCTATGAAATTGAAAATATTGAATTTTATCATAAGGAAATAAATTAACTACACTTTTTTTTCCTGTTTATCCAAGATGTCAAAAAAGAAGAAGCATCATTATATCCCAAGATTTTACTTAAAAAGGTTTTCCATTGGCGAAACAGGTAAAAACATAGGCTTATACAATCATAAGAATAAAATTTTCATCAAAGCAGCACCAATAAAACATCAAGGTTGTGAAAACTATCTATATGGAGAAGATGAGGTAATCGAAAATGCTTTGGCCAAAATGGAAAGTGAGGTTGCTAAAATGTTTTATTATTGGACTGAAGAAAAGTTATTATACCCGCCACCAAAAGGTACAAATGGCTATATACTATTAAAGAGGTTTATAATTTATCAAGCCTATAGAACCCCTAGTTCCGGGAGACAAATAGAAGATAGTGTCAATGAAAGTATGAAAGCAATGTTAAAAGCATACCAACCAAGTATGTGGCAAAAATTAAAAGATAATACTATTGGTTTTAATAATCCGGTTCTGACGGCATTAATAGGTGCAATCGAAAATGAAAAACTATTAGATTTTCTCGATTTTGGTTTTGTTGTAAATCTTTCTCTTTTACCATTTGTTACGTCAGATTCGCCAGTTGTTTTATATAACCAGTTAATGGAAAAAGCTGGTAATTATATTGGTGCAACTGGATTGGTTGCAAAAGGGTTGCAAGTGTTTTATCCAATTCACCCTAGATTAATGATATGTTTGTACGATTCCAATGTATATGAGTTTAATAATGGGGAAAATGATTGCGGTTCAACAGAATCTATCGACGAAGTTCATCAGTTAAATTCTTTACAAATAATCAATAGTGATACTCAAATTTTCTTTAATGATTTTGTCAATAAAGAATATGCTGAATTACTTTTTGAAGGAAATGAAAGCTACAGAAATGATTTTAAGAATATTAATACGGCTTTTACAAGAGAAGGGAGAAATTTTTTCTTTATGAGTTCAAAAGACCCACATATAAATTTAAGTTTAGATTTTTTCAAATTGAAAGTAAACCCAAAGGATTTTAATGGAGAAATAGCACCATTGAGACACCCATCATTAGATACGAGAAGTGATTAACTTATAGTTTATTAATTCCCCACAAACCAAAACCCAGTTTGTTGCAAAAGCAAAAACCCTCTGTCTTTTGGTTTGTTCCGCTCGCCAACGCTATTGTAGTTTTTGGCTGCCAACACGCACACAGCACATTGCTTATTTTGCTTATAGGAATTATTTTCAAAATTGGTACAGCAAAAAAGCAAAGAGCTGTTTCCAACCCTCTCACCAAAAACTACCCAAAGCTATGTTTACATAACGGGTAGTTATAGTAGCATTCATTCACTTTCTGTACTATAACGCCATTATGTAAAATAGCTCTTTATCCACAGCTCAAATACGTTCTCAAATTAAAATGAGGGCTATTCACGAGCACCATAAAAAACAATAGAAATGAAGCGAGTAAATATCCGACATTCCCCACGCTCAATTCAGAACTGACATTGAAGTTTAGAACACACAATTTTTCCATCTTTTCCCCACCACCCATTTCAACGGTGTAGGTTACAGCAATTATTAATGTTTTGCCTTGTGTCTGCGGTAGGATGCATTACATTCGCTCAACCCCTTATCAGGGAATCGCTCTTTCCATTTACCCACCTCAACACCGCGCATAAAAAAAGAGCATTTTTAGAAAATGCCCTTTATTTATCTTTCCCACCGCTCAACATCAATAATCACTTCCACCTACGACACTTTGCCCCGAGAAAAGCGGTAGTCAATGTATATTTAAACTTCTTCGACTGGTGCGCTTGGAGCGTTTGTTTTAACGGATTCAATTCCATTTTCCATTCCGGAAAATCCCTCGTACATTTCACTTGTGCCAATTACCTGACCATTACTTGCTTTTAGATTAAAATAATGTTTACCGTTACTGGAAACCTTTCGGTCAAATTTACTATCATCTTGTGAGTTGGTTCTAACGGATTCTATACCGTTCATACAACCTGCTTTTGCAGAATATCCTTCACTTGCTAAAATTTTTTGACCATTGCTTGCTTTTAACCTAAAACGGTATTCAGATCTTGCGTCTTGATAAACTTCGAATTTTCCCATAATAATATTTGATATAATTTGTATCTAAATATACTAAAAAAGTGCTTCATTTGAAGCACTTTAGATTATGGTTTCCCTCTTTTCCGAATCCTTTGATGAATCCACTTAATTAAAATGGAAACTATGTAACTAACGACAGCACCAACAATAGCCAAAACAATGGTAGTAATCAAATCCTCAACACCAATATTCACAATGGATGAAAAGAAAGTACCACCAATAATGGCAGATTTGGTGTTATAGTCCATCGTCAACCTCATCAGTTTCTGTGTTTTCATCATCTGTGACAACTGCTTGACTTACTGCGGTGGCCACAGTTCCGGCAACGGTCATATAAGTAGCAATGGTTACCACAATGGCAGGCATCGAAATCGGTGCAGCTATGATAGCACCACCTGCAGTAGCCAATGCAATACCAATATTTCGTAAAGTCTTGAAAAATTTGGGAGTTGGTTTTTTATAACGTTCTACAATGTTCATAATTCTGTGATTTAATAGTTAATAAAATAGGTTCTTTTCGGTCTTTAGCTTGATACACCAAAGACAACAGTTTTTGCATAGCATTTTTAGAGTAAACGCCCTTTCCTATATCACTCAAATACGTTACTGGAGCAATACACCCTTGAAGCTCTTTTAAGGCATCATTGGCAGGATGAAACAAAATGAAACTTCTGTCTTTTACAGCCTTCAAAATCAAATGATGCTTAAACCGTTTAGAAAAACGCGGCTCAATTTCATAAACACCTTCAGGAATGCAGGAAATGTTTCGCTTGTTATCGTTCCAGGGCAATTCGATGGTATAGCAAAGGAATTTGTTAGAATTAAAGAGAGCACCATTGGTGCCCTCTTCAAAATAGGCTCTATGCAGCACTAATTCCATACTTAAGGAGTATCTACGATAACAATTGCCAAAGCGTTGTAAGCACCGTTCTTAAGCTCGTACATTTGTCCGTTTACCTCTTGGTAAAACTCAACACCAAGCACCTGAACAACAGGAAGCGTAGAGTTAGCAGTCAAAGAAGCGGTCAAGGCAATGGCGGCAGTATCAGCAGCTGTATATGGAAGAATAGCAGTCTCATCATTTTCAAATGTTGAAGTTTCATTCTCAAAATCCAATTCAGAAGCACCCATTACCACCTTAAAATGAGTTGTTCCAGTTGGAGCTGCAACCCTAACCGTTGGAGAAAATGCATCAAGGTTTACAGTAGCATCACCAGAAACACGGTCAAAAGCATTTGTAAACGGAGCAAAAAGTGTTGTGCCTAACTTTCCATTCAAATTGAATTCAAAGCTATTTAACAAGCTTAAATCACCATCTTGTAAGGTTCTCAAACCTCTTTCATTGGTTGTGTCTGTTTTGGTAACCGCAACAAGTGTTTTCGTCAAACGAGAAACCACACGTTTGTCTTTTGCATTTTGCAAAAGAATACGAATAGCATTTCTTAAGAGCTTACCACCTTTACCAGCGCGCCCAAATTCAGACCCATTTTCGCGCGTTCTCTGAAACGCAGGATCATTTGCAATACGATTGGCATCCACACCCCCTTTTTCACGTGCCAGATGTCCGTCAGTCGTTTTGTAAAAGGAAATACCACCGATAGTTCCTTTTAGTTTAATAATTCCAGTTTGTTTTGCCATAATAATTCGTTTTTTGATTTAACTATCCAAATCAACTAACTTTACAGCATCCAAGGAAAAACAGGATTCCGTTTTTGGACATTCATTCCGATACAGCCAAAAACGTCATTAAAATATTGAAAACCCTATCGGGATTTCCAACATTTTAACAACGCATCACCATCACCATAATCATAAAACAATGAAGTATGGATGATGTACGGATAAAGCATAGATAAAGTATTATGACCCCAAAAAGAGCTTGCATATACCCAAAAGATATTCAGCGTATCACAGGACGAAGTGAACGCTATGGGCGTAAGCTTTTAAATGATATTAGAAACTACTTTGGAAAAGAATCCTACCAATTCGTCACAATAAAAGAGTTTGTTGAATACAGCGGAATAGAAGAGGAAATTGTCAACAAATATTTAATAGATTAATCATAATATTTGATACAAATTGACTGGTTTTAATGGAGTTAAAATTGTAAATTTGTAGTAAGACGTTCAGATAAATAATACTATTTCAAACTAACAGATAGGTCTACAATTCGGTTAACACTGTTTTAGTCTGCTTCTGGAAGTATTAATTTTACTACATAGTGGCAGTTTAGTTATCATCCTGCCACCCCGACAAAAAGCCTAAGACAATATGTTTTAGGCTTTTTTTATTTAAAATCACAGGTTAGTTGATGCTGTTGTGTTTTATAAAAATTTTAAAGAGTCACTGAGTGAATTATAGATTTTTCATTTCTAAAAAGCCTTTAATTTTGAATTTCTCGGAAATAACTTCGGTAGAAGCTGTGTGGTTACTGTTTTTAAAACCAGGTTGTTCGCCACCTACATACAGCGTGAAATTGCCTTTCTCAATAACTCGTTTTGTTTCCTTGTTTATAATAGAAAGCTGTCTTGGTGTTATTGTAAAGTTAACCGATTTAGATTCGTTTGGTTTTAAATGAATACGGTCAAATCCAACAAGTTGTCTTATTGGTCTTGGGGTAGAGGCTTTTTCATCTGTAATGTAAACTTGAACAACTTCATCACCTGCATAATTTCCAGTATTGGTAACCGTTACCGATAGGTTTAGATTTTCACCAGCATGAATTTGTTTTTCAAATTTCAGATTTGAATAGTTGAAGGTTGTATAGCTTAATCCATATCCGAAAGGATATAGAGGTTCTCCTTCAAAATAGCGATAGGTTCTACCTTTCATATTGTAATCTTCAAAAGCAGGTAAATCTTCCAAGGCATTATAATACGTAATTGGTAATCTTCCTGCAGGATTATAGTCTCCAAAAAGTACATCAGCTAGAGCGTTACCACCTTCTTCTCCAGGGTAACCAACATTAATAATACCATCGATATGTTCTTTAGCCCAGTTTATAGCTAAGGCACTTCCTGCATTAATAACCAGAATCACAGGTTTACCTGTAGCTTTTATAGCTTTTAGTAATTCGGTTTGTTGTTTTGGTAGATCCAAATCTTTTTTGTCACCACCTTCACCTTCCAAACGTTGAGATAAGCCTAAAACTACAATGGAAAGATCTGCTTGTTTTGCTATTTTAACAGCTTCCTGAATGTTGTCGGTATCTGTTTTTGCCCATAACATTTGAGCCAAAGCATTGGTCTCATCACTAAAATAGGAAACTTCTATCTCATACTTTTTTCCTGCCTCTAGATTTAAAACACTTGTAGCATATTTGGGATGATGTGCCGATCCTTTACCATTGTTAATGTCTTGCCCTTCAATTTTTAAAGACATACCACGTTTTGATAAAATCGCTAATTCATAAGAACCAGATGTTGCAGGTACCAAATAGCCTTTCCATAATACAGAGAAATTATCATCTAAATCTTTAGAAATAGGATCATTTTGCCATGAAAAATCAATGTTATCATCAATACGTTGTAGTACAGGTTTGCCTTCCCATTTTACGTTGTTAAAGTAAGACGCTTCTAAACCTTGTTTACCATCCATGGTTTCAAAAAATACAGAAGGAATAGGTTTTAAATTTAAAGCATCTTCTGAAAGATGGCAGCCTTCAGCATATGAAATATTAATAACAGGTTCAACTTTGTTTTTTAATCCGGTTAAAAATGTAACAGGATTTTTTGGTGTGCCATGGTAGTTTCCTAAAAGCGATTCCCAGTTATCGGCATTCGGGCCAATTATAGCAATGTTTTTAAGTTTGGTTTTGTTTAAAGGCAATACATTATTGTCATTTTTTAAAAGTATGATGCTTTCTAGAGCAGCCTTTTTAGCCAAACTATTATGTGCATCAGAGCAAACAATATCATAAGGAATTTTAGAATATGCTACTTTACTATCATCATCAAACATGCCTAATTTAAAACGAGCTAACATAGTTCGCTTTACAGCGATATTAATATCTTCCTCACTAACTAAACCTAACTTTAAAGCTTCGATTAAATAGTTGTAGTATCTACCACAGTTAAGATCGCAACCACCTTTTAGGCCAATTGAAGCGGCTTCAGATTTTGTTTTTGCAATGTGATGTCCTGTATGAATATCACCAATAGCACCGCAATCGGATACCACATATCCTTCAAAACCCCAATCGTCTCTTAAAATTTTATTTAGTAAGAAGTCGCTACCACTGCAAGATTCACCTCTAAAACGGTTATAAGCACCCATAATAGAATATACTTTAGCGTCTACAACGGTTTTTCTGAATGCTGGTAAATAGGTTTCATACAAATCGATATCACTAACATCAATATCAAAAGAATGTCTTAAGGCTTCAGGGCCAGAATGAACTGCAAAGTGCTTTGAGGTTGCTATTGTCTTAAAATATTTAGGATCGTCTCCTTGAAGACCAATAATAAATTGAGAAGCCAATTCTCCAGTTAAGTAAGGATCTTCACCGTAAGTTTCATGTCCTCGTCCCCAACGTGGATCGCGAAAAATATTGATGTTTGGTGACCAAAAGTCTAAGCCTGTATAAATACCTCTTTTGTTTTTCCTAACAAAGTTATGATGTTTAGCTCTGGCTTCGTCTGAAATGACATCTCCTATATCTTTAAGAAGTGATTTATTAAAAGAAGCAGCAACAGAAATTGATTGTGGAAACACTGTAGCATAACCAGCTCTAGCAACACCATGTAGGCTTTCGTTCCACCAATTATATTCAGGTACTTTTAGTCTTGGAATAGCTTCAGCATCATTTACTAGTTGGCTAATTTTTTCCTCATTAGTCATTTGGCTAACTAGGATATCTACCCGTTCGTCAAAAGGTAAATCTGTATTTAAATAAGAAAAATCAATTGCTGTGTTTTGAGCAATTCCGAAATAGTTAATAAGTAAAAAAAGAGTAATGGTACCTAATTTGGATAGATTTGATGTCATGCTTGTTTTTATTTATTCAATAATAATGAAATCGATTACATTGAACAAAATTTGGACATGAAATAGTTAAATCTATATAAGGGTTATACAGGAATTTATAATTAAAAAAAGGTAACCAATATTAGAGTTACCTTTTCTATTTTTAAAACCATTCAAAATGTATTCCTGATGCAACTACTGCTGCTACTAAAATAGCAAGAGTGATAATGATAAACTTTGCTCCAAATTTGGTTTTTGTGTCTTTTTGAAAAATATAATCTCGTCTATCTTCTTCGTCTTCTTTTACAAATTTCATAATTCTCGATTTTATTTATTAATGTATATAGTTTTCGTATTTACAAACTCTAAAATCCCTTCTTTAGAAAGTTCTCTACCATAACCAGAGGCTTTGGTACCACCGAATGGTAATCTAGGGTCAGATTTCACCATTTCATTAATGAAAAAAGCCCCATCTTCTATGTCTAAAATTCTTTCAGTAGCTTTTTCATAATCTTCAGTAAATACCATTGAACCTAATCCAAATCTTGAATCTAATGCTATCTGATAAGCCTCTTCTTCGTTACTGACCTTAATTATTGCAGCAATAGGGCCGAAGGTTTCTTCTCTAAAAACAGGCATTTCTCTTGTAATATTTGTAAGAATGGTTGGCTCATAATAAGCATTACTTCTAGAGTTACCATAATGAACTTTAGCACCTAAATCAATAGATTTTTTAACTTGATCTTCTAACGTATCAGCCAAATCTGGTCTTGCTAAGCACGAAATTGTGGTTTCCGTATTCTCAGGGTTATTGTACTTTAGGTTTTCAACTTTTTCAGTGAACTTTTCTAAAAATTCATCATATATCTCTTCTACGACTACAAAACGTTTTGCTGCAATGCAACTTTGTCCAGAATTCTGCATTCTAGCTTTTACGATAGTGTCAATATGTTTATCCAAGTCAGCATCTTTAAGAATAATACAGGCATTATTACCACCTAGTTCTAATACACATTTTTTTAGATGTTTTCCAGCGGTTTCGGCTATGCTTTTTCCAGCTTTTTCACTTCCTGTAAGTGATACCGCTTTTATAATATCATTTCCGATTAGTTCTTCTATATCTTCATGTTTAGCTAACAGTGTTTGAAAACAACCTTTAGGAAATCCTGCTTTTATAAAAAGTTCTTCAATTGCTAAAGCGCATCCTGTTACGTTTGAAGCATGTTTTAAAAGACCAACGTTACCAGCAGTTAGTGTTGGTATAGCAAATCTAAATACTTGCCAAAAAGGATAATTCCAAGGCATAACCGCTAGGATACAACCTAAAGGGTCGTAACTTATAAAACTCTCATGAGCATCCGTTTTAATTATGGAGTCAGCTAAGAAATCTTCAGCATTTTGGGCATAAAAATCAATTAAGAAAATACACTTCTCAATTTCAGCAATACTTTCTGAAATAGGTTTCCCCATTTCTTTAGTCATGAGTAAACTGAGGCTGGTTTTATCATTTTCTAATTCATCAGCTAAATTGGATAGTAACTCAACACGATCTGAGATTTCAGTTGTTTTCCAGGATTTAAATTCCTCGTTGGCTAAGTTCAATTTTTCTTTTAGTTCTTCTTTAGAATGAAGTGTGTAAGATTCTAATGTTTCACCATTATAAGGGTTAGTAGTTGTTATTTTATTGTTATTCATGATTTTTTTTTTAAGCTTTTTACCAAATTTAAGTTTAACTCATGGATATTATTAGTTGTTATAATAAAAGTTTTAACGCTAACAATAGATTGTATTTACGTCAATATTAATGTCTTTCGAGTCAAGTAAAACCGCATATAGTTGCGATATTTGAATAAACAAAATTATTAACATAAAAACATTATAAGATGAGTAATAACGGAAATACAGTTTTAGGAATTTTAGCAGGTACAGCAGTAGGTGCAGTTCTAGGAATATTATTTGCACCAGATAAAGGAAGTGAAACCCGTAGAAAAATAGCTGAGGAAGCAGCGGCAAAACGTGATGTTATGGCTACAAAAGCTTCTGAGTTAAGAGATACGGTTGGAAATTCTATTGCTTCACACAAACAGACTTTAGATCACCAAGTGGAGTCTATCGTATCTAATGCGAGTTATAAAGCAGAAGATGTTATAACTACATTAGAAGATAAATTAAAGGAATTAAAGTTAAAGAACAAGAAACTTCAAAAAAACGCCTAATCAATGAGTGTTTTTGAATCTTTAAATAATACAACTGATAAAGCTACAGGTATTGGTGAACGCTATATTAAAGCGTCTCACCAATATCTACGATTAAAAATTTTCCAACAGCTAACGTCTTCTGTTAGTTTAATGGCTAAAGTTTTAATTATTGGTGGTTTTTTATTTGTTGGATTTATCTTTTGTTCCATAGCATTAGCTATTGAAATAGGGAGAAGTCTTAATTCTTTAGCTTTAGGTTGCCTAATTGTAGGCTTAATGTTTATGGTAATAGGTTTTATTCTTTTTAAAACTAGAAAGAAGATCAATTCAATAATTATAAAGAAAATCGGTTTAAACTTTTTTAAATAGAAATGGATAATTATACTTCTTTTGAACAGATAGAGAAAGATCTTAAGCGCTATAAACTAGAGCGAGATATTGCATGGGAAGAGTTAAAACTTATGAAAAATGAGTATAAGGAAGATTTAAAACCTATGAATTGGGTGAGTACAGCAATAAAAATTACAAGTAAATATAGTTTTATTGCTTTACTCAGAAAATGGATCTTTAAATAGAAAAAGGCTAACTTTTAAGTTAGCCTTTTTTTTTGCTCTATGCATGGTATTTATTAAGCAACCATTACTTTGGGTATGATCTGTTTCTTAAACTGGTTGGGTGTTACACCGTACTTTTCCTTAAATATTTTAGAGAAATAACTTCTGCTTGTAAATCCAATAGTATATACTACCTGGGAAATGTTTAAATCTGTAGTTCTTAATAAGTGTCTAGCAGATTCCAATCTTATATGTCTTATATATTCAGTAACTGTTTTGGTATAAAGAAATTTAAAACCGTCTTGTAGCTTTGCTTGTGAAAGACCAGATTCTGCGGATAAATCTTCAAGATTGTAATCTACAGAAGGACTTGCTTTAATTTTTTCACCTAATTTTCTAACTTTTTTAAGTTCACTTTTTACCAATGATGTTGGTAAAGGCACACCTTTAGTCTGTTTACTGTATTCTTGAATATGCATTGAGATTATTTCATAAACCTTAGCTTCCATTTTTAGAATACGTGTCATATTCTTTGTTTTTGTTTCATGCAGCTCCTCAACAAAATCTGCCATTTTTAGATTAAGCATTCCATGATGAACAAATCTATTTTCATGGTTTGTGTCAGTAAAGATTTCTTTAAGTTGCTTATTAAGGGAAGATAGTTTTGCAGTTTTTTTCTGTAAAAACTCTTTTCTTTCTATTTGTATGATATTTGTTTCAACTTCAACATCTTTTTTATAGTGAAGATAGTTTACACCTTCAGACTTATTAGAAAAAATCAATGATTGAAACTGTTCAACCAATTTTTCTTCTTTATGAATACCGAATTTGTGTAAAAATTCACCTTTTAGACAGTAAATAAATCTTAATGGATTATAATCTGAAGGATCAACTTTGAAAATAACGTCTTCAAAGTAAGTCATTTTTTGGATTAATAAATGGATTCCAAAATCAAAATGGATGATTCTGATTGAACCTCTAGCAATATTATTATTTACAGTTAAAACTGTTTCTCCCCAATCTTCGCTTATTTCACCTCCAATCTTGTACTTAAATTGATCAATAACATTTTCGGAGCTATTCGCACTGATAAGTATTTCTTTCATAATTGATTGTTTTGGTGTTATACTTAATATACGCTTTAGCTGTAAGACGAGATGTTAACGTTTTCTTATTGTTTTGTATCATCAAAGCCTCAAATGCGCATACCTTGAATATAAAGTTAGGCTAAAGAGAAGTATCAATCAACTAAATATCTAATACCGCTATTTATTTTTTTAAATGAGCAAATCTTAGTGAAATAAGGGCAAAAATTTTGGGATGATGTTAACATTTGGCGCATTTTATTTTATTCAGAATAGAGAAAGCCCTTTTATAAACTTCAAAAAGAAAGGTTTTTTAAAATGTTTTGAGCTTGCTTATTTATATTGAATTTATTGGTATTGCGTCAACCTTTACGGCATTTGCATCAAACTAAAATTAGCTATCGGACTAATTTAGTGGTGTCAAAAAAAGTAAGTGTTATTATTTATTAGCACAAGATGATAAGTGGTATACATCTAAAAAAAAGATATCTATAACGCACAAAAAAATCTTAAATTATGAGTACTTACACAGAAGAAGTAGGAAAAAAGTTAAATGATTTATTGGAAAAAACGTATGACGCAGAAAAAGGTTTTAAGAAAGCAGCTGAGAATGTTGAAAATCCTTCTCTCAAGTCTTATTTTAGTGATAAGGCGCAAGAGCGTTATAATTTTGGACATGAATTGAAAAGTGAGCTAGTAAGCTTTAATCAAGAAATTGATAAAGGTGGAAGCGCTACAGGTACACTTCACAGAGCTTGGATGGATGTAAAAAGTCTATTTTCAAGTGAGGATGAAGAGTCTATGCTTGAAGAAGCCATAAAAGGTGAAAGAGCAGCTATCAATGAATACAAAGAAGTTATTAACGACACAAGTCTGCCATTGAGTACTAAATCTATTTTAGAATCTCAAAAGACTAAAATTGAAAATGGTCTTTCTAAAATTAAAACTTTAGAAAATTTTAGCTAAAAATAGCCTAATATTTTGGTAAAAAAAGAGCGTTGCATAGCGTTCTTTTTTTATTTATTTTTTTCTTTTTCTAAAGGTGCTAGGACTGCATCCAAATCTTAATTTAAAGATTTTACAAAAGTAGCTTCTACTCATTATTCCTATTTTGTAAACCACTTCAGAGACATTGAGATCAGTTGTTAAAAACAGTTGTTCTGCATAGTCTAAGCGTTTACTTCTTATATAATCAGCCACTGTAGTACCATGCATGTATTTAAAACCCTCCTGAAGTTTTACTGGAGATAAACCCGCTTTTTTGCAAAGTGACTTAATATCATGTTGTAAATCTAGATTTTCTGTAATAAACTCTGAAATTTTCCTAACACTTTGCAATTCGCTTGTTTTAAGGTTAGAATCTTTTTTCATGATGTAGATTTCTTTATGAAACTCATTCATGAACTGTGCTAATGTCTTTTGATAGTTTCCTTTCATATCCATTATATCCAATAACCCATCACTGATACCAAAAGGTTTTGTTTCATACAAACTTTCAGCAAGTTTTAAATTTTTAGTGCAACTGTAAGGGTATAAATCGAGTTCCTCAAGAGCACTTAAGACCTCTTCTGTTCTAGAGCGTTTTTGGTCATTAGAAGAAAGTGCTTCAAACTCTTTGAATACTATATTTTTATCAATACAAATTATACTTAATCTGAGAGAATTAGAAGGTTTTAATGATAAGTAACTCTTAGTTTCTGATTGACTACCAACAATTGAAGGACAGAGTTCTTCAATACGAAATAGGGTGTTTTTGTTATTGAATTTATGATAAACTATACCTTCAGTACAGTAAATGAAATATAGATAATCTTTGTGATTATTGAAAAGTTCAAGGGTTAGAGCTTGCCTCAACAATACATCAAATTCTAAAACCTTAAATCCGTTATCTAATTTTAAGAATCTAATAATGCCTTTTCCTGTGGTACTTTTTAAATGGTGATCATAGATGTGCCTATTAACCTCTAGATCGTGTAGATAATCTAACGCTAAAATTTGATGCGTATCGATTGAAGAAAATCCTATTTGAGTCATTGACATAAATTCGGTTTTTAATAGGTTATGGTCTGATTATCTGTTATTTGTAAATTTAGCATTGAAAGTGTAGAGTCTTGACATAATAAAATATTTGTTTAACTCTATTGGGAATTTAAATGAGATAATTTGTGATTCCAAATGATTTAATTGAGCCCTTATTTTATGCATATAAGGCAATGTGTTTAATGTTAATATTGGAACTTGCACAAAAAAGTAGGGATGTTTTACAAGTTGTCTAATACAGCTGATTTGCAATGTGTTGAAGAAGTATTTAATACTAAATTTAAATATCCATCACTTTATAAAAAAAACATGGTTATTAATGGTTTGGCTGAAGAGTCGTTGCCAATTATTACTTCAGAACAAAATAACATTATTAATTATGGTATTTGGGGCTTAATGCCAGAGCAGTATAAAGATGAATGGGAAAACTTTCAGAATTTAGATAATACCTTAGATATTTCTTTGTGTGATGTTAATGAATCTGACTGGATTAAGAATATTTTTCTTAACAACCATTGTCTTATAATTATTACAGGTTTCTTTACTTCCTATTTATATGATGGCGAAGTATATCCGTATTATGTTCATCTAAAAGATAACAAACCTTTTGCTGTAGCAGGTATTTTCTCAAAATTAAAAGATGGTTTTATTTCTGTAAGTCTATTAACATCAGCAATTAGTAGTAAGCTGGCAACAGTTCATAATCTTGGAAAGGAGTTCCCGATAATTTTAGAATCTAAAGATTATTATAATTGGTTAAATGATGATTTAGATATCGAAAACTTAGATAATAGAAAATATATAGAAGAATCCTTAGAAGCCTACACAATTTCTAAAGATTTTTTCAAAAATAATATCGTTTATGATACTGTTTTAGAGCCCGTAAACTATAAAAATTTACCTATCCCTCTTCTGAAATAGAACTTTTTGATCTTACCAATTCTTTATAGTCTGCAGGCAATATATTATAATTGTCGTAGAAAATTTTGGAAAAATAACTTCTGCTTTTATAACCTATTTGATATACAATTTCAGAAATAGAAAATTCGGTACTTTCTATAAGTTCTCTTGCTAGTTCTAATTTTTTTGTTCGTATATACTCATTAACAGATTTTCCATATAACAATTTAAAACCGGTTTGCATCTTTTTTGGACTAAAGGCGTGCATATCAGCTAAGTCTTTAACGGTAAAAGAATCGTGAAGATTTTCACATATATATTTGGTAACGGCTTTGGTTTTATTTAAATCTGTTTTTGAAATTGAATTAGGTAAGGAAAGCTTTGTCTCGTAACTTTTGTGCTCAAGGATTTGTAGGGCAAGAATAAGGTTTAACTGTCCTTCAATATTCATGGAGCGCACAATACCATAGTTGGCTTCGGCATTTAATGTTTCTATAATATCGGCTAGCTTTAAATTAAAATTTCCCAAGTGCTTATAGGGCAAAAATTCACTTTTTCCACTTAAAATTGACTTAAGTGACTTTTGTAAAGTATCAATGTAGTTATTGGACTTATTAGAATATTGATCTCCAATAATTTTAATAACATTCAATTTGATATCCTCACCACTTGGGAATATAAATGTATTATTAGAATTCGGTAGATTTGAGAGTATTGTATTCTGGTACCTTTGAAGCTTAACTAAATTTTGGTTTTTTCCTGTATGCTCTGAGGTGTATAATAGATTACCTTCAGACACAAACAAGAATTCTATTGGATTAGATTGTGCTATTTCAAACACTAACTTTATTTTTTCATTAAAGTGAACATCATAATCCAATAGGGAAATTCCCCAATCAAAAATGATATTTCTAATGACACCTTTGCCAATTTCATTATCAAAAGTTAGAATATGTTCATTATATGTGGCGTTGCTTTCGCCATTAATCACTTTATTTATTTGTTCTATTATAGGTTGGTTAAGTGATAAATCTACATGTATTTCTTTCATTTTCAGCTCACCTAATAAACTCATTTATATGAGTGTATGTTTATTCAATTTGGTGATACAAAAAAATAGTTTAACAAAAAATAGGTTAACAATATTGAAACAAAGAGTAACAGTATTGGGTAGTTTTGTTAAAATTTTATGTAATTTTAATGAACATTCATAAAAAATACTCTACTTAAAAAGATATTAAGCTGTCTTGTCTTTTCTTACCTGATCAAGGTATTCTTTTGGAGTAAGCTTATATTTTTCTTTAAAAAGCTTAGAAAAGTAACTTCTGGAATTTATTCCTATTGAATATGTAATTTCGGTAATATTTAAATCGGTATTTTCAATGAGCTCTTTGGCTTTGATAATACGTTTAGATTTTACATAATCATTAACACTACTATTAAACAAGTGTTGAAAACCAGACTGTAGAGTATTTTGATTTAACCCTACCTTTTTAGCTAATTGATTAACGCTGTAATTTGCAGCTAAATCTTCATTTACAATTTTGGCTGCTTTTTCTACTTTATCTATAGTAGAACGTCTTAAAATTTGCCTTTTTTTAGGATCGTTTAAATCATCTGTGTATTGTTGAAAATGTAAGGTTAAAATCTCATAAGTCTTAGATTCTATAAACATTGATTTTACCAGACCTTCAGATTCACAATTCTTAATAGCATCAATAGCCTCAGAAATTTCCATTGAATATTGACCTTTATAGCTAAAGAGGTTAACTCCATTAACATCTTTAAATATGGTTTCAAGATCAGAACCCATATTATCTTCAAAATGGTCTAGTTTTTTTTCAAATTCTTTTCTGTTGATATAGATTTTTATAAAGCTTGTAGCTTTGTTTTTATGAATTAAAAGAGTGTTGTAATCTTTCATGTCGTTTGAAAACATTAGGCTTTCAAAACGTTCTATTTTGTTTTCATTTTCATTGGAAGAGTTGGAGTGCGTCACCTTAGATTCTACATTAAATAATAGAATCAGCGGATTCAGTTCATCTTTTTTAAAACGAATTCTAAACGATTTATTCAATAAAACGTCAACTTCTATAAGCGAAATACCATTTTCAAAACTAATAGCTTTGATATGACCATCGCCAAGTTCTTTGGGAATATCAATACAATATTCATTGTTCTCCTTTTCAATCTTAACTTCGAGATTTTCAGAAAGAAGTTTTACAATATCTACGCTGTTATCAGCTTTTAAAGTTGCAGATTTATACATGATAGTCCGTTGGTTCAGCCTTTATGCTGAACATTCAGAACATAAATCTAAATCAAAAACTTTAAAAATAATAAACTAAAATTCAATTGAGTCAAATTATTTAGTATTCGAGCATACCTTGAAAGTATTATGAAGGTATCTTCGCCTTAGTTTAGTTAGTATATTAGTAAAGTAACTTTTATTAATTTAGTGGTGGGTTGGTTACCCAGTAGATAAAGCGAATTTCTTATGAAATTCGCTTTTTTATATCTATTATTCTACACGTTTATAGTTTTCTGAGTAGATTCTATTACCATCCTCATCGAGTTCTATTTGTTTAAAACGATTAGAGTCTAGCTCTAAATCAAATCTGAATTGTTTCTTTTCGGCTATGACTTCATCCATAATTTCTGAACCAAAATCTAAAACCTCAGTCAGTTGATTGCCATCATAATCGTAAGTGCCATAACCAAACCATTCCGAAGAATCAGCGGCTCTGTGTTTGCACCACATAACCTTGGTGTCTGTATACATTTTTAATTGCCTAAACTCAGGATTAGTTTTAAAAGAGTCAACTACTTTGTTGTCCTTATAGTTGTAAAATCCTATAAGTTCCCAAGTACCTTTGAGATGATTGGTTTGATCGTTACTGATGTCTGCAGTGGGAGTGTCTTTTTTTGGATTGTTGTTGCATGATAAAGTTAGTACCAAAAACAGACATAAAATTAAGTGCTTAGATTTCATGACGTGTTTATTTTGTTATTAGACCATAATAATTTACAAAATATTAAGCAGATTTTTAAACGTATTTACATTAATTATAATACTATAATTACTGTTGATAACTTAAGTGTAAGGATTTATGCAAAAATCCTACTTTTGTTAAGTATAAAAAAACACACAAAATATGTCAGATACAATTGAAAAAGTGAAGTGTTTAATCATTGGTTCTGGACCTGCAGGCTATACTGCGGCAATTTATGCTTCTAGAGCAAATATGAATCCGGTTTTATATCAAGGTGAACAACCAGGCGGACAGTTAACCACTACAAATGATGTTGAAAACTTTCCAGGTTACCCAGAAGGAATAACAGGGCCAGAGATGATGATGCAATTACAAAACCAAGCAGAGCGTTTCGGGACAGATATACGCCATGGATGGGTTACAAAAGTTGATTTTTCAGGTGAATTTCACAAAGTTTGGATTAATGATGAGAAAGAAATTCATGCATCTACTATTATTATTTCAACGGGTGCTTCTGCAAAATATTTAGGTTTACCATCAGAACAAAAATATTTAAAATTAGGTGGAGGTGTTTCTGCTTGTGCTGTTTGTGATGGCTTCTTTTATAGAAACCAAGAAGTAGTGATTGTTGGGGCAGGGGATTCGGCCTGTGAAGAAGCACACTACTTATCTAAACTTTGTAAAAAAGTAACAATGTTGGTAAGACGTGATGAATTCAGAGCTTCTAAAATTATGGCTGAGCGCGTTAAAAAAACAGAAAATATTGAAATTCTTTACAACACAGAAACCGAAGAAGTTTTAGGTGACGGACAGTTAGTTACCGGTGTTAAGGTTTTTAACAACCAAACTAACGAGAAACATGAAATCCCAGCAACTGGTTTCTTTGTGGCTATTGGACACAAACCCAACACAGATATATTTAAAGGACAGATTGATTTAGACGAAACAGGTTATATTATCAATGCTGTGCCAGGCACAAGTAAAACCAATGTAGAGGGGGTGTTTGTAAGCGGAGATGCTGCAGACCATGTTTACAGGCAAGCAATTACCGCCGCAGGTACAGGATGTATGGCTGCTTTGGATGCAGAACGCTATTTAGCTGCTAAAGATGCTGATTTTGAGGTAGCAACTTCTACCTACAATTAAGGGTAAAAATCATTATATAATAGAAAAGCCGAAGTTTAGACTTCGGCTTTTTTTTGCTTTTAGTTTAAATTTTCTGTGGTATGACTTTTATCATAAAATTTCTTCAATATTATTAGAATCTTTGTCAAACATTAAAAAACCAAAACTATGAGCAATACAATTAAATCAACAGTATTTTACATTACTACACTATTTGTAAGTCTGCTATATTTTCAAGTAGCAACAGCACAAACTTATGTGCTAAACAATACTTCCTCAGAGTTAGAGGTGCATGGCACATCTTCTTTACATGATTGGGAGTTAATAACCGAAGAGCAGTCAGGAAAAGCGGTTGTTGAGAACTCAGGTGATTTTGCAATCACATCTCTTAGCTTTTCTGTAAAAGCAGAAAGTCTAAAAAGTGGAAAGTCCGGTATGGATAAAAACACCTACAAGGCACTTAACACAGGAAAGTATAAGACTATAGATTTTAACCTTACATCTGTAAGTAGCATTGAGAAAATCTCTGAAAATTCATTTAAAGCTACAGTTAAAGGAGACTTAACCATCTCAGGATCTAAAAAGTCTATTTCACTTACATTAAATATAAAATTAGAAGGAGCTAAGTTATTAGTAGAAGGAGAAAAACCTCTGAAAATGACAGATTTTGGAATTGAACCACCAAAAGCACTATTAGGCACAATAAAAACAGGTGATGCTATAAAAATAATTTTTAAATCCGTTTACAACAAAAAATAATAACAATTAACTAAAAAGAATATACAATGAAATCAGTTTTAAAATTTGCAAGTTTTATTCTTGTACTAACATTTACAAGTACTCTATTTGCACAACAAAAAAGTAAAAGAGATCTGGATAACTTTAGGCAACCAGATAAAAGAGGTATAAATGTTTTTGAAGCACCAAAAGATACAGTTTCAACTTTTGAAGATGTTAAGGTAAGAATAGGTGGGTCGTTTGCGCTTCAATATCAAGCTTTAGACAATGATAATTCAGGCGCTGTTCCATTAGCGGAAGTAGGTAGTAACTTTAACTTAGCTACAGCCAATTTAGACTTAGATGTTGCACTTTATGATGGTGTTAATATGCACTTAAGAACTTATTTATCTTCTAGACACCACAATGAACCTTATGTAAAAGGTGGATATTTCCAAATTAATAAATTAGAGTTTATTAGTGAAGGATTTTTAGAAGACCTTATGAAGCATGTGACTATTAAAATAGGACATATGGAAAATAACTATGGTGATGCACACTTTAGAAGAAGTGATAACGCTCAAGCTATTTACAACCCGTTTGTTGGAAATTTAATCATGGATTCTTTTACAACTGAAGTAGGAGCAGAGGTGTACTACAGAACAGATAATGGCTTTTTTGGAATGCTAGGGTTTACCAATGGTAAACTAAACCAAAGCACAAAAGTTTCTAATGGTACAAGTGGTGGTGCAGCTTTCTTAGCTAAATTAGGTTATGATAAGCAAATCACTGAAGACTTTAGATTTAGATTAACAGGGTCTTTGTATAATACTGGTTATGCACCAAATGTATATTTATATTCAGCAGATAGAGCAGGTGCTAGATACTATGATGTAATGCAAGACGCTACAGCAACAAGTGATGACTTTAGAGCGTCTCGTTACAATCCTAATTTTACTAATCAAATTACAGCCGTAATGATTAACCCATTTGTAAAGTATGGCGGATTAGAATTTTTTGGAACAGTTGAGATGACCTCTGGTAGAGCTTTAAGCGAAGCAGATAGGAGAAATGCAGACCAATACGCTGGTGAATTATTGTACAGATTCGGTAAATCTGAAAACTTATTTGTAGGTGGACGTTATAATACTGTAAGCGCAGAGATAATGGGAGGAGATGATATTAATATCAATAGATTCCAGTTAGGTGGTGGTTGGTTTATGACTAAAAATGTACTTATGAAAGTTGAATATGTAAATCAACAGTATAAAGATTTCCCAGTTGGAACACTTCTAGAAGAAGGAGAATTCAACGGATTCATGGCAGAAGCTGTTATTAGTTTCTAAAAACAATTAACTTTAGGCCTTTAGCGTTATATATGCTAAAGGCCTTATTTTTAATTCCAAAGATGATGAGAACAATTTCAATAGTCGTTTTATTTTTTTTAAGCTCAATATTTAGTTTGTTTATTGATGGTAAAGAGGAAGTTAATGAAGCAACTATATATTTTTCTTCTGATAGTTGTTTGAAAATCAATGGAAAAACTAATGTAAATACATTTGACTGTGGTTTTAATATGGAATCCTTTTCAGATGAAATAAAGGTTAGCTATAAAGCGTATAATAGTTCTATTAAGTTTAGTGACGCTACGTTAAAGCTTCCGAATGTAGAATTTAATTGCGGTGGTAAAGCCATCAACAAAGACTTTAATAAACTACTTAATACAGAAAAACATCCTGAAATTATTTTGAGATTAAAAGAGATTTCAGAAATTGATGATAATGATAATTCTGTAACAGCAACTGTAGAAATTGTAATTTGCAAAATTTCAAAAACCTACACCGTTCCTATTTCTGTAACTGGCAAAGATGGTTTGTTTGTAAGCGGAATACTTCCTATAAATATTAATGATTATAGCTTAGAAGCACCTACAAAAATGTTAGGAATGGTTAAAGTTTCCCCTCAAATAGAAATAGATTTTTCTCTTAAAATCTTAAAATCTTAAAACGCTTATTTTTCTTTCTTTTGAAGCTTTGAAGTGCCTTCAAATTGTTTTATTGTAATAACAGAATTACCATATAGATAAGTTTCGCTATCACCAGAAGAAGTTAATGTAATAGTCTTATTTGCAGCAATTGTTAAATCACTATTGTCTTCTAAACTAGCATCAACATTATTAACCTCATAATTACTACCATTGAAATTAGAAGAATTAATTAATCTAATAACGGTACTGTTTGCAGAGCCTTCAATTGATATATCGGCACGTTGATAAAGATCAAAATTTGACGTTTTAGTATTTACCAAAGCATCAAGTTTACTGTTGTCGCTAAGTTCCATTTTAGTTGAGTCTGCAGTAAGGTTCAATCTAGTTTTAGATTTACCTAAGCTTTTATAATCAAATGTTTTTGCTCTAATATTTAAATAAGCTCTAGAGTTATCTGCAGTTATTAAAGAGACATCAGTTAGTTCCATAGAAGTAAGAGATCTTATTTCTCCATCACCTTTAACCTCTATGTTTTTTAGAGCGTCACCATAATTAACTTTTATGTTAAGTCTCTTTTTAGACGTAATTCTAACTGATTCAGTGAATTTTAGTACTCCATCATTAACATCAAACTGTATAACTTCATGTAGGTTGTCATCAGCTTCTACTTCAACAGAAGGTTTACTGTTATAAACCACTTCTAAAGAAAAATCACCATCAACAACAATTGTATGAAAATCGTCAATGTAGGTTTGTTTAATAGTTACGTTTCTGTCGCCTTTTATTTTATCGTCAGTTTGCGCTTGTATTAATGGCATTCCAACACCAATAAAAGCCAGAATGAGTAATATTTTTTTCATATTCCAAAGTTTATTGTCTTTGTAAAAACAAATAATGTGCCTAATTAAATGTTTAGAGTTATTTAGACTCAAGTAAATGCTTTGTTTATCGCTATTTGAAAAACATAAATATTTTCCAAATTAAAGACATTAAACAAATATATACAAAAACCATCCCAAAGTCTATATAGAATTTGAAATGGCTTGATTTTGATTGGCTTTAAAAATGATAGCTATATTACAACTATCGTTTTTTGATTGATTGATTGATGCTATTGCTGTTTCACACTTCCTGAACTACTATCGGAAGCATTAACTTTTTCTGGGTTTCCAGAATACTTTATATCTCCGCCACTTGTAGCTTTAGCAGTTAGTTCTTTTTTAGTGTTTACAGAAATATCTGCTCCGCTAGTAGCTTTTACATTTGATGTGTTGGCAATGAGATCTGTAGCTCTGATGTCACTACCACTGGTCGCTTCAGCTTTTAAAATATCAGTAGTACCACTAACAATTAGATCGCTACCGCTTGTGGCGTCGCAAGTTAAATTTTTGGTTTTTACTTCAATTTTCATATCGGCACCACTTGTAGTATTAAGCTCTAAATTTTCTGCAACTATAGTGTTGGTAGAATATACATCGCTACCGCTTGTAGCTTTTATACTAGAAACATTGGCAATACTGAGGTTTATTCTTCTTGAAGAAGCACTTCTAATATTTTCTGCAGTATGAATTCTTAAAATACCGTTTTCAACTTCGGTTAAAATAATATCTTGAAGATTTTCATCTGCTTCAACATTCACAGAAACTTCATTAGCTTGTGTAATATATACATCTAGCCCTTCGCTAACTTTTATTTGGTCAAAATCCGAAGAAATAGATCTTTCGGTAGTAACTACGTTGCCATTGCCATCAACTCCAGGTCCGATCTTCATGGAAAAGTTACAAGAAAATAGTGTTAAAGCTAAAATGTTTGTGACGATAATTTTGATTAGAGTATTCATAATGATTGTTTTTTTGATTGATAAATTCTGTTACAAATATGATTTGATTGTAATTGGTTTAAAACTTATAAATGATGAATTGTAGAATTAGTTGTCTGAATTGTCATTAACTTCTATATCTACACCATTTTCATTAACCTGAACGGTTATGTCGTGTTTTTGTTCTTTTTCATTCTCATCATCATCATCATCTTCTTCTTCGTTGTCATCGTCTTTATCATCATCTTCGCAATCTAAACACAATATATCATCACTAAGTATTTTGTAATAATGACCCTTTTTGATTTTAGATAAAATTCTTCCGTAGTAACCATTTAGATTTTTATCCGTTATTAAAGTTGAGCCCTCAGGTAAATCAATCATGACCAAAACATTTTGTTCACTGAATTTATTTGTGATATCTGTAGTGAGATAACGGTTCAGTTTTAAAGTTTTATTCGAAAAAGAATAGCTGTAATTAATATCATTAGCACGTTTCTTAGCTACCTCATAACTGCTTCCTGAAGCTTCTTTTTCAATGATTATTGACGCAACGGAATCTTTAGTTGATCTTACAAGAAATCTTACACTTGTATAAATTAAACTTTTGCCACTTTCATCTTCAATGATTCTAAAATTGCCATCGCTGTAGTAATAACTATTAAGGTCATCCGTAAAAACTGTCGTAAGGTTTAATGTGTCTTTTGCAGTAATATTTAACTCGTTTTTCACATTGATTTTGGTGTCAATAGCATGTTCAGATGCTTGTTTTGCTACCACTATAATGATACCTATTAGAGCCATTAGCCACAATCCAAGTAAAGTGAATTTTGCCACATTACCAATGGATTTTAAATTGTTTACTAAAAT
The DNA here is from genome assembly GCF_029911945.1 of Winogradskyella sp. SYSU M77433. Taxonomy (NCBI): domain Bacteria; kingdom Pseudomonadati; phylum Bacteroidota; class Flavobacteriia; order Flavobacteriales; family Flavobacteriaceae; genus Winogradskyella; species Winogradskyella sp. SYSU M77433. Next base: position 40,527 of record NZ_JARYTG010000004.1, on the reverse strand, counting down.
TTTAAGACCAAGGTAAAACACAAAGAAAAACGGAATACCAAAAGCGAAAAATAAAAGTAAAGACATTAACCAAATTGGTATATTGGCCGCATTTGCAACATTGAGTAAATCCATACCTGGAAAATGAATAGCATCTGTAATACCTACCGTAAAGAAAGCTACGATTAAACTAATCAATGCACTGATACCTGTAATGATGAGTATAACTCCAATAAACTTGGCAATGACTTTTAGGAAAAACATTAGAATGTTACCTATAGTATCAAAAAAAGTTTGAGAACTAGACTTTAGTTTACTGCCTTGTTTTTGAAAATCAACACTTCTTACAGTTTCAGAAATATTGTCTGAAACACTATCGAAAGTTTCTTTAATATGATCACCATGCTTTTTTAAATCAACTTTTTTTACGGTTTCTGAAACCGAATCAATGCTGTCTTTAATTTTTTTTTCAATGTTACTGATGTTCACAGGATCACCAGTCATGGTCAGCTTTTCTGCTGTAGTCTTAGCTTCTGGTACTAAAGCCCAAAAGATAAGATAGATAACAATAAATGTTCCGCCAGAACCTATAGCAAATAGTAGCCAAATTAACCTGATCCATATAGAATCTATACCAAAATAATGTCCTAAACCTGCAGCCACACCACCTATATAAGAGTTGTCAGTATCTCTATAAAGCTTTTTGTTAGGTTTAGAACTTTGTCTGTGTTTTGGTTGAGGTTCGTCTTCAAAAATTTCGTCATCGACTAAATAGTCTTCTGGCTGTCCCATTATTTCAATAACTTCATCAACTAATTTGATGCCAACAACCTGTTTTTCGTTCTGTATACGTTCAGAGAAAAGCTCAGCAATACGAGCTTCTATATCTGAAATAATTTCTGAGCGACCTTGAGAGTCAGTAAATGAACGTTTTATAGCCTCAAGATAGCGTGATAACTTAAGATATGCATCTTCGTCTATATGGAAGAATATACCTGCTAAATTTATATTGACTGTTTTATTCATTTTTTAGTTGATTTTGTTTGGGTTACTAGGTTAACTGCATTTTGTAATTCACTCCAAGTGGTGTTTAATTCGTTTAGAAACAACTTTCCTGTTTCCGTAAGGCCGTAATATTTTCTTGGCGGTCCAGATGTGGATTCTTCCCAACGATAGTTGAGCAATCCTGCATTTTTTAATCTTGTTAATAGTGGATATATAGTTCCTTCTACAACAAGCATTTTTGCGTCTTTTAGTGTTGAGAGAATTTCTGCAACATAAGCATCCTCATCTTTAAGGATGGATAAGATGCAGTATTCTAAAACACCTTTTCGCATTTGTGCTTTTGTGTTTTCTATCTTCATAGGATGAGGTTCTTAAATTTGATTAAACTGTTCATTTTTTGATTGATTGATTGATTGATTGATTGATTGATTGATTTTTACACCTATTATTTTTAGGTGTATTGATGAAATTTTATTTTAAAAAGTTAATGGTCAAAGGATAATTATAAACACTACCATCTCTAGCGGCTAAACTGGCTCTAACTATTAATGCCAATTCAATTATAAAAGCAATAACAGCTAACACACCTAAACCACCACCAATGTATAATAGAGGTGAAGGTTCACCCATGTTAATATGAAATTCATGAAAACCGTGAAAATCTATAACATCTAGTTCTCTAAATAATTTAAAGATGAAATATGGTACACTAATCGTTCCGATAATTATAGCGTAAAGCAATACACTAATCTGAAAATTAATAGCTTGTTTACCGTGTTTATCTACAAATTCAGATTTATCCTTGTTGGCAGCCCACAACACTATAGGACCAATAAAGTTTCCAAATGGAATAATAAATCTCGAAAACGTTGAAAGATGTATAAACGTTGCTAGGTTTTTATGGTGATTATCTATCATTTTAAAAAGTATATAATAGTTTCTTATACAAATATATGTCTAAAAGAAGGTATTATGTTACGCATAGTACTTAAAATTAACATTTTTTTAACATTGGTTTAGGTTGTATTTTTGAGTTATTTTAGTGGAAAATCTAAATACAATCTATGGCTATTTCACCATCAAAGCTCAATACTTTCTTACTATTTAAATTACCCGCAGCATACTTTACAGGTGTAAGAACGAAGTCTTTAGACGATACCACCTGTGTAGTTTCTGTAAAGCATCGTTGGATTAATCAAAACCCGTTTAATTCTATGTTTTGGGCAGTACAGGGTATGGCAGCAGAACTAACCACGGGTGCTTTAGTAATGACTAAGATTAGACAAAGCGGAAAGAAAATATCGATGTTAGTTGCTAATAATAATGCGACGTTTACTAAAAAAGCAACAGGAAGAATTATATTTAAATGTAACGAAGGTTCTAAAATAGATGAGGCCATTACCCAAGCTATTGAAACAGGTGAAGGACAAACTGTTTGGCTTAGTGCCAATGGTGTAAATGCAGAAGGAGTAGAGGTGTCTTCTTTTAATTTTGAATGGACTTTGAAAGTGAAAAGTTAGAAGTTTAAAGTAAAAAGGAAATGTTATTTAGAGCTGTCAGACTTAGCTTACCTGTACTGAGCGTAGCCGAAGAGTTGAAGTCAAAGCATGTTAATCTCATTAATTAAAAGAATAACATGTTGTAACAAATGTCTCTTTTACTCAACATATAAACAAATCAACTTAAAACGAAAAACAGATTATGGAAAGATTACCAGATTTTAGTGAGAGAAATGCTCACGAAATAGATTACCGTATTTACGGTGAAGAAATGCAATATGTAGAAATAGAACTCGATCCTCAAGAAGCCGTAATTGCTGAATCAGGAAGTTTTATGATGATGGATGATGGTATTAAAATGGATACTATTTTTGGTGATGGTTCAGAAAAGGATAAAGGATTTCTTGGTAAAATCTTAGGAGCAGGAAAACGTATTCTTACAGGAGAAAGCCTTTTTATGACGGCTTTTTATAATGATCTTACAGGAAAGCGAAATGTATCTTTTGCATCTCCGTACCCAGGAAAAATTATACCAATAGACTTAACGGAATTTAGAGGAAAGTTTATCTGTCAGAAAGATGCTTTTCTTTGTGCAGCTAAAGGTGTAAGTGTTGGTATAGAATTCTCTAAGAAATTAGGTAGAGGTATTTTTGGTGGTGAAGGTTTTATTATGCAAAAGTTAGAAGGTGATGGTATGGCATTTGTACATGCAGGAGGAACCATGGCAGAAAAAACTTTACAACCAGGTGAAACGTTACGTGTAGATACAGGTTGTATTGTTGGTTTTACCCAAGATGTAGATTATGATATCGAATTTGTAGGAGGTATTAAAAACTCAATTTTTGGAGGTGAAGGTCTGTTTTTTGCTAAGTTAAGAGGTCCAGGAAAAGTTTATATACAATCCTTACCTTTTAGTAGATTAGCCAACAGAATTATTGCTTCGGCGCCTAAAGCTGGTGGAAAAGATAGAGGTGAAGGTAGTATTTTAGGTGGTTTGGGCGATTTGTTAGATGGTGATAATAGATTCTAAAGTCAATGTGTTTTTTCTGATTTTTAACATAATAGGCTGTTAAACTTTTTAAGTTTTAAATTTGGGTTTCAATTTTTTTTCTAACTTAGAGACTGAATTGAAAATAACAGCTTATAGAAAAAATCTACTTACTAATTTAAAAACTTGAACAAACCTATGGCGAGAGCAATGTATGAGTACACTAAAACTGTACTTAGCAAAGTTAGTTTTGATGCCACATTATTTTGCAAGGAAGTGCAAAAAGCAGTCAGAAGATTACTACCGCACGAACTTGAGGAATTAAGGATTTTCATTCAGTCCCTAATCAATCAAAACCCAGAATTAAATCAATGTCTAATTTATTTAAAAGCATAAAAAAAAGCGACTCACGAGTCGCTTTTTTTATTTAGCCAAAGGACTAATGATTTCTACATTACTAAAGGCAATAGCACCACGAATAACACCAGAGATTACATTGTGCAAAGCATCAATGATCTGCATTTTTAGCTCGCTTTTATGGTAGATTAAGCTTACTTCTCTAGCAGGTGAAGGTTCTTTAAAATGTTTTAGGTTAGCACTAAACCCTTCATTGATATCTAGGGTATGTAAATAAGGCAGTAAGGTCATTCCCATACCTTCATTAGATAGTTTTATTAAGGTTTCTATACTACCACTTTCAAGTTGAAAATGATCTTCTTCATGTGCTTTGTAAGTTTTACAAAGGTTAATAACTCCTTCTCTAAAACAGTGACCATCTTCTAGTAGTAACATGTCTTCAATATCCAAATCTGAAACTTCCAAAGTTTTTAGCTCTCTCAACCTATGGTTATTTGGTACATAAGCAACAAAAGGTTCATAATATAAAGGACGTTCTTTAATATTATCACTTTCTAGAGGAGTTGCAGCAATGGCAGCATCTAAATGACCGTCGTTAATACGTGTCATGATTTCCTCAGTAGTTAACTCTTCAATTTTCAGTTTTATTTTTGGATATTTTTTAATGAAATTATTCAAAAACATAGGTAAAAGTGTAGGCATTATTGTTGGTATAATACCTAGTTTAAATTCACCACCAATAAATCCTTTTTGTTGATCGACTATATCCTGAATACGATCTGCTTCATTTACTATATTTCTGGCCTGATAAACAATTTTTCTACCGACCTCAGTCAGTTCTATTGGCTTTTTTCCTCTATCAAAAATCACAACGTCTAATTCGTCTTCAAGTTTCTGAATCTGAGTACTTAATGTTGGTTGGGTTACAAAGCATTTTTCAGCAGCTTTGGTGAAGTTTTTGTGCTCAGCAATAGCTAATGCGTATTTAAGTTGAGTAATTGTCATGCTTATTCATTTAGGCTATAAAATTATGCAAAGTATTTATAAAAACTATCATGATAAGGGGTCAAAATATCGTAAATTTATATAACGAAAAATTATATCAAAAATGACACTAAATAGTATTGGTTTAGACACCAAAAAAACACAGGATTTAGCTAATGAATTGAATCAGCTTTTAGCAAATTTTCAATTGTATTATCAAAACTTAAGAGGTATTCACTGGAACATTAAAGGACGTATGTTTTTTGATTTGCATGCAAAATTTGAAGAACTCTATACAGACGCCAATTTAAAGGTTGATGAAATTGCAGAACGTATATTGACATTAGGAGCAACACCATTGCATACTTTTGAAGATTATACAAAAGCTGCGAAAGTTCCAGTAGGAAAGAATGTTTCTAAAGACGAAAAAGCAGTAGAGCTTATTGTGGATTCACTTTCAGAATTATTAAAAATTGAAAGAAGCATTCTTAATGCCTCTGATGAAGCTAATGATGAAGGTACTAACTCAATGATGAGTGATTTTATTACCGAACAAGAAAAAACTGTTTGGATGATGAAAGCTTGGTTGGGCGAAACCGTTTAAAATTTTATACATTTTTAGATTAATAAAAAAAGCCTTCATACAAACCTGAAGGCTTTTTACATTACTAACTTAAATTAATTAATCGCATGAACGACTAAGTATCATTGAATCTCCGTTACTTATAGATTGCAAAGTAATAGAGCAAGGTAGGTCACAATCCGTAATCATCCAATCTCCACTTGCTATCTGTAAGTTTGGACCAGAAAAACTTAAAAACAACATGTTTCCGTTAACAGGATTTTCACTAGCAGACCAATTACCATTAAAAGTTGTTCCACTATCTGTCCATTGCAGACTTCCGCTTGCATCAAAAGAAATTTCAAGACTGCTATAATCAGTAGAACCATTATAATCTGTCACAGCCCAACCACTATTGTTTATAAGAGCATCTGAAATGGCACTTGGCAGACAAAGGTCGTTACCAGAATTACAAGCTACAAAATCAGCTTCTGTATAACCGTCACATAATGCATAACAAGCATTGTCGTAAGCATAAGTAATAGTATTTCCTGTAGTATCTACAATTTCTACACAAACAGGATCTATTGGTTGATCTGCACATTCATCACAAGGGTTTTCAACAGTGTAACAATCTTCTAAAACAGCTTCAATATCTCCATGAGAATTTATGGTAACAACAGTTCCATCTTCTAAAGTAATATCAAAAGGATAAGCAAAATTGAAAGCATACATTCCGTATGTTGTATTGTAAAAATCTTCTTCTGAATTGATGACGATTGTGTTATTATTGTCTCCATAGATAGAAACAGGATAGTTTAAAGAAAAACAATCATATTGACTGGTGTAATCAGTTTCACAACTATCAATAAAATTAGTTTGAGTGAATCCATCACATTCAGCATAGCAAGCATTAGGATAGGTTATGGTAAATATAGTTCCGGCTGGATCAGTTATTTCAACACAAACAGGATCATAAACTGTAGAACACTCGCAAGAATTTGTGTTGTCTAGATCCAAGTTTGTAATTAAGTTCGAGAAATCCGTTTCATTTGTTATCGTAATGACTTCAATACTGTTTGTAGTAGTATTGTATGTTTCTATATCAAAAGAAAATTCAATACTATTTATATAAAGATTTTCGCTTGAGTTTAGTAATACATATACCAAATCGTCTAAACTTTCTACAACTACAGTAGCATCATTATTATATGAAAGGTCTAAAGGATAAACGAAGTTAAATCCAAAATCGAAAACAATATTTCCTGCAGGATTACTTTCTCTATTAAAGTTGCCATTGGCATCAAACCTTTGCTGTAAGACATCTAAAGCAGTAACAAGCGATGCACTTTCTTCTGTGTTTTGAGGATCTTCAATAACAGACTCATTATTAGTACAGGAAGAAAACATAATCAATGCTGTAACCATACTAAAAATTGTAAGTTTTAAATTTTTCATTTGTGTTTGTTTTTTTGTGTTGTACAATTTTTTTTGAGGTTAATCAATACTAATACAACTACATAACTTAATACCCTACTTTTTTATCAAATTATTTTTTTTATAGTTTTAGCACATGAATTAAATACTATATGCCTAAAGATAATCGTAACGTTTGTAAGCCTAAAACCTTTGAACATATATATAATACATATGTCAAAGACATTAGACGTTTCTTGTTTTTTAAAACTCAAGATGTTGATATAGCTGAGGATCTTTTGCAAGATACCTTTGTAAAACTTTGGGATAACTGTAGTAGAGTAAACTATGACACAGTAAAAAGTTACATCTATAAAATTGCTAATAATTCATTTTTGAATCTTAAAAAGCATGAAAAGGTAGTAGATAAATACCAAAAAGACTATAAGCCAGTAAATTCTAATGAGTCACCCGAATTTATAATGTTGGAAAAAGAGTTTTTAGAAAAACTAGAAGCAACTATTGCGTCATTACCAGATAGGCAAAGAGAGGTGTTTATAATGAGTAGGATAGAGAAGAAGAAGTATAAAGAAATAGCAGAAGAGTTACGCATTTCCGTTAAAGCTGTTGAAAAACGCATGCATCAAGCTTTATTGACTATGAGAAGCGAAATAGGAAATATTTAAAAATGAAGTAGGGTTTTTATTCAGTTAACTGTATTAAAGGTAGAAGCTAATGGAAAATAAAGATATAAATAGCATTGAAGATACATTTTTAGCCAAATGGCTAGAAGGGAAATTGTCCGATTCTGAGTTAAAACAAAGAGTTGGTGAAGAAGCATATTTGTCTTATTTAAAGCTCCGAAAAGGTATAGAAGTATCAGAAAAATTAAATGCTTCAACAGACGCAACATTTAGAAAAATACAGTCGAGAATAGAACATAAAAGGACTTCTAAAGTTCGTAAGCTAAAAACCAAGATGAGCCTTATTGGTGTGGCAGCTACTATCTTAATATGTTTTGGATTGTTCACCGTACTTAAGGATAGCCATACCATCGTAGAAACTGGTTTTGGTGAAACAAAAACAGTAACTTTAATAGATGGTTCTGAAGTTGTGCTTAACTCGAAGTCGAAACTTACCTATGATAAAAATTCTTGGGATGAAGAAAGACTCATAAACCTAGAAGGTGAAGCATATTTTAAAGTTGCAAAAGGAAAAACTTTTACAGTCGAAACAGACAATGGATTTGTTACTGTGTTAGGAACACAATTCAACGTTATTTCTATGAATAATCTTTTTGATGTTGTTTGTTATGAAGGTAAAGTTGGAGTAAAAACATCAGACTCTCAACATGTTTTAATGCCTTCTCTTAGTATTAGAAAAATAGACACAAAGCCTACGCAAACGTTGTCTACACAATTATCTTCACCAACTTGGATTTCTGGTGAAAGTACTTATAAAAGTTTACCAGTAAGATTTGTCATTAAAGCCTTAGAAAATCAGTATAATATTAAAATTGATGCTGAGTCTATTGACGATTCTGTCTTGTTTACCGGAAGTTTTCCAAACAATGATCTTAAGGTGGCTTTGCAAACAGTTTTTGACCCACTAGACATAAAATTTGATGAAAAAGAAAACCGTAACATTAAACTGAGATATTAAAGATGAGGTTAATCTATGTCTTTGTTTTAATGTTACAACCTATATTGGCCTTTTCGCAAGAAGAGGCCTTTTATCTTGAATTTAAGGACGAAAGTTTAGTCAAAGTTTTTTCTGAGATAGAAAACACATACGATGTTCTATTTTCTTATAAAGATATTGATGTAGATAAAAAACAAATATCCATTGTTGGTAAGAAAAGAACTTTAAAAGAAATTTTAGAACTAATAAAACAAAAGACTAATCTAAATTTTAATGTGCTGAGCAATCGCTATGTTGTGGTTTTAAAAAGTTCAGAAGAAATTATGACTTCGGTCAGGGAATTGGATATGGTAGTCATTAAAAGCTATCTTACCAGTGGTATAGAAAAAAATAAAGATGGTTCATTTAAATTAGTACCATCAGAGTTGGGAATTTTACCAGGACTTACAGAACCTGATGTGCTAGAAAGTATTCAACTATTACCAGGTGTTTTAAGTCCAAACGAAACAGCTTCAGGATTTTTTGTAAGAGGTGGTTCATCAGATCAAAATCGACTGATTTGGGATGGCATCAATATTTACCATAAAGGGCATTTATTCGGAATGATTTCACCATTAGATCCTAATGTGGCATCAAAAATCAATTTTATAAACAAAGGTTCTCATTCCAGATATGGAGAGCGTTTATCTTCAGTCATAGAAATATTTTCAAATGAAAGTATAGATAATACTCTTAATGTTGAATTAGGAGCAAACGGTACCAATGTAGATGCGTTATTAGAATTGCCAATACTTAAAGATAAGTTGAGTTTGCAAGCATCAGTTAGGAGAAGTTATATGGAACTTTTTGAAACTCCAACGTATAACCAACTAGCTGAAAAAGTATTTGAAAGCACTAAAATCAGTGAGGGTGACAGTGGTGAAAACGACTTTTCTTTCATGGATTATACATTGCGATTAAACTATAAACCCAATAGGTCTAATTCATTTTATGTGAGTTTAATAAATATCGATAATCAGTTAGACTACAATTCAGAAGAAACAACTTCCAATAGAATGTTTAATGATAATTTGGTGATTACCAATTCAGGCTATAGTGCAGGTTGGGATATAAAATGGAACGATAAATTGTCTCAAAAAAGTCAAGCCTTTTTTTCGGATTATAGTCTTAATTATAACTTCATTACAAAAGAAAATAATGAGCAGGTTTCGGATTTCGAAAAGCGAAATACAATTTACGATTCAGGTATTTCTACAGAGCTAAATTATCGAAAATCGGATGTGCTGATCTATAATTTTGGTTACCAATATAACTTGAAAGATGTCGCTTATGCATTTATTAATACTGCCGATTTAAGTTTTGTTTTAGATACAGAAGAACGTATCATACAAACACATAGTTTGTATGGAAATGTAGATTATAAAAGTAAAACCAGTTTCAATTTCTCACTTGGATTAAGAGGTTCATATTATAAAGAAATTGATGCTGTAAGATTAGAACCTCGATTGATAATTCATAAAGATATAAGTGATTATTTAAAGCTTCAGGCCACTACAGAAATTAAAAATCAGATTATAAATGAAGTTGATGAAACAGTTTTTAGTGATTTATCTCTAGAAAATAAAGTCTGGCGATTAATTGATGGAAATGATTTTCCAATACTTAATAGTCATCATACGTCATTAGGTTTTATTTATACGAAAGGAAGTTTTAGTGTAGATACAGATGTTTATTACAAGACATTAAAAAATGTTTCTGCGTTATCCTTAGGGTTTTTGAATCCTGAAAACAGTGAGTTTAATGTAGGAAATCAGAATGTATTGGGTTTAGATGTATTTCTAAAAAAACGATTTAATGGTTTTAATACTTGGGTGAGCTACTCTTTTAATAGAGCGAGAAGTAAATTTAAAAATTTGAATGAAAACAAATCCTTCAATTCAAAATCTAATGTTACACATGCTATATCTACAGCAGTTAGTTATAAGAAAGACGGATTTCAGGCATCACTAGGTTGGAAATGGCAAACAGGAAGACCTTATACTATCGCAGAAGAAAGCGATGATGGTTTAGATTTTAATAACGGAATTAATACAGGTAAGCTTCCTGTATATCATAGGTTAGACTTGTCATCTACATATAGTTTTAATTTTTCGAAAAAGAGCAATTTAAAAGGGAAAGTAGGTGTTTCACTTCGCAATATTTACAATAGACATAATTTAATTACAAAAGAATACAGAGGTAATAACAGCTTAAGTGATTCAGTAGAACTTATAGAGTGTTATTCAATAGGTATTACGCCAAACATTATGTTTAGATTGTACTGGTAAATAAAAAAGCAGCTTTTAAAAGCTGCCTTTTTCGTTTTTTGATTGATTATGTTATTTAGAATCTGATGTTAAGGTCTATATCTTCATTTTCAACCTTAAATTTTGCATCATCATATTGAGGTGGACCAAAAGACATTACATTATTGGACATTCCGTAATCTTCTTTTGGCATGCCGTTGGTTTCGTAGTCCATATTCTTGTTGTTGTTTTCATCATGAAGCGCTAAAATGGCATATTCGCCAGGTTTTACATTGTCAAAAGTGATGACAACTTTATTGTTTTCAATTTTAGATTCACCACTCATTACTCCTTTTCCTTTCATAAAAGTTTCCGAAGTATGAAGTGATAATAGAACAGTACCTTCATTATTTTTCACGTTATCTATAGTTACTGTAATTGTAATACCTTTTTCAGAATCTTGAGCAAACGAAAATAGCGTTGTAAAAACTAGAGCGATGGTAAATAGTAAATTTTTCATAATTGTTGTGTTTTATCGGTTAATGACAGTTCAAATATCCGAAGGAACTTCAACTAAAAATAAAAGAAACTACCGAGTTGTAGTTTTGGTAGGATGAATTGTTTTTTTAAGTAGGAAGTAAAAAGTGACAAGTGTATTTAGTAGTTTACTAACAACTATATTAATCCTCTAGCTTTTATCTCTAGATACTTGTTTATAGTATTTATAGTGAGGTTTTCTGGCTTTGTTAGAATAGATTGAATACCATGTTTTTGGAGTTCTTTAACCATCAATTTCTTTTCAAAAGAAAATTTTTCAGCTATGGTTTTGTGATAAATATCTTGTAACTCGGTAGAGTTTTGATTTATAAGCGTTTCTAGCTCTGTGTTTTCAAAAAAGATAACAACAAGCATATGTTTCTTTGATATCGCTTGTAGATAAGGCATTTGTCTTTTGAGAGCACTTAGGTGTTCAAAATTAGTATATAGTAATAATAAGCTTCTATGTGTTACTTTTCGTTTTAACTGAGCATACAATAAGCCAAAATCGCTATCAGTGAATTTTGTTTCAATATTGTATAGAACTTCTAAAATTTTATTTAAATAAGTTAGTTTACTGACTGCAGGTAAAAAGTTTTCGATTTTTTTAGAAAACGATAGCATACCAACTTTATCTTGTTTTTTTAGTGCTATATTACTGAACGCAAGTGCTGAGTTTATTGCATAATCTAAGAGTTTTAATTCATTAAAGGGCATTTTCATTACCCTTCCAGTATCTATAATGGAATATATAGGTTGAGATTTTTCATCTTGAAATTGATTTACCATCAGCTGAGCTCGTTTAGCGGTGGCTTTCCAATTTACTGTTCTAAAATCATCACCAGAGACATATTCTTTTATCTGCTCAAATTCGGATGTATGTCCAATACGTCTTATCTTTTTTAGGCCAAATTCATTTAATGAATTACTAATAGCTAGGAAATCATATTTCTGCATTTGAATGATAGAAGGATAAACCATCACCATTTGCTCGTTTTGAAATTGGTATCTTCTTTTGACTATTTTTAAAACAGAAGATACAAATATGTTGAGGTGACCAAAAAAGTATTCACCACGGTCAACCGGTCTTACCAAATATTCAAAGTTATGATTCTCATTAGATTCTAAAGAGGTCTCATATAAAAAGTCTCTTTTTTGGAATTGAATAGGCAACTCATCAATAACCTTTAGAAAAACTTTAAAGCTATATAGGTTAGAAATAGTTATGGGCACAATATTGTTATCACTATTACTAAATTTATCGGGTAGAATTCTTCTAGCAGTTATTGCGCTCTTAGGTTTGTATAATATAATTAGGTCAAATGTAAGTAGAACAATTATTAGGGTTACCAAAATCCAACCTAATGAGTACAAAAAGTGAATCCAATATGACATAAGAAAACACACCGAGATAATAGCCAAATAAATATATAGCTGTTTATGGATGTATAAAGACTTAAAAAATTTCATATAGGAACTTTTGATTTCTCTATTATCTAGGTACTTCAACAGATTGTACAATCATCTCAATTACATTTTCTGTGGTCATGCCTTCCATCTCTCTTTCAGGCGTTAATATAATTCTGTGATTTAATACGGGTTTTAAAGCTTTCTTAATGTCTTCTGGTGTAACAAAATCTCTACCACTTATAGCAGCAAAAGCTTTTGAAGTATTTAAAATAGCAATAGATGCTCTTGGCGAGCCACCTAAGTATAAATGAGGATGATTACGGGTTTTAGATACAATTTCCGCAATATATTTTATGATTTTTTCCTCTACCACTACGGCTTGAGTTTTAGATTTATAGTCCTCTAAAGAAGTTGTATCTAAAATGGCATTAATAAGGCTTTGTGGCTTTTCACCTTTACGATTATGGTGAGATGCTATAATTTTAATTTCTTCTTCTAATGAAGGGTAATCTACTTTAATTTTGAATATAAATCGATCTAATTGAGCTTCGGGAAGCGCATAGGTTCCTTCTTGTTCAATTGGATTTTGAGTTGCCAGAACCATAAACGGATTATCGAACTTATAAGTTTTTCCATCAATTGTTGCTTGGCGCTCTTCCATAGTTTCAAATAAAGCGGCTTGAGTTTTTGCAGGTGCTCTGTTAATCTCATCTATTAAAACAATATTTGAAAAAATGGGACCTTCCTGAAATTCAAATTCTGAAGTTTTCATATTTAAGACAGAAGTTCCTAAAACATCACTAGGCATTAAGTCTGGTGTAAATTGTATACGGCTAAAATCTGTTTTCAATACTTTAGCAAATAATTTTGCAGTCACTGTTTTTGCTATTCCAGGAACGCCTTCAATAAGTACATGTCCATCTGCAAGTAGAGCAACTATAAGTAGCTCCACAAAACTGTCTTGACCAATAATGACTTTTTGCAGTTCAGATTTGATATTATCTATAGCATTTTTGAGTTCCTCTAATGGAATTCTACTATCAAAATTTAATTCTTCGTTTATGCCTTCGTTTTCCATTGGTTATTGGATTTAAATTGTTCTATTAATGTATTTAACCGCTCTAGTTGAGTTTGGTTAATATTAGTAGAATTGTTTATGTTCTTAATTAATTCAAAAAGACTTCTTGTTTCTTCAATGCTATTATTGCTTCTTGCTGCAAGATTTTTAATAAAAGTGTCATTTATTTCAGCTGTACTCAAATGCATGTTATCTCTAATATATTCTAGGAAATACTGAATTTTATGCTGAGCTATATCCAAATGTTTTCCTTTTTCATAATACATGTTAGAGATAGTTCTAGTGAAATCTAATGTTTGGTTTCTGTGTGGCCTTACAATAGGTATGGCACGTTGTTTTCGTTTTCCTTCAAAAATTATATAGATTAAAACACCTATTAATACAATGTAGTAAGCCCATTTTAGAGATTTTGTATTCAAAAATAAATACATAGGTGAGGTGTAAATCTTTTTACCACTTTTATAATGTGCGTCAATATAAATAGGCTTATCTAAATCTATATATGAAAGCAATGCTGCAGTATAGTCTTGGTTTGGAGATTGAAGAATGAAATAATTAGTGAATGATTGAGGAAAAGTACTTAGGATAATGTTGCCTTTGCCAAAAGGTTGACTAACGACATTTATAAGCGAATCGTTAATTTTTGTATTTTCCTCATCGTACTTATCTATAAAGCCTAAAACTTTTGTATTTAAAGTATCTATTTTGTTGAAATGATAGAATGTAGTAGGACGATCAAACTTATAAGTTATACCATTATTCAAATTAGGGTTAGCTAATTGTACTTGGTATGTATCTGTAAAATGATCAAAATTACTGATTGATCTAGTTTTTAGGTTTAGTGTATCTAACAGTTTTTGCTCAAAAACCATAGAAGAAACAACTAGTGTATTTCCTTTTGATGTCCATTCTAGAAGACGTTCTAATTCTGGTTTTCCAAATTGTACTTCTCCATTGTAAAAAAGGTATGTGCCACTAATATCATTATCATTTAGGTATTCAAATGGTGGGCGTTCTGCTCTAACAAGTTCATTAGATAATCTTTCTAATTGTTCATTGAAAACAAAAGAACCAAAAGGTATTTTGTGATGCGTAGCAAATGACGGAAACCAATTTATTTCTTTCGGTTTTGTCATTTCCAGCACAACTAAAGTCAAAATAGAGAAGACTAATAACCCTATGTATATTTTTCCTTTTTTGCTCAAGAGTTTAAAATAGATTGATTAAGGTTTTCAAAAGGCTTACGTAAGCTTTCAAATTTTAGGTCATTAACACTAAATTCTCCATACCAAACATAATCGTAGATTTTGGTAATGTTTTGGAAACTTATTTTTATTTCATTGATTTCAATTTCATTGATATAGTCGGTATTGGTTTTTTGAGGTTGCCAATTAATGCTTTTATTATCAATGAGATATTTTAGGCTTAGAAGATAATAATAGCGTATTGCTAATCGGTAGTTTTTTTGTTCTATAGCACTCTTGATCAATTCAGGAATATCTTCGTTTTTTATAATCTGTTCTTCTTCAGTGAAATTTACTTTTCCTTTTGATTTAGAATTAGTAAGAACATTTTTAGAGTTAACCTTTACAAAGAATCTTATGAGTAAGAATATCAAAAAGGCAAGTAATAAATAGGGTAGCACACGAAAAACAAAATACAAAAAACCAGACGCGGTCCCAACACCAAAAATAGCTTCCCAGAACTCTCTTAAAAGATTGTTGAGCCATCTGTAAATTTTATCTAAAAAATTTTCGTCTGCTTCTTTCTCAACATAATTAAAAGCTTCATTTTCTTTATAGGTTTTTAGGTCATCCTCAGAAATAGATTGTTTTTTTATTTCAGTATCATCATATTTTACAGGTCTATTTTCAACCTGAGAAAAACACAATTGAGAAATAAAAAGAAAACCAATAAAGAATTTTAAAGCTTGCATTTATTCTTCTGTATTGCCTATTTGGTTAATACGGTCATATGTACCTGTGAAATTGCGCTTTTCATTTAAGTGAAAGTACATAAAAGCACTTGCAACCACGAGGATAAGGTTTAATAAAAACTGAAATAAAGTGCTCAATATATTTAAGATAATATAAATGGGATCTACGAAGCTGTTCATATTCACAGGGTCAAATTCACCAGAAAAAACACCCATTTTTATATACGTATAGATAATAGCAGGTACAGCGAATATTAAGCTTAATATGTATAAAATTATTCCAAAAATTATAATGGCACCAAAAATTGTCCAGAAGTCTTCCTTTACTAAACTAAAGCTTTGCCCAAAAGAATCCATTACATCACTTCTTGAATTAAATACATATATGCAAAGTACAATTGTCATAGGCACCATTGCATATAGAACAGGAAAAACACACATCACCAATGATATGACAATGATTAAGCCTTTTAAAAAACTAACTCCAAGAAACCCCCAAAATGTATTGTAAGTGTTTCGTTTTACTTCCGCCAAGCTTACTTCACCTTTATTCTCTATGTACGATTTAATATAGTGGAGTACCGCAGAGCCTGCAAAAACATAGGCTAAAACAGCAGTTATTAAATAAAACATAGCAGAGATGATTATTAAAAAAGGATTTTTAAAACCAGTAGGGTTAGGTGATGTAACATCAAAATTAAATACATCTCCTGCGGTGTAAGTGTAAAAGGCCATTGCTATTATAAATGCGACAAATGAAGGGCCTGCCACAGTAAAAACTATTTTGATAAATGATTTAAATTCATTTCGAACAAAAGTAAATGTGTCTGATAGCAAAGAACTGAACTCACGCTGTTTTCTAAATTCTATATATTTTTCTGTCATATATTTATGTGTGTGTTTTATTTTTTGATGACTAACTGTAGCTGTCTTTCTCTAAATTTATTCTGTTTAATTTAATAGGATAATATACATAGTAGAATATTATAAGCCCTAAAGAAGAAGAAATTATTAAAATAGCCAACCAATCAGGCATTTCGGTATGTCTGGTTACAAACCCTTCTAAAAACCCAGCTATTATAAAAAAAGGAATGGTACTTATTAGTATTTTTAAGCCATTTATAACACCTCTTTTAAAAGATTCTAATCTTGGTAATGTTCCAGTAAACAATAAGCCATTACCCATAACTAAACCGGCACAACCAGCAATAACTATTACAGATATTTCAATTGTTCCATGAATCCATATAGTTCTTGCAGACTCCCATAAAAGTCCTTGATCATAAAAAAAGTATTGAAAACTACCTAGCATTATACCGTTTTGCATCATTATGTAGAGTGTGCCTACACCAAACATAATTCCATAAGCAAAAGCCATTAAAGCAACTTTTATATTGTTTATAGTGATTCCCAAAAACATATTAAATTCACCTTGTTGTTTGTACACGGCCATAGGGTCTCCTTTTTCAATATTGTTGAGTGTCATGTTAACATAACCATCTCCTAAAAAAGAACGAACAAAATCCCCTTCATTAGCTGCTGAAAAAGCACCAACAATAGTAAAAAGGGTAAATACCAAAAAGGCAACAAGTAATTCCCTATGATGTTGGTAAAACATGGTTGGGAATTCCGTTTTAAAAAAAGAAATCAGTCTGTTCTTGGGCTCTTTTTTTGTTTTGTAAATATTTTGATGAGCTTTTGAAGCAAGTTGATTAAGATATCGCTCGGTGTTGCTGCCCTTGTAAAATGTTTTAGCGTAGCTAAGATGGTCTGTTACTTCAATATAAAGATCAGAAAGCTCACTTGGACTTATCTGGGTTTTATTTGTAAGAACACTTTCAAATTCTAACCATTTATCTTTATTTTGCTTTACAAAAGCTGCTTCTCGCATGCATTAACTTATTTAAGGCTTTCAAAGAAAAGAAAATATGAATGAATATCAAATAGAAACTGCTCAAAATGTAGGCATTCAGCAAAATGTGGCAAGTATTGTAGATCGCATGTTGGGCTACCTTATAGATAGTCTTATTATTTTGTTTTATGTAATTTGTTCGATATTATTATTAGTAGCTCTTGATTTGGATTTTGGGGATATGTGGGCTGTTTATCTTATAGTTTCTCTACCAGCTTTTTTATACTACGTTTTACTCGAAACTATTTTTGATGGAAAAACAGTAGGGAAATTTGCAATGGGTACTCGTGTTGTAAAATTAGATGGTTCTAAGCCAGGCTTTGCAAATTATTTTATACGATGGCTTCTAAGAATTATTGATGTGTCAATTACAAGTGGAGCGGGTGCAGCGATTACGATTTTAATAAAGGGAAATGGACAACGCATAGGAGATATTGCTGCTGGTACTACAGTAATTAGTGAGCGAGAGCGTATTTCCATACAAGATACTCTTCTACGAGAAATTCCTAATGATTATGTTCCAACTTATAGTCAGGTAATGGTGCTTAATGATAAGGACATGCAATTAATAAAGAATCTATATGATGAAGCTGTAAAAAATGGAAACCATAATATTATATTGAATTTACATAATCGACTTATTAAAGTTATGGATATTGAGCCTAAAGAAAAACCTGTCGATTTTGTTTCAAAAGTTATTAAAGACTACAACTACTACACGCAAAGTATGTAAACAAGATCTCAAAGTAGTTCGGGATTTCAGAGTATAAAAACTCTTTTAGGAAGTTTAAGTAGAAATAGCCAATAAAATGTTTTTTCAAACACTAGATATTTTAGGAACCATAGCATTTGCCATTTCTGGTGTGCTAGTCGCTATGCATAAACGTATGGATGCCTTTGGTGTGTTGATTATTGCTTTTGTAACAGCTGTAGGCGGCGGAACATTGCGTGATGTTTTAATCGGTATAGCTCCAGTTTCTTGGATGCGAAATATGACTTTTGTTTATGTTATTCTTGGTTCTGCAATTTTTGCTGTAGTATTTAGAAATCAACTGAAGCATCTTAGGAAATCCCTCTTTTTGTTTGATACTCTAGGTATAGGTTTATACACGGTTGTAGGTATAGAAACCGCTTTAGTAGCAGGTTTACATCCTATAATTTGTATTGCGTTGGGTACTATGACAGCTTGTTTTGGAGGTGTAATCCGTGATATTTTGTGTAATGAAATCCCTGTGATTTTTAGAAAGGAAATTTACGCTACAGCTTGTATTCTTGGTGGAGCTACTTATTTTTTGTTAAGGGTATTTCTTAAAGACGAAAACTACCTTTTTATCATTGCCGGACTTGTGGTAATTGTCGTGAGGTTAGTTGCTGTACGTTTTAAGGTTAGTTTGCCGAGTATTTATAGAGAAGAAAAGTAGTAGTGACTGCTGTATTTTATTTATCTATTAACGCCACAGCTTTAGAATAACTTTCAAGTAATTGCTCTTCTTTAATAATAACATCGGTCATTGAGATAGATAAAAATATCGCTATTTTTCTAAAAGCTTCTTTGTTCTCGTCAAAATCCATCGTTATAAGACCAGACATTAGCAAGTTGGCAAAATCTTCATAAGCCCTTTGCTTAGTATAGATGTCATTGATAGCTTGAACATTCTTTAGTTTCATTTTATTGAATAAACCTGTTTGAATTCCGGTTTGATAAGCGCTATTAGAAAATGTAAGTGTGTTTACACCTTTGAAAAAGGTAGGCTTAAAATTTACTAAATCTTTTTTGTTTAGATAATAGCCTGTACTGTCTTTAATCATACGATGGTAGTCTATAACTTGGCTGACCTTTGTTTGGTTGTCATGTATTTCGGCTTTTATATTCTCAACAAGTGATTTTAGTTTTTCACTTTCCTTACTATTAGCAGACCAATTTGAAATTATATACCCAAGAAATACACCGATTGTCACTGAAATTATCTGAATGAATAAGTCCGAAGTTTTATTTTTCATTTTCATTGAACTATTATTTAGGATGAATAAATATAATGCATTTATTCATAGGTTTTTATGGTGCTTTAGTATGTGTACTTTTTTTTATAAAGTTCAATAGCTTTTAGATATTTTATGCCTCCAGACTTGGTTTGGTCATGTAAAAAACCATTTAATTCTGGGTGATTATCATTTATCCAATTGACGAGGTCTTCAACATTTTTAGAAAATTTCTCAACATTGAAAATATCATAAGTACTCTCAATTTTTGTTGGTTTTCCATTTAGAAAAGTTATTTCTTCAATAGTAATGATTGGCTGTTGATGAAGAAATAATATTCTTTCATCAACTTTTGAGACTTTAACCTTTACATTTTCATTGTCTTCTACAATGTCTAGAATTTTATAAGTCGGATTAAAAACTGAATCCCATTTTAGCCAATCTTCAACATATCTTTTTTTAGAGAACACTTCTGTATAATTGTATTCTGTTATATGAGTTGTAAGACTATCTGCTATTAGCTTGTTCATAAGTGAACTATCAGAATGATCTAATGCTTTGTAATATTGTTTAGCGATGTTGAGGTTTTCATTTTCACTAAATGTATTCTTACAGTTTAGTGTTATGATTGCTAATATTATTAGGATGATCTTTTTCATTCAATGTTAATATACACCTAACGGTTTGTGTATAGTTCCGTTGCGTGAAAATCCGCAGGATTCTTTCCTGCTTAAGCCGAAAGATAGAAAATTACAATGAAATTCCTATCGGAATTTCAGCCGCAATGGATTATAGCCAGTGTTGTGCACAGTTTTTTTTATTCATTTCGTTTATAATTCAGTCCGGTTTTAAATCCGCAATAAGCCAAGAAAATCAGCAGTAATATTTGTGTGTAAAAAAGAACACTTGATAAAATTCCGAAATTATTTTCTTTCGGTTCAATTTCTTGTTCAAATTGTTCTATTCCGTTGCCAGTACTCAAAGGTGGATAAATAGTCCAACCAGAAGTTTGTTGAATAAAATTCTCCACAATTGTGCTAATTCCGTTTAGGATTATTATAAACAAAATTGTTGAAATCATTAAAATCAGATTTGCAGTCAGGTTTTTAAAATTCCTGCGTAATGTTCGGATAAGGTAAATTCCAAAAAACACCAATACTCCGAGTAATAGTATAAAATGAAAATTGGCAATCACAAAATAAGTGTCGTGAACATTTATGTCAAGAGTTGAGTCAGATTTCAGTGCGTCAATTCCGAAAATCAAGGTGTTAAAAATCAATACGAGGATTGTCGTTCCAATCAGCCAAAATATTTCTTTTTTTCTCAAATTTTAATTCAGATTACGCGGGTTTTGGGACATTATGCACAACGGTTTTGGCTATGGTTTCGTTACGGAATGGTACGCGAGTATCATTCCGCCGTAACCATAAATTTAGCAAAAAGGCTTGAAATTCCGATTAGGAATTTCAGCCGTAATAAACTATAGCCGTTGTTGTACGTAGTTTTTTTTATTCATACTCATAAATGTGAGTCATAATCGGTTTGTCCTTTTCAAGATATTTAGTCGTTTTAGCAATTCGATTTTTTCTGTCGTATTCGGTTATTAATTTGCTAATAAATTCTCCTGTTTCTGTCGTTGCTAATTCTTCTAATTCTTGTCCATTATCGTTAAGCTTATACTCACAGATTTTTAGAGGTCTATATTCCCAGCTTTTGCTTTTATCTTTTAGATGTCTTGGATTTCCCTCATAATCGTACCAAGTCATAGTATATTTATAACTGTTTTTTTGATATTCATAGAATTTAGTCCAAATAAGTCTCTCTTGGTCAAAAGATTTCTCTTCTTTGATTCTATTTTGATTGTCATAAGTCCAAACATATCTGTTTTGACTGCTCCAATGTTTTTCAGGTGCATTATATTCTATTTTTCGACCAAGACTATCGTATGAGTAAAAAGTTTCCGAGCTCAATTTCCATTGACGTTCCTTTTCAAAGTCGTCAGAGGTTAAGTTGTCCTTAAATGGCATACCTTTTTTTAATACTCGTCTGTAATCGTAAGCAATTCTTTTTTCCAATAAGTTTTTGTTATTGTAGAAAAATTCCATTTTTGAACTGTCGCAACAAACACCTTTAAGATTAGGGCGATACTTTATAGTTTTTGTCAGCAAAGTATCTTTGTAAATATAGGTTGTATTCACATCGGATATACTATTTGCATTATCAGATTTATAACCTCTATATTCCTCGTAAATGACCAAGCTATCTGAATTAAACTTAACCTTTTTCACAACTTTAGTATTCAAGCTGTCAGTTCCCTCGTATTGAAGTATTTTGTAATTGAAAGATTTTTCTTGACACGAATAGAATAGAGAAAATAGAAATAATAAAATTAGAGGTTTATTCATTAAGTTCTGGGTTTGGTCAAAATTACGTACAACAACCGGATATAAGTATTAACTATATCCATACTATGTATTTATTACAAATCTAACGATTAATTTTCTATAAGTCTAATACAGAGTAATTTGCTTCTAAGGTTGTATCATGTCTCTATATTCCTCAAAAAAAGCTTCAAATAAGCTCATGTTTTCATTAAAGAATTCCATGACCTCTCGCCACGTATTTTTGTTGTGAATAGATGCTTTTTGCTCTAAAGTCAAATAGATACGCGAGATTTCCTTACCGTTTTCTAAAAAATATTCTTCTTCATAAATCACATCTGGTAAATATTCGCTTTTTAAAATACCTTTTAAAGCAACAAGCTTTTCCCAACAATTAATGCGATTTTCCAGATCATCTTCAAGATCTAAAGCCACCAAAGCAGATTTGGTATCAAAATGAAATTTAAAAGAAAAGCCCTTTATTTTAGTATCATAAAGTAACCACTTTCTTGGAAAGGATTTGCCAAAGCTGGTCCAGAATTCTTGTCGTAATAATCGTGATTCTTCTTTAGAAAACATACTAAATAAAATAGGCGATTAAAATACCTAAACAAATCGCAACGAGTTTAGAAAGGTTAAACTTATGGCCTTCACCAGTTTCAAACAAAATTGTGGTAGATATATGGAAAAATATACCAATAACTACAGCATTTACAACGTCTATATATGCGGTTGCTAAGCTAGTGTTATTAGAAATAAAAGTTCCTAAAGGTGTCATTAATGCAAATACAGCTAAAAAACTTATGATTTGTAATTTACTAAAACTCGATTGAAATAAAAATGTAGCAACCAGTATAGCAATTGGTATTTTGTGAATAAGTACACCATAAACCATATCGTTATGCTGGTGAATAGGAAAACCCTCTAAAAAGCTGTGAATGCATAAACTGATGAATAGCAACCAAGGAAATTTAGTATCATCCTTATGAATGTGAATATGGCCATGCTCAGCTCCTTTGGATAAAAATTCTAAAATAATCTGAAGCAAAATACCACACATTATGTACAAGCCTGTAAGTTTAGCTTCAACATGATGGTAGACTTCTGGTAATAGATCAAAAAGGGTTAAGGCTAGTAAAAAGGCACCACTAAACGATAGGAGTAATTTTGTAAATAGGGCATTTTGCTTTTTTGAAAACTGAGCAATTAAAATACCTATTATTACGGCATATAAGGGAAACAAATACTTGTTCATGCTTGCAAGTTACTTAAAAATCATAATCATTCGCTCGGAAGTTTCAGGGTGATATTTTCGTAATTTATAATCACCAAAAACATCCAATAAATAAACACCAGCTTGTTCAAAAAGTTCTTGAAAGTCTTCTAGTTTAAATGCTTTTACGCGTTCTTGAAATTCAAAGGTTTCACCATTAATTTCAAAATTGATGTTCTTAACAATATAACCGTTCTCATAACTGCGTTTTTGATGAAAGTCTATACCTTCAACTGTTTTTATATCTTCTGCCACTAAATGTTCAAGAACGTGGTTAACATTCATAAAATCAATAACACCCAAGCCAAAGTCATTAAGTTCGGTCTTTATAGCTTTAATGGTTTTGAGATTGCAAGTATCATCTTCAAAATATCCAAAACTTGTGAAAAGGTTGAAAACGGCATCAAAAGTTTCAGGGTAAGGCTTGGTCATATCGTGCACATCAAACTTTAATGAGTTGTTTTCATATTGTTTGGCATGCGCAATGCTACGCTCAGATAAATCAATTCCAGTAACATCAAACCCAAGCGAGTTAAGGTAAATAGAATGTCTGCCTTTACCACAAGCAAGGTCTAATATTTTTCCGTTTTCAGGAATATTAAGGTAGTTAGTGAGATTATCCATAAACATTTTAGCTTCGGAATGATCTCTATCTTTATACAATATATGGTAATAAGGTGTGTCAAACCACGAAGCATACCATTGTTGAGTAGATTTTGTCATAATAAAAAATGTCCTGCAAAAATACTGTATTTTTGCATTTCATTAGACGAAGAAGATGGACAATAATTTCAAAATGGTAGCCAAAACATTATTTGGCTTTGAAGATATACTAGCAAAAGAATTAACGCAACTAGGTGCTATGGATGTTGAGAAAGGTGTGCGAAATGTGAGTTTTGTTGGTGATAAAGGTTTTATGTATAAAGCCAATATGGGTATTAGAACAGCTATTAAGATTCTAAAACCTATAAAATCCTTTAGAGTTGCTAAGGAAGACGACCTTTATAAGAACGTAAAAAACATAAAGTGGGAAGACTATTTAAAACCAACAGGTTCTTTGGCTGTAGACGCTACGGTACACCATAGTGTTTTTACGCATTCACAATACACAGCTCTAAAAACAAAAGATGCAGTTGTAGATCGTTTTAGGGAAAATGGAGGTACACGACCAGATGTAGATTTACGCTTTCCAGATTTAAAAATAAATGTGCATATAGACCGTCAGCGTTGTACCATTTCTTTAGATACTTCTGGGGAATCTTTGCATAGAAGAGGTTATAAAATGGCGACTAATATAGCACCTATAAATGAAGTTTTAGCTGCAGGATTAATTATGATGAGCGGTTGGGACGGTCAATCAGGTTTTATGGACCCAATGTGTGGTAGTGGTACTATTTTGGCAGAAGCAGCTATGATAGCCTGTAATATTCCGCCAAACCTAATGCGTAAGGAATTTGCCTTTGAACGCTGGGAAGATTGGGATGTGGATTTGTTTGAAAAAATTGAAGAATCGTTATTGAACAAAACACGAGATTTTCATCATAAAATTATAGGTTACGATAAATCTCCATCGGCTGTAAAAAAGGCTAAGGACAATATTAAGAATGCACATTTAGATGAATTTGTGCATATTCAGCATGAGGATTTCTTTAAAACCCAAAAAGCTGGAAGCGAGAAATTGCATATGGTTTTTAATCCACCTTATGGCGAACGTTTAGAAAATTTGAATGTTGAAGAGTTTTATGGCAATATTGGTACAACGCTAAAACACGGTTACCCAAATACCAATGCTTGGTTGGTAACTTCTAATCTTGAAGCTTTAAAATCGGTTGGATTGCGTCCCTCTAGAAAAATAAAAGTATTTAATGCTAAGCTAGAATCTCGTTTTGTAAAATACGAAATGTATGAAGGCAGCCGAAAGGCTAAAAAACAATAATATTTTATAATAAAAGTTGAAGTTATTTCTTCAAAGCTTCTAATTGCAGATTGTAATCGTATTGTAAATCTTCATGTAAAGCACCAATCTTTTTTTGGATAGAAATCACTTGTCGCTCATACAAATTACTTAGTGTTCGGTTTCTGTGAATGGATGGTCTTAGTTCATTTAAGCGCTCACAAAAATAGAGTAGGAGCTCAACTTCGGTAGATTTTTTTAAGGAATAACGACTGTACACTCTAATTTCTCTTAATATTTTCCGGATGGTCTTTTTCATGTAGAAATAGCTGTTGGTATTCATACCGTTAAAGAGTTCATCTAAGGTAGATTTTACACTTGAGATATAACTGTCTTCATCATTAGCTTCAAACAATAAATATGTTAGTAGTGCTTTATTTTCCTTTTTGAATTTGCCTAAACGTAAACAAAACTCTAATAGATCTTCCTTTGGTAAATGTTGAAGTTCTTTCTTTATGGTGGATATAGATTCTATTTGCATGCTCTAATGTATTATTAAAAAAAGAAAGAAGGTAATTTCACCTTCTTTCTTTATATTTTTCGTTAAGCCTTATATGTTAACTTTTGCAATATTCGTTTATAATTTGCTTTAAGTTTTCTAAGTTACTTAAGTCAAATTCTTCTTCTTCAATATCTTTAGAAAGTGCATCACACTCAGAAATGTATTTAGCAAGTTTCTCAGAAACTTTATCGTTAGATCTGGTATCAATCATAAAACCTTCATCTTTAGTTGAGAATTTTAAGACGTATGTACCTTCTTCACCAGGTTTAGATAATACCATATGATTTCCGTTTTGATAAACAATCTCATAAAAGTAAGAGTTGTCAAAACCAAAGCTAGCAGCATTAGATAATTTTTTTAGAGCGTTACCTTTAGTTTTTAAACCCATAAAACACTTTTCTTCACCATTATCCATAGCACAAAACATTATGTTTTGTTTTGCTGCGAATTTTTTTGTGCGCTCTCTGTTTTTTTCATTGAGGTATTTTATGCTCACAAACTTCCCGAACTTATCTATGGAGTTCATTTCTGCATAATCACTTTGTTGTTTGGTAGGATCTATTTCAAGTTTTTCAAAAATAGCATATACAGTTCCAGAATATTTGGTACCGTCTTCTTCTTGAACGTATCCATCTGCACCATATAAATTAACACTGTTTTCTTTAGCGATTTTTACACGTTCATTATGCAATCGCGCTTTGTAAGCTTTAGCTTCGTGCTGTAATTCATAACCTCTACCCAATAGTTCTTCAACAAATATTTGAGCAAAAGATCTTGAGAATCTACCAGTCATCATTGTACGAGAACCATAATCGAATTTAAACTCTTCGTCAGTATAAGTTTTGGCATCTACATCAGTACAAGTAGAACAGCCTTTAGCTGTACCAATAGTTATTCCATCTAAATCTTTAACAGTGTAAGTATTATCAGAATAGTAAGCTCTACCAGCAATTTTAGTACCTGTAGAACCACCAAAAAGAATAGTACCGTCATCTTTTACAAAAGGATTGTAACGACCAACAGTAGCCTGACGTTCTGCTTCATCAGCTTTTGCAGATACAACAGCTTTAGCATATTTATCACTTAAAACTTCGCGTTCAACCGCAAAGAACTCATCAACTTTAGCCATATCAATACCATTCATTGTTATGAGTTCGTATTTTTCGCTTAGCAATTTAATAACGAGTTTAGTGACGCTGAAAGAAGTCATTAAAACCTCATAAGGTATTTCTGTAACTTTTCCATCAGCAGAAGTAAGCTCTAACCATTGAAAACCTTCAAGGTTATTGGCAGACATACCTTTAAAAACAACATCAAAAGCTTTTTCTCCTTTTAAGGTTGAGAATTTGTAGTTGTTTCTAACATCGTCATCAACTTTTGCAACATCAGTACCATCAAAAGAAACGATACCTTTTTTTACTTTGATTTTTTGAGCAACACCTAATAGTGGAAGGGTTACTAACAGGGCAAGAATTATTTTTTTCATTTTAATTATAAAAATTTGAGTGCAAAGTACAACAAATTAGCTTTAAAGTATCAGAAATGATTATTGTCTACCTTTCAAAAGATTTATACTTACGGTAGCTAATTCGCTATCTGGAAATTTCGCAAAATGATGCTCACCTGGATATAAACCAGCTTCTTTAGCTACAGCTTTAAAAACATCTACTTCTAGAATGTATTGATCGCTATAGCCATGTGTAGCATCATAAGCTGTTGCTGCAGTTTTTCCTAGATTATTAGCCGTGAGTTTGGGGTCTATAGTATGTAATTCTATAATGAGTAAACCAAATTTTTCTACATAAGGTTTCCATTTTTGTAAGTGTTCAAAAAGTGAGGCTTCTACATTATTGTTTGGCAATCGTTTTCCTTTTGAAGCAAAAGCACCAGAAGATTCACTGTTGAAGTTGTAGGCTTTTTTAGGAGCTTCCCAAATACGGTTATGGTCTAAAAATGTTCTTACATTTAAAAGGTCGTGTAGTTCAATATTATAATCTTCTTTTAGATCTGAAGCCAATAAGTCTGGTCTACCAATATCTCCCCAAATGACTTTAGCCCAAATATCTGCTTTAATTAAATTGGCTCTAGTAACCTTTAGTGCAGCTTTGTTGAAATCTGCACCAACCAAAAGTAAGGGATGTTCGTCTAGTAATTTTCCGCGTAGGGTTTGTTGATCTATGATATTAAATATATGCTCTATAAAAGCTCCGTTACCACAACCCATATCAAGAATACCTTTAGGTTGCTCATCAATTGGTCGGTTGAATAAATCTATAATAACTTCATCAATAACCTTAAAATATGTGGTATGAGCGCCACCACTTCCCCAAACATTCATTTCTCTATGAACATGCTTTTCGGTATCATTTGCTGATGAAGTTTGAAGTACTAAAGGATTTCCAAAAATAAGTTCATCGAGTTGTAAAAATGTTGGAATATAAGATACGGTAACACCATAAGCACTGGCGCGCTTGGCAAAAAACAGTCCTTTATCAGTAAACTGATAAGTATTTTTCTTTTTTTTGAACCAACCTAAATGTGCGAGAAAATCCAAAACTTTTTTGAAGCTTTCAGGGTTTTTATGATACTCTTCAGCCGTAAAAGAGGCTTCCATAAAATACTTATGAAATAACCCATTTACACCAAGTAAAACGATAATAGGACCAGCAATAACACCTTCGAGATGTTTTAAAACTTGAAATTCAATTGATGATGAATCTGAAATATCTAAACCATAATTGGTTTCAAACATTTTGAAAACGCGCTCTAAAGCAATAAAAGCGTCAGTACTTATCATTTTTTCTTCAGCAAACTTATCGGAATACTTTAAAAGCTTCACAGCATCTTCATAAATTGGAACCAATTTAAATGCGTCATTAGACCTACTGTTGGTCTCATAGAAAATATGGTCAGTCTCGTTGTCTAAAACTTGCTCTAGCCAACCTTGTGAGCACAATACGCGTAAGGCAACATTAAGGTAACCGTCATTGGCATTGAATTTTCCAACAACTTCATCTAGGGTTACTTTTTTTTGCGCTAAGATGTATTCCAAGACTCCTTTTTTATGGAGTGCATAAGCTGTAGTAGCAGTTGCAATACCATCTAAATGTCTAAAAATGGTGCTTCTTAATTCTGATTTCTCGTTTTTGGTTAGCATAATATGTTGGTTGAGATATAAATATAAAAAAACCATCAGCGATGTGATGGTTCTATATATAACTTTATGATAATATTATTATCTCAATTTAGGAAAGTCAGCCGGACTTAATTCATGCATCACAGCATAGACAGCTTCAAAAATATCTTCAACTGATGGTTTTGAAAAGTAATCACCGTCTGTACCATAGGCTGGTCTGTGTGGCTTGGCAGCTAATGTTTTTGGTTGACTATCTAAATATTGAAAAGCATTCTGTGTGTTTAAAACTTCATTTAATATGTAAGATGAAGCTCCTCCTTCAATATCTTCATCAATGACCATGAATCTATTAGTTTTGGCAATGCTTTTTACAATATCATGATTAATATCGAAAGGTAATAAGGATTGCACATCAATAACTTCAGCATCAATACCAACTTCTAATAATTCTTTAGCAGCTTGTTCAACTAAACGTAGTGTAGAGCCATAAGAAATAAGCGTAATATCTTCACCTTCTCTAACGGTTTCTACAACACCAATAGGAGTTTTAAATTCACCTATATTATTAGGTAGTTTTTCTTTTAATCTATAACCGTTAAGACATTCTACAACAAGTGCAGGCTCATCGGATTCTAACAATGTGTTATAAAATCCTGCAGCTTTAGTCATGTTACGAGGCACAAGGACGTGAATTCCTCTAATTAGATTTAGAATACCTCCCATTTGGGACCCACTGTGCCAAATACCTTCTAAACGATGACCACGAGTTCTAACAATAAGTGGTGCTTTTTGGCGACCTTTAGTTCTGTACTGAACCGTAGCCAAATCATCACTCATTATCTGAAGCGCATACATTATGTAATCTAAATACTGAATTTCGGCTATTGGTCGTAAGCCACGCATAGCCATACCAATACCTTGCCCAACGATTGTCGCTTCTCTAATTCCTGTATCTGAAACTCTGAGTTCACCATGTTTTTCTTGTAAACCTTCTAGACCTTGGTTTACATCACCAATATAACCTGCATCTTCACCAAAAATAAGCGACTCAGGATATTTGCTAAAGATAGCATCAAAGTTTTCTCTTAGCACAATACGACCATCTACTTCTTTAGCATGAGTATCGTAAGTAGGTTCAACTTCAGCTTGATTAAAAACACTTAGATCAGACTCACTATATAAGTGAGAGCTATATTTTGGTTGAACTTGACTTAGGTAGTTATCAATCCATTGCTGTAATGAGCTTCTTTCTACAGAATTTTCAGCAACCACATAGCGAAGTGCTTTTCTGGTAGCAGAAACGATGTCTCGTCGTAATGGCTCATCTATAGCAGATAAATCGTTTTTCAGTTTTGTAATAAAGACACCATTAGGACTAGAAGCCGCTAATTTTTCAAGCAATTGAATAGCTTGTTTGCGTTCTGCAAGAATTGGATTTATAAAAGCGCTCCAAGCGGCTTTCTTACCATCTCTTACCTCTTTTTTGATTTGTCTTTCTAAGGCTGTTAAATCTTCGTCTGTAGCAATGTTATTGCTAATCATCCATTCTCTAAGCTGTGTATTACAGTCATACTCTTCTTCCCAAGCTAAGCGTTCACTATTCTTGTAGCGCTCATGAGAACCTGAAGTTGAATGCCCTTGTGGTTGCGTTAATTCCTGAACATGAATCATTACTGGTACATGTTCCTTTCTAGCAATTTTCGCAGCACGCTGATAAGTGTCTATCAATTCAGGATAGTTCCAACCGTCAACTCTTAAGATTTCGTAACCTTTATTATTTTCATCACGTTGAAATCCTTTTAAGATTTCAGATATATTTTCTTTTGTAGTTTGGTGTCTGGCATGTACCGAAATTCCGTATTCATCGTCCCAAATACTTATAACCATAGGTACTTGTAAAACACCAGCGGCATTTATGGTTTCAAAGAATAAACCTTCACTAGTACTGGCATTTCCAATAGTTCCCCAAGCAATTTCATTACCTTCTTTCGAGAATTTTGTAGTATCAATGCCTTTAACATTCCTATAGATTTTAGAAGCTTGTGCTAAACCTAATAATCTTGGCATTTGACCTGCAGTTGGCGAGATATCTGAACTAGAATTCTTTTGTTCGGTTAAGTTTCTCCAATGCCCATTTTCATCTAAGCTAAACGTAGAAAAGTGGCCACCCATTTGTCGACCAGCAGACATTGGTTCTTCTTTTATATCAGTGTTGGCGTATAACCCAGCAAAGAATTGCTCTATGGTTAATTCACCAATAGCCATCATAAATGTTTGGTCTCTATAGTAGCCAGAACGGAAGTCGCCATTTTCAAAGGCTTTTGCCCAAGCTATCTGAGGGATTTCTTTTCCATCTCCAAAAATTCCAAACTTGGCTTTACCTGTTAGAACCTCTCTACGACCGAGTAAACTACATTCTCTGCTAGTGACTGCAACTTTGTAGTCATTTAAAACTTCTGTTTTAAAATCTTCAAATGTAATTTCGGTTTTGGTATTAGGGTTCATCTTCATAGAGCGTACTTTTAAGATGCACAAAATTACTAAATTCCATTATCTTTTGCAACTAGTAAAAACGTTATAATATTGAGTAATTCTCAAAAAAGATTAATTTTTTTAAACTTTTATTTAAAAAAACTCATAATATTAACTTTTTGATAAGAATATGTTAATACCATTTGCGTCTAAATAGACCTAAAAGTACCTGAGGATCAACGGTAAACATAAAGCGTATTTTTTGATCATAATTAGGTTGACCAACTTCCCAACCAAGGTTAGAATACATAGGGAAGTATATTTCAAAATAATCTTCTACTAAATTAAGTCTTATACCAGAATCATAAACAAATTTTGTAGAATCGTACTTGTTTTTTACCAAACCAACATCGCTATAAAATTGAATATAGCGCCATATAGATGTGCTAAAATTAGCCGTGGTCATCCATTGATTGGCAAATTGCGTTTCTAATTTAGATTTAAAGCCACCTTCGGCAATAATAATCTGTTGACTGAATAAACCAGTATCTTCAGAACGGCCTAAGTAATTAAGGTCGAATAAATAATCCTTTGGTCTATCTAAGGCAAAACTGAAATAGTCAGAACCTGGGTCTGAATTGTTCTCTAGAAAAAAACCAGCAAAAATCCTTAGATTGATATTTCTATTACTTCTAGTCAACTTTCTAAATTCATAATTAAAAGAGAGTTTACTGAATTTGTTTGCTAATTGAAAATCGGTATTAAATCTAGAGTAACTGATTATGCCAGGATTGGAATGTGTATAGCGTAAATTGAAAACACCATAATCGGGTTCATCAACTTCAACGGTAGCTAGTTCTCCAACATCTCTTGTAATGCTAACATATCTTGAAGAAATCTGATCGATTTGATCTGATCTAAAGTCATCATTATCTCTAAATGAAAATGAAATAGAAGGTCTTATTCTGGTAAAAAAGGCATCTTCAGCAAACGACTGGTAACCTGCAGACAAACCATAAGTAATGTCGAATAGATTTTGGCCTTCTAAGTTGTGAGTATAAAAGATAGAGGTAGAGCCTGTTAATGATTTGGATTTTGTAGCGTACTGAGGAGAAACCCTATAGTTGAGGCGTTTTCTCAATATTGTCTTGTTATAAACCTTTGTTCCTAAAGTTAAACCATCATAAATATTATTAAACTCTACTAAGGGCATAAAAAATACTTGGTTGTAATCAGGATCTTCAACATCTTTAAAGAGTCTAAATTGTAATGGCTTGTTGTTAAAAAAAGAGCTCTTTACTGCTTTATGATTATCGCGCTGATTGTATTCTGGAATCACGTTATCATAATCTAAAACAAACTTGTCAGTGCTATCTTTTGGAAGCATAACAGTTTTGGACTTGTTGATGTTTTCAATCCAAAGCTTACCAATAACGGTATCATTTTTAAGTTTAAATAATGATACTGGCATTGTGTTTTTTCGTTTGTTTTTTATAACCAGTTTTATGGAGTCTTCAGTAGTTTCAATAGACTTAATTTTGAAATCAATCTTCTTTCGAGTGTTCACGTAATCGTTAAAGAACCAGCTAACATCTTTATCGGTTTTTGATGAGACGTAGTTTTCAAAGTCTTTTATATTGATATGCTTTAGTTTGTTATCTTTTAGAAATTCAGTAAAGGTTGCTGTTAAGTCAGTGTCTGTGGTGAATTCATTCAGGTAATTTAAGCCAACACCAGCTTTGTATTTTCCTGCAATATTTGCATTGAACTTGGTTAAAGAATCTCTAGAAGTTGTTAATGATTGATCTAAGTTTTTCCTAGCAATCTCCATCGAATAAAGAAAATATTGAAAGTTAAAATCTAAATCAGAAGCATGAAAAGATCTAATACCCCAAATATTAGCTAGCGTTCCTAACAGTTTGGTGTCGCTATAGTATCGGTCAACATATTTTATTAAAAAATAGATTTGTAAACCTTCGCTTAGCCAATGTTCTTTTCGTGGGTTTAATAATAATGTATTGTCTAAATAATTCTTTAAAGATGTTTTTAAGAGTTTCAATTCATACTGAAAATCATCTGGAAATGGACGAAGAAAATCTGGTAACTGATTGATGCCATATAATGGATTTTTATTGTAATCAATTTTAGAAACCAATAATTTTCTATGAGGATAAGGGCCGAGATGTTCGGTTAAAAATCGCGTAATTCTATCTGTAATTAAAGCTTTATTTCTCGGATCTAAATTCTTTTCGGAGATATTAGATATTACTGTAAAATCATCGGTTTGTACATAACTAAATCTTGGAAGTTTTTTTAAAGACAAATACGTGTTTGTTCTGTCTTTACCAGTAAATACAGTGGTTTGTAATTTGGTGAGATTATTTGGGCTTAAAGAAACAAGATCTAATTCTGATGTAGCTTGGTAGTTTAAAGGATGTTTCAAACTTATGGTAACATCTGATTTTGGAACAAATAAATCATCGAGATTTTTATTGCTGTAGTAGTTCCATTTGCCATCATAAACTGTTGGTGTAATGTACCAATACTTCAGTTCAAAATCCTTTTCTTTTGTAAAACCGTAATCAGTAAAAGTCGCATCAGGAATCATTAGAATATAATTCAAATCTATATGATAAGATTCCTCTGGCAATAAAGGTGTTTTTAAAGTAACTTTTATGACATCAGGATGCTCTTTTA
Organism: Winogradskyella sp. SYSU M77433; assembly: GCF_029911945.1. Lineage (NCBI taxonomy): Bacteria > Pseudomonadati > Bacteroidota > Flavobacteriia > Flavobacteriales > Flavobacteriaceae > Winogradskyella > Winogradskyella sp. SYSU M77433. The sequence continues at coordinate 6,543 of NZ_JARYTG010000004.1, read as the reverse complement.
AGCTGTAGTAATCTAAAGTTATGTGCTGACCGTCCCTAATTGATGTTACTACCGTAAAACCTCGCTGTTCGTTTTTTGCCAAATGAAATTTTGTGCTGTACTCTTCTTCAAAACGTTTTGCTAATGGTGTGTTTTTGGTAGAATAACTATCGTTCCAATCGTTAAGATATATTTCAGAAAGCGTGTCTTTAGATTCGTTTTTGTAAATTATGGTTTGAGAAATTGCAATTGATTTGGCTTCTACATCTACTACAGCATTAATATCCATTTTGTTCTGTGCACAAATTTTTGGACAAAAGGAAACAAAAAGTACAAGTATGAGTAAAGCTCTTATCAATTAGCAATTATAAATTTAAGAGGTTCTAAATTCAATTTTGGTACTGCTAAAAGATAAATACCACCTTGGAGATCAGAAATATCAAAACGTTGAACACTTTCAGTATTTGTTTTTAACGTTTTAATTTTTTGACCAAGACTATTGTAAATCTCCAGCGTTTCGTTAAAAAGCTCTTCTGAACTCAAACGAACCGTTAAGACATCATCAAAAAGTGTTTTTTCTAGTAGCAATTTTTTAGAATTCTCAACATTACTTACGTAAAGTAAGGTAGCATTGGTTTCCAATAACACTGTAACGGGTAAATGGTCACTAAAATTGTGCAGAGCATCTCTAATATTAGACGAAAATTCTGAATTTGAATCACCACAATAAACAGAGTTTATTGAACTGTTGTGGCACGATGCTAAACCATTGTTACCATAAACTTGATAAGAATCATCAACGTAAGAGATATCCGGATTTGCAATCATAGATTCTGATCCTAAGATAAAATCAAACCGATCATCAAAACCTCCAGTTGTGCCACCCATTCCTGTTTGTGTTCTTGTAGATTGAGAAAATACATCAACATAATTAACATTATTATGCCAACTACCAATACGATCAGCTAAATCTAAAAAGGTAATATTGTTATTAGTGCTCAACAATTCTTGAAATGCTGGTTCGCTCGAAGTATACAAATTTAAATCTCCACCTAAAATTACGTTAGCATCGCTTGGTAGCGTATCTAAATAATCTTCTAGATCTTCTACCATGTCAAATCTACTTTGAGCATTTGTAGTACCACTTGAAGCTTTTAAATGTCCTATGATAACATAAAACTCTACTGGATTTGTAGCCTGGTCTGTTGAGTTTAATTTCAACCTATAGACATTAAAATCCCTTAGATAAGTAGGGACAATAATTTCTTCTTCAAGTATAAACTTTGAACTGTTGTAGTAAAGTAAATTCTGTAAATCATTCTGATCTCCATAGTTATCATCTGAAGTATTGGAAACGTATGTTGCCATCTCAAAATCAGTACTTATGGCATTTCTGGTAATATTTAAAATATTATTTGCGCCAGTACTATTGTTTAGTTCACAAACTAAAAACAAATCAGGTTGATAGTCTGAAAGTATGAATTGCAAATCTTGTTCTCTATTTGGTACAGCCGTTTCAAGAGGGTAGTTGAGTAAGTTATAAAACATAACTTTAAACATCTCTTGAGCAGAAATATAAAAACTGTTACAAAAACAGAGAACTAAGAAAATGACAACGTTTTTCCTCATAAAACCAAAGTGGTCAGAAAATCATTAGAAATTAGGGCTTAGGTTGTACTCTTTGTAGAAATCATTTAGGACATCTAAAACCTCATCAGCAGAATCTACCAAATGAATTAAGTCTAAATCTTTTGGACTAATATTATTATTTGCTTCTAATAGCGTTGTTTTTATCCAATCCATTAATCCGCCCCAAAACTCAGTACCAACTAAAATGATAGGAAACGTCTCTATTTTGTGGGTTTGTATAAGAGTCATGGCCTCAAATAGTTCATCCAAAGTACCAAACCCTCCAGGCATTACTACAAATCCTTGAGAATACTTTACAAACATAACTTTGCGTACAAAGAAATAATCAAAGTCTAGACTCTTATCACTATCTATATATGGGTTGTCGTGTTGTTCAAAAGGGAGTTCAATATTAAGACCTACGGAAGTTCCGCCTGCAATGTGTGCTCCTTTATTTCCGGCTTCCATAATACCAGGTCCACCACCAGTAATAACACCGTAACCATGTTCTACAATCTTTTCTGCAACTTCTTCGGCTAGTTTGTAGTATTTATGATCTGGCTTTGTTCTTGCTGAACCAAAGATGGATACACACGGTCCTATTTTACTTAGTTTTTCATAACCATTTACAAACTCTCCCATAATCTTGAATATGGCCCAAGAGTCATTTGTTTTTATTTCATTCCAGCCTTTATGCTTACTTTCTTTTCTCATAATTAGTATAACTTATTGTTTCATTATAAAAGCCATATGAAAAATATGGCTTTTATAATTTGATGCGACCAAATTTAAGTTAAATTGAGATAAATAGATAATTATGGCAAAAAAATAAGCATATAGATAAAATCCATATGCTTAAATTTATTTATTGATGTTGAGATCTATAAAGGTTTTCTTCCTGAAATTATATTGTATAGTATTACAATTACTGCAATAACTAATAAAATATGGATAAGACTATTGCTGCTCATTCCTGGTACTACACCTAATAATCCTAGAAGCCAAACAACTATACAAATCACGGCTACAAGCCAAAGTATACTTTTCATAATGTCTAAGTTTTTGTGTTAATACCAACAAGTTAAGTAATCTGTTTGAGATTCAATTACTCTAAAATTAATAGCGTTAACAATAATTGCATTTAAGCTATTTTTCGATATTTATTGTAAGAAATTACAACAATTCTTTCTTCAGGAACCTAGCAGTATGACTCTTTTTGTCTTTAATAATATCTTCTGGTGTACCTGTAGCCACAACTTGTCCACCACCTTTACCGCCTTCGTATCCAATGTCTATAATATAGTCTACAGTTTTGATAACATCAAGATTATGCTCAATAATGAGGACGGTATTACCTTTGTCAACCAGCTTGTTCAAAACTTTCATTAACACTCTTATGTCTTCAAAATGAAGTCCGGTTGTAGGTTCGTCAAGAATATAGAAAGTGTTTCCTGTATCGCGTTTGCTTAACTCTGTAGCTAGTTTTATACGTTGTGCTTCGCCACCAGAAAGGGTAGTGCTTTGTTGCCCAAGCGTGATGTAGCCTAAACCAACATCTGCTATAGTTTTAAGCTTTCGATGTATTTTAGGGATATGCTCAAAGAAATTTACAGCTTCTTCAATGGTCATATCTAAAACATCACTAATAGATTTACCCTTATAGCGAATTTCTAAAGTTTCCCTGTTGAAACGTTTTCCTTGACAAGTTTCACATTCTACATAAACGTCTGGTAAAAAATTCATCTCAATAACACGAAGACCAGCACCTTGACAAGTTTCGCAACGACCACCTGCAACGTTAAAACTAAAACGACCAGGTTTGTAGCCTCGGATCATAGCTTCAGGAATCTGAGCAAACAGCTTTCTTATTTCATCGAAAGTTTTGGTATAAGTTGCTGGATTGCTTCGAGGTGTTCTACCTATCGGAGATTGGTTAATGTCTATTACTTTATCAATATGTTCTAAACCTTTGATGCTTTTATAAGGCATAGGTTTTTTTACACCATTGAAATAATGTGCATTTAGAATTGGATAAAGTGTTTCATTAATTAGAGTCGATTTTCCACTTCCTGAAACACCAGTAACACCAATCATTTTTCCAAGAGGAAATTCAACACTAATATTTTTAAGATTGTTACCTGTACAACCTTTTAAACTTATGATTTTACCGTTACCCTTTCTTCGTTCTTTAGGAACTTCAATTTCCTTTTTACCATTAAGGTATTCAGCAGTTAAGGTGCGTTCTTTTAAAAGTGCTTTAGGTGTACCTTCACTAATAATTTCACCTCCATGCTTTCCTGCGAAAGGGCCAATATCTATAACATGGTCGGCACGTTCTATCATATCTTTGTCGTGCTCTACAACAATAACGGAATTTCCTACATCACGAAGCGATTCTAAGGAATTAATCAGCTTTTCATTATCGCGTTGGTGTAAACCTATACTAGGTTCATCCAGAATATATAAAACGCCTACCAGTTGTGATCCTATTTGAGTAGCCAATCGAATACGTTGCGCTTCTCCACCAGAAAGCGATTTTGAGCTTCGGTTTAGGGTTAAGTAAGTTAAGCCGACATCCAATAAGAATTGTACACGACTACTAATTTCCTTTATAATTTCAGATGAAATCTGTTGTTGTTTGTTTGATAATCGTTTTGTGAGACCGTTTAACCATTGGTCTAACTCAACAATATCCATCTTTATAATATCAGCAATACTTTTCCCATCAACTTTAAAGTAAAGTGACTCTTTGCGTAATCTAGAACCTTCGCAAACATCACATTCTACTTTATCCATATATTCCTTAGCCCAACGTACTAATGATGTAGAATCTGAATTGTATTGGCTCTCAATAAAACTGGCAACACCTTCAAAATCTATTTTATAGTCTCTGGTTACTCCAAGAAGCTTGCTTTCTACAGTAAAGCTATCTTTGCCACCGTATAAAATAATTTGTTTTGCCTCATCTGGAATGTCTTTCCAAGCATCAGTTAATGCAAAGTTGAAGCGTTGTGCAATGGTTTCAAATTGCTTGAAAATCCAGCTTTTCTTTTGAGGTCCATGAGGTGCAAGGGCGCCGTTTTTTATGGATAAGGTTTCGTCTGGTACTAACTTTCTTTCATTAACAACATAAAGCTCTCCAATACCATTACAGTTTGGACAGGCACCTTTTGGCGAATTAAACGAGAAATTGTTAGGCTCAGGGTTGGGGTAAGATATACCTGAGGACGGACACATTAAGTTACGACTAAAGTAACGTGGTTCGTTAGTGTCTTGGTCTATAACCATTAGTACATCGTCACCATGATACATAGCCGTGTTGATGGACTCCATCAAACGCTTTTCATTGTCTTGTGTGTCGTCTATTTTTAAACGATCAATGACGATTTCAATATCATGGGTTTTGTAGCGGTCTAGCTTCATGCCTTTTTCAAGGTCTACAATCTCGCCATCTGTACGTACTTTAACGAAGCCTTGTTTGGCGATTTGCTCAAATAACTCACGGTAATGGCCTTTACGTGATCGGATAACAGGCGACAGAATATTGATGCGCTTACCATTGTATGATTCTAGAATAAGGTCTTTAATCTGTTCATCGCTGTAGCTCACCATCTTTTCACCAGTTTCATAACTGTAGGCATCAGCGGCTCTAGCATAAAGCAAACGAAAGAAATCATAGATCTCAGTAATGGTTCCTACGGTAGAGCGTGGTGATTTACTGGTGGTTTTTTGCTCTATAGCAATAACAGGAGATAGGCCATCAATCTTATCAACATCTGGGCGTTCTAAACTACCAAGGAACTGACGTGCGTAGGCAGAGAAGGTTTCGATGTAGCGACGTTGCCCTTCTGCATAAATAGTGTCGAAAGCTAAGGACGATTTACCACTACCAGACAACCCTGTGATGACTACAAGTTTTTCCCTTGGAATGGTAACATCAATGTTTTTTAGGTTGTGTACGCGTGCACCTTTTACTTCAATAGAATCGTCGAAATGGCTCATATATGGTTATAGTCCTCCTGTTGTTTTTTGCAAAGTTGCAAAGGTACAAATTATACTTATCAAAATGAACTATGCTTATGTATAGTAGAAGTTGTGTGTTTAGTTCTTTTTTGAGTTTGTGTTTTGCTGAGGACTCTGCTTTATAGTTCTGAATTTTTTGTAGGAAAAAACTATATGGAAGCCGCTTATGATCCGCTTATGACCCGAGTTTAATCCGATTATGACCTGCTTGTGGTTGTTGGTTGTTGGTGTTTGGTGTTTAGTTTATGGTGTTTTGTTGCTTAGGGAGATTTGTTAGGGGTGCGTAAATTGTATTTAGAGGTTGTTCTGTGTTATTCTGAACTTGAGTCAGTATCTAAGTTTAGTTTGTTTCTTTCTTATGTTCATTTTGTATTCGTCCATATTCATTGTTTAGGAACTCATGATGTGCTTCGCAGTTCTTGATACAAAACGAACCAAAAAATCAAAACGATTTATAGGAAGTTGCAAAGCACCATTCGCTAATAACTGCTTATGTTGTAGTAAAATTGGTGATTGTACTTCAATCCTAGATTTTAACTCTTAAAATTGATTTGTGCTCATTACTTCTGAAAATCGTTGGTTCCGACGCTGTCGGAATTGGGTTTGAGCTGCTTTCTCTTTTTGATTTGTAGTGTCATTCTGAATTTATTTTAGAATCTATTGTTTGTGTGAAAATGAGATGCTGAAACGAGTTTAGCATAACATTAATTGTTTTGGGATTGCTTTGCTTTGTTCACAATGATGGTAGCAACTTAAAGATTGTTTCGTTTGTTTCTTCTTGTTCATTTTTATTCGTCGATATTCATTGTTTAAGAACTCATGATGTGCTACGCAATTGAAAGACCAAAAACGAACCAAAAAGTCTATTACTGTCGATAGGTATTTTCAATAGCACTGTCGTGCTTTTGAAAC